>NZ_POUD01000118.1 GCF_003236395.1 Nonomuraea aridisoli | reverse complement strand
CCCTCCCACCCGCTGATCGTCCACCTCGCCGACGCGGAGCAGCTGGGCGATTGGGTGGCGGACGTGCCGGCGACGGCGCGGCTGCTGGCCGAACGCTTCTGGCCGGGGCCGCTGACACTGGTGCTGCGGCGCGGCCGCCGGGTGCCGCTGGAGACGACCGGCGGCCTGGAGACGGTGGCCGTGCGCGTGCCCGCCCATCCTGTCGCGCTCGCGCTGTTGGCCGCCTTCGGCGGCGGCATCGCGGCCCCCTCAGCCAACCGCTTCGGCTCGGTCAGCCCCACCACGGCCGGCCACGTCCGCGCCGAACTCGGCGACGCCGTCGACGTCGTGCTGGACGGCGGCCCGTGCCAGGTCGGCGTCGAGTCAACCATCGTCGACGCCACGGGCGAGACCCTGAGCATCCTGCGGCCCGGCGGAGTGACGCGTGAAGACCTCGAAACGGCACTGGGGCGCCCGCTCGCGGTCCCCGCGACGAGCCACATCCGGGTGCCCGGGCAGCATCCCTCGCACTACGCTCCGCGGGCCCGGGTCGTCCTGGTCGAGCCCGACAAGGTGATCGCCGAAGCGGAACGCGCGCAGGAATCGGGGCACCGGGTGGGCGTCCTGCTTCCTCCCGCCTTCGCCGACGCCGAGGTGAAAGCGCACGCCGTGGTGGCGCTGCCCGCGTCGATGCCCGCCTACGCGCGCGAGCTGTACGCCTTCCTGCGCGAACTCGACCAGCGAGGCTGCGACCTCATCATCGCGTCCCCGCCGGGGGAGCAGGGGCTGGGAGCCGCGATCGCCAACCGGCTGCGCCGGGCCGCAGGACCTCGGCCCGCCGCGTGAGCGGAACCGCCGCCCCTCTGTATGACGATGATCCGCCGGGCAGACGTGGACAGCCCCTGGCCCGTCAGTCGCGCTCCCGGCGCGAGGTGTCCGGCGCCTGTTGCTCGGCCTCCGCGCCACGCTGTCTCGCCTTAAGACCTGCGAGGGTACCGGCGAACAGGTCGACGAGCCATTGCACGGGAACGGTGTTCTGGCTGGGGTGACGCAGATGACGGCCGGGAACGATCACGTAGCGGTTGCGGCGCCCCTCGCGTACCCGCTCCCCATAGCCCTCCTGCACCAGATCGGTGATGATCCCGTGCGCGGCGCGTTCGGTGATGCCAATGGCCGCGGCGATGTCCCGGATCCGGGCGCAGGGATTGTCGGCGAGGATCACCAGCACGCGGGTGTGGTTGGTCAGGAAGGTCCAGGTGGGTTCTCGGGTGCTGCCTGCACGACCTGGATGGCTTCCTCCACCGACGCCTCTGTCTGGAAGGCGGTGCGCAAGCCGGTGAAGGCCGTCCGCGCCGCCACCGCCCGGCGAGGCCACGCCCGGCTGAACCGCCGCACGCACCGCGCACCGGGCCCGTCAAGCAACCTGGTCCTGTCAGCCATCCCGCGCCACCTGGAGCGCATCTTGACCATTCGGTCTACCGCTCCGTCGAACTCGGACTGCCGATGTTCCTCGGCATCCTCGGCGGCACCCCCGAGCACTGGGCGCAGTACGGGCACGCCTACCGCGACGCCTGGACCGAGGTCGGCCACCCCGCCGACCAGGCCGGCATCGCGGTCGCCGTGCCCGGCTTCGTCGCCGACACCACCGCACAGGCGCACGCCCCCTACCTGGAGCACGAGCACCAGATGATGGCCGACGGCCTGGCCGAATTGGGCCGCCCCGCCCCGCCGCGCGCCGACCGCGCCGCGGCCTTCGGCCCCGGCGGCATGGTCTTCGCCGGCAGCCCCGACCAGGTCGCCGACCGCATCCTGCACCTGCACGGCCTGCTTTGCCACACCCCGTCAGATCCTGCAGATGGACGTCGACGGCATGCCGCAGCGCGACTTCCTGCACGCCATCGAACTGCTCGGCACCAAAGTGCTCCCGCAGATCCGCGCCGAGCTCGGCTGACCGCCGTACGGCCCTGGCCCGGTGTCCGACAACGGGCCCGTGGCCCCGCATCCATCCTTGCGAAGGAAGAACGATCCCAGCGCTAAGAGCGTGACTTCTCGGTGAGCCGCCAGCGCAGCATGTGGGCCGAGCTACATGCCTTACGTGCCTGACAGGCCTTCAAGCAGCTGACCAGCTCTTTCGCTTGACTACCCCAGATAACCGTCGAGGCCCGCGCCTGGTACGAGACGATGCACGTCGCCGGTGTCGAGGGCCTCGTCATCAAGCCCACCGGCTCCCGCTACGAGGGCGCGTCGCACTGCTGGCTCAAGCTGAATTCTCGTTGGGGTCAGGGCGCGGTATAGAGAATCCCCGCTGCGTGTTCGCCGGTCATCCGGAGTTGCTGCTGAATCGCTGGTCGGCGACAGGTGTCGCTCATTGCGGGCAAAATGACAAACCTCCGCTGGTTCTCTGCGACTGCGATCATCCGCGGAAGGCCATGTAGGCCCTGAAACGGTCCCGAAACTCAAGATCGGTGAGTGAGGTGTCGGGACGACTGTCAGTTTCCGAAGTCGTCTGCACGGATGTGCGAAGTCCCGTGCACGGCCGCCAGAGCGGGCGTGCAAACCACTCGGTGGTGATGGTTAAACAGCGTCATCTCCGGTAGGTATCCTGCTCCCGGTCCTGCCCGACTTGTCCGAAACCGGAACCGGCGCAGTCTTCGCTCCGAAAGTGGCGCCTCAGACCAAGTGACCGCCCCCGCAGCAGAGGAAGACGCTCCGCTGCCTAAGTGATGGTTTCGGCGGTGGGCGGGGAGCTTCCCTCCGGCCCCGCTCAGTGCACCAGGTGGTGAACGCGGTCATGTCGCTGGCGTAGGCGCACTGGGTCGAGGCGGCCACCGCGTCGGTCAGTACTGCAGCGTCGCCTCGCTCAGCGTGAAGTCGGCGGCGGTGCGGGGCAGCAGCGTGCTCACTCTTGGTTCCAGACGAGTTCAGCGCCGGGCGAGGGCCGCGTGGCGATCGTCTTCCAGATCTGCGTGCCCTGGTAAGGGTCTTGGAGCTGTGCTTCGGCAGCTGACAGCCGTAGCGAGGCGGTCACCATGAACTGGCAGCACCAGGCCACATCCTCCGGGGTGGGCGCGTAGTTCTCCGGCGCCCGGTACTGTCGCCGGCCGTTGATGTAGTCGTCGATGTCCGGCGTGAGCAGGCCGAAGCGATGAGCCGCTGCGAAGTCGACGCCGATCAGCGTGAGCCGGGTGGCCGCCTGCAGGGCCATGACGATCTCGGTCACGCTGGCGATCTGCTGGGACAGTTCGTGATGGCGTCCGCCCGTCCGCCTGCGGTGGTCGTCTTCCGGCGGGTACAGCACCCTCGCGATCTCCCCGTCCCGCAGCGGGCTGGTGATGGTGGGGCCGAGGCGCAGGACCGACTTGAGGGCATTGTCCCGATCGAGCGGCGAGACCTGGAAGAGTTCCTCGAACGCCTCCACGAGGGCGACCATGGCCTTCACCTGTTTGCCGTCAGCGCTTGCGGTCTCCGCCTGGCGTACCAGGTCGCGCACCGGCTGCTGGGGATCACATCGGCCATCGACACGGCGGCGTAGTCCAGCTGGAAGACCAGCGGGGTGCTGGCTTCCAGGAACGTGGTGGTGTCGGTGGCGGCGAGATTGATGGTGGGCTGGTCGGGATGGCCGCCATTGTGCTTGAGTGTGTTACGGATCTTGTTCAGGCGCTTCATGCCTTGCGCGACCGGCAGATCGGTGCCGAGCGCGGGTTTGAGGACCTTCCCAGTAGTTCTCCAGCCCGTTGGGCGGGGCGACATTGAGGTGTTCGGCGGCCAACAGCAGGAAACCCTCGGCCGCGTCGTGCAACATCAGGACGCTGGCGGAGGAGAGCGGCTCGGGCAGGCGGGCCTGGCTTTGGAGGTCTCCACCAGCACCGTTTGTAGGTCAGTGCTGACACCACCCGGACCAGGAGGGCACCCTAGTGTTGGTGGGAGTTGACACCACCCTGGCGGGCGCGCAAGCGGAGCGAGTCCGAGCAGATTGAGCGGAGGTGGGCGCATGTCGGCGACGAAGCTCCTGGTACTCGGTATCGTGCACCTCTCCGGCGGCGCGCATGGCTACCAGGTGCGGTCCGAACTGCAGAGCTGGCGTGCAGAGATTTGGGCCAAGATCAAGCCCGGCTCGATTTATCACGCGCTGAAGAAGGCGGCGGCTGATGGCCTCCTCACCGAACACGCCGAGCCGGGCAACTCCGGGCCGGAGCGCATCCTGTACCGGGCGACGGCACGGGGCCGCGAGGAGATCGTCGAACTTGTCCGTGACGGTCTGCGGCGCACCCATGACCCCACCATGCTTAACGCGTCCATCGCCATGTTGCCTATGCTGACCAGGGCGGATGCCATCGTGCACGTCAACGAGCGGGTCGCGCGCCTGGAAGCGGAGCTCGTGGAGCAGGCCAAATGGCGGGAGAACCCGAGCCCCGACATCCCCGAGCACGTGCGGGACCAGGCTGAGCTGTGGGCGGGCCATGCGCGCACCGAGCTCGAGTGGGCGAAGAGCTTGAGCAAACGGCTGTCTGACGGCGCCTACACCATGGCCGATGATCCGGGTTCGTGGCGAACGGTCCACGATCCCCTCAAGATGCGCTTCTAATCAACCTTGACTAGACGTTCTCCTCGCGTACTCTGGCCAAGTAGTCAAACTTGACTAGCTCAACCAATCCGTTCGCAACACCGAGAGAAGGACTCGAACCCATGGGAAAGCTCGCGATCGAGACGAGAGGGTTGAAGAAGAGCTTCGGCAAGACCCACGCGGTCGCCGGTGTGGATCTGGCCGTGAGCGCCGGTGGCGTGTACGGCGTGCTCGGCCCGAACGGGGCGGGCAAGACCACCACGATCCGCATGCTCGCTACGCTCCTGCGCCCCGACGCCGGAGAGGCGCAAGTGCTCGGCTACGACGTCGTGCGTGATGCGCGTTCGGTACGGACCCGGGTGAGCCTTACCGGGCAGTTCGCGTCGGTCGATGAGGATCTCACCGGGGTGGAGAACCTGTTGCTGCTCGCCAGGCTGCTCGGCTACTCGCGCCCGCGGGGCAGGCGGCGAGCGGCCGACCTGCTCGACGCGTTTGGCCTCGCCAATGCCGCCGACCGGCAGGTGAAGAAGTACTCCGGCGGGATGCGCCGGCGCATCGACATCGCAGCGAGCCTGGTCGTCCCCCCGGAACTGATCTTCCTGGACGAGCCGACCACCGGGCTCGACCCGCGCAGCAGGAACCAGGTCTGGGAGATCGTCAGGGGTTTGGTCGCCGAAGGCACCACCGTGTTGTTGACCACGCAGTACCTCGACGAGGCCGACCAGCTGGCCGACCGCATCGCGGTGATCGACCACGGGAAGGTCATCGCCGAGGGCTCCAGCGGCCAGCTCAAGGCATCGTTCGGCGCCGGCTCGCTGCACGTACGGCTACGTGCGCCCGAGCAGCGGGCCGAGGCCGAGCGGGTCCTCGCCGGCGTCCTCGAGGTGCAGGTCGAGCCGTCCGCCGACCCGGTCGCGCTGTCCGCAAGGATCTCCGACCCCGAGCGGGTCGCCCGCGCCCTGGCCGAGCTGTCCCGCGGCGGCATCGACGTCACCGAGTTCGCGCTCGGTCAGCCGAGCCTGGACGAGGTGTTTCTCGCCCTGACCGGTCACCCGTCCGAGGAGACACCCAAGGAGGATGCCGCATGAATGCCACGTCCGCGGAGCAGGCGTCGCCGCCGGTCACCGAGGACGCGCTGCGCGGTGTGCTCTTGGCCGGTGAGCGCCCGCCCCGACCCGGTCCGGTGAGTACCTCGTTGACATTCGGCTGGCGCGCTTTGCTGAAGATCAAACACGTCCCGGAGCAGCTCGTCGACGTGACCATGTTCCCGATCATGTTCACGTTGATGTTCGCCTACCTGTTCGGTGGCGCGCTCGCCGGGTCGACGCAGGAATACCTGCAGTTCCTATTGCCGGGCATCCTGGTGCAGGCGAACGTCATGATCACCATGAACACTGGTATTACGCTGAACACCGACATTCAGAAAGGCGTTTTCGACAGGTTCAGGTCGCTCCCGGTGTGGCGACCGTCCCCGCTGGTCGGCGCCCTGCTCGGCGATCTGGTGCGCTACTCGATCGGGTCGGCGATCGTCATCATGCTCGGCCTGGTCCTAGGGTTCCGGCCGGAGGGTGGCGCCGTCGGCGTGGTGCTGTCGGTCGCGCTGCTGCTGGTGTTCTCGTTCTGCCTGTCGTGGCTGTGGACGATGCTCAGCCTGATCCTGCGCACGCCGAACTCGGTGGCGGGGGTCAGCATGATGGTGATGTTCCCACTGACGTTCGTGAGCAACATCTTCGTGGACCCGAAGACGATGCCCGGATGGCTTCAGGCGGTCGTCGAGGTCAACCCGATCACCCACCTGGCGACCGTGGTACGCGGCCTGATGGACGGCTCCGTGCCCGCCGGGGAAATCGGCTGGGTGCTCGTCTCGTCCGTACTTCTCGTCGCGGTCTTCGGTCCCATCACCATGGTCCTCTACCGCAAGAAGAAATAGATCCCGCTACCGCGAGCACTTGGTCGACATCAACTCCGACAACCCGGCCCACTCGGCCAACGCCATCACCGGTACCAGGCCCGGACACGACAAGGAGAGCCGAATGAGCACCATCCCCAAGAACAACTCGGAAACCGTTGCGCACACGCCCGGGCGGGCGAGCAGCATCGGGGTCTGGATTCTGCAAGTCGTGCTGGCGGCGATAATCGCCGGCGGCGGAATCTCGAAGCTCGCCGGCGACCCGGTCATGGTGGACATGTTCGCCGACATCGGGGCTGGCCAGTGGCTCCGGTACCTGGTCGGAGCGCTGGAGGTCGCGGGAGGGGTTGGACTTCTGATCCCGGCTCTGGCGGGCCTGGCCAGTCTCGGGTTGGCGGCATTGCTGACCGGTGCTGTCATCACCGATCAGTTCGTGCTCGAGCAGAGCCCTTGGCTGCCGCTCGCCTTTCTCGTCGTGGCGGCCGTGATCGCAAGGGCGCGGTGGTCGCGCACCGAGGCCGTCGTCGGCACGCTGCTCAGGCGCTGAGACAAACCTCTCGAACGGAGATGTGAGATGAACGAGATGGCCTTTCGCGTGACATCAAACGATGGCACCACCATCGCCTACGACCGGAAGGGAAGCGGCCCGGCTGTCGTCCTGGTAGGCGGCGGACTGGACGACGGAGCCGAGAACGCTCCCTTGGTACCTGCTCTCGCCGAGCACTTCACGGTTTACAACTATGCCCGTCGGGGACGCGGCGCGAGCGGCTTCACCGAGCCCTACGCCGTGGAGCGGGAGATCGAAGACCTGGATGCGTTGATCGCGGAGGCTGGTGGCTCGGCGCACGTGTTCGGGGCGTCCTCTGGCGGTGCGTTGGCGCTGGAGGCCGCCGCGGCAGGGTCTGCCATCGACACGATCGCCGTGTGGGAGGTGCCATATGCGGTCGGAGACGACCTGCGCTCGAGATTCGAGGAGTACATCGCGGACACCCGACGCGCCTTCGACGCCGGGCGAGACGAGGAGGTTCTCGAACTGTTCATGCGCGTGACCGGCGCCTCCGACGACAACATCGCGGCCAGGAAAGCGGCAGGCAAGCAGACGGCGCATTGGGCGCATTCGGTCGCCCTCGCGCCCACGCTGGTCCACGACAGCGTCTTCCTCAACCGCTACCAATTGCCGGCCGATCGACTGGCAACGGTCACCCAACCGGTCCTGGTCACCACCGGAGGACCGATCACGGCCCCCTACATGGCAGGCCTGCCCTCGGACTTCTTCGACCGCGCAGCCGACGAGCTTGCAGACCTACTACCCCACGCTCAACGGGAGACCCTCGAGGGGCCGGATCACGTCGTCGACCCACAGACCGTCGGCCCGCTGTTGCTACGGTTCTTCAGCAGCGAACACTGAGGGGCCCGCGAGGTGTTGCGGGAAGACCGATTAGGCACCGCGCAAGCAGATCTTCGTCGCGCCAGGGACACGGGGCGGACAGGTGGTGTCGAGGTTGATGTCGTCGGCGGCATCACAGGCCTGATCCTGGGCGTGCTCGTCACCAACGTCTTCGTCACCACGCAAGGCCGGGCCGTCGTACTGACCTGGGCTTCAGTGGGACTCGACCTGGCCTACTCGCTGCTCATCGGCTCCGTCGTCGGTCGTACCCCGCACTCCGGGCCGACTCAGTACCGCCCACCGAAGCCCTGCGCAGCACATGACCAGGCACCTCGGTAGGGCCAGTGATTCCGGGCTGTGGTCGCATGCGGTCACCGTTCCCGGGCGGTGGCCCGGTGCCGAAAGTCGTGCCCACGGCGTGCTCACGTCAGGAGTGCCACCGATGACGCAGCCGCGTTCCCGGGTCGACCTGTACGCGGCGATCCGACGGGATGCCCGATCTGGGATGTCCAACCGCGCGCTGCAGCGCAAGCACGGCGTCGGCTTCCGAACCGTGACAGCGGCGCTGGAATCTGCATGGCCGAAGGAGAGAAAGCAACCGCCCAAACGCGGCTCACGGCTTGACGCGTACCGAGTGGTGATCGACGACTGGCTGCGCTCGGACCTCGACGCGCCGCGGAAGCAGCGACACACGGCGAAGCGGATCTTCGATCGACTGCTTGACGAACATGACGGGGCCGGGGTGGTGTCGTACTGGATGGTCCGCGAGTACGTCGCCACCCGACGCCGTGAGATTCGCGTCGAGGTCGGACGGGAACCTGCCAACGCGTTCATCCCGCAAGAGCACCTCCCGGGCCGCGAGGCCGAGGTTGACTTCGGCGACGTCGCCATCCGCCTGCGCGGCGAGCTCGTAACCTGCGCGCTGTTCAGCCTTCGGCTCTCCTACTCGGGCAAGGCCGTGCACAGGGTCAGTGCCTCGGCTGGGCAGGAAGCCTTCTTCGAGGGTCACGTCCACGCCTTCAACGTGCTCGGCGGGGTGCCGACCGGGAAGATCCGCTACGACAACCTCAAGGCCGCCGTCGCGAGCGTGATCGGGTTCTCCCGCCAGCGGGTCGAGGCCGACAGGTGGACCGCCGTCCGTTCCCACTACGGCATCGAAGCCTTCTATTGCCAGCCCGGAATCCAAGGTGCGCACGAGAAGGGTGGCGTCGAGGGGCAGATCGGCTGGTTCCGACGCAACCACCTCGTCCCTATCCCCGAGGTCGACTCCCTAGACGAGCTCAACGCTATGGTCGACGCCTGGGACGAAGCCGACGATGCCCGGCGGATCGGGTCCCGCGCCCGCACGGTCGGGGAACACTTCGCCACCGAGCAGCCACTCCTCGCGCCCCTTCCGACCGAGCCGTTCGAGACCGGCCGCTGGTTCACCCCGCGCGTGGACAGGTACGCCCAGGTCACGGTCCGGATGAACAAGTACTCCGTGCCCGCGCGCATGGTCGGCCGTCAAGCCCGGGTGCTCCTGAACGCCAGCGACCTGGTCGTGTTCGACGGCAGGACCGAGATCGCCCGCCACGAACGGCTCATGACCAAGGGCTCGACCCGGGTCGACCTGGACCACTATCTCGAGGTCCTCCTCCGCAAACCGGGCGCGCTACCCGGTGCGACAGCGCTGGAGCAGGCCAGGGCATCCGGGCGGTTCACGCCCGTTCACGACGCCTGGTGGGCCGCGGCCTGCAAGGCCCACGGTGATGCCGACGGCACCCGTGCCCTGATCGAGGTCCTGATGCTGCACCGGCACCTTCCACACGAACACGTCGTCGCCGGGCTTGCTACGGCTCTGCGTGCAGGCGCGCTCACCGCGGACGCGGTCGCGTTGGAAGCGCGCAAGTACAACGACACAGCAGATGGCGGAGCCGACGGCACGACCGCGGGCCAGTCCACCGCCCATACAGGTGACGAGGAAGGCGAAGCCCCTGCCGTGCGATCGCTGACCGAGCGCCGGCTTCGCGCCCACATCCCGGCTGACACTCGGCCGCTGCCGAGCGTGGAGAAGTACGACCAGCTGTTGGCCAGCCGACGTGACACCCCGAACGAAGGAGCCGCACCGTGACCACCAAGCGCCGTGGAATGACCGAGGAAGCAGCCGACGCCGCGATCGACCAAGCGTGCCGGATGCTGAGGATGCCCACCATCCGCAACGCCTTCACCGAGTACGCCGACCGGGCAGGGCGTGAGCAGATGTCTTACCGCGGGTTCCTCGCCGAACTATTGCTTGCCGAGTGCGACGATCGCGCCCGACGCCGGTCCGAACGCCGGATCAAGGCCGCCAAGTTCCCCCGCGAGAAGTCCCTGCGGGCCTTCGACTTCGACGCCAACCCCAACATCGATCCCGCCGTGATCCACACCCTCGCCAAGTGCGAATGGGTCCAGAAGGGACAGCCGCTGTGTCTGATCGGGGACTCCGGCACCGGCAAGTCCCATCTGCTGATCGCACTCGGCACCGAGGCCGCCATGGCCGGCTACCGGGTCAAGTACACCCTGGCGACCCAGCTTGCCAACGAGCTCGTCGAGGTCGCCGACGAGATGACGCTGGCGAAGACCATCGCCCGCTACGGCCGCGTCGACCTGCTGTGCATCGACGAACTCGGCTACATGCAACTCGACCGCCGCGGCGCGGAACTCCTCTTCCAGGTCCTCACCGAGCGTGAGGAGAAGGCCTCGGTCGCGATCGCGTCCAATGAGTCCTTCGGCGGCTGGACCAAGACCTTCACGGACCCCCGGCTATGCGCAGCCATCGTCGACCGACTCACCTTCGGCGGCACCATCCTCGAGACCGGCACCGACTCCTACCGTCTGGCCCAAGCCACAAAGCAGCGGACAACCTGACACCCGTCGGGCGCGGAAGCGGTGTCGACGCAAACCAACATCCGCGGCACCGACACGTGCCCGGCGGTGTCAGAACTCGCCAACAAGCGGTGTCGGACGAAACCTCCGCAGCCACGGGCCTGGTCGACTCCGAGATGGTGGAGGTATCGGATGTAGGCCAGACGGCGCCTGATCTCGTCGGGGGGAAGCGGCACAGGGCGCCCTTCGCTCGCGGTTTTCGCTCCGGAGAAGGGACGTTATCAGGGAGCAAAACCGGGCATCGGTTGGTTGAGCATCGACCCGGTTTGCGCATCGGCGCCAATGCTGCGGCCCGTCGGCGGCCCATCCGGCCCGGTCGTACTGGGGCGGCGGTCACCTACGCGGGCGGACGTGACGGCACCGCGGAGTCGTGGAGCACATCCCCGGGCGTTGGAGCTCTGTGGATCTTGCCGAGGAGATCGTTGTCAGCCTCAGAGAATTCCTGGTGAGCTGCTTCGTGACTGATGTTCTTCAAGGCGGCCTCCAAGGCGAGCTGTACCTCCCAGGCGCTGAGCTGGCTGGCGAACAAGGCAACGGATCGTACGGCGTCGGCGGTCCCGGGGCCACCGTGGGTGATCGCGTTGCGGGTGCGTACCAGCCTGTCGAGCAGATGGGTCCAGCGGGTGTCGAGCGATGCGCGCCACTTGTTGAAGGCGTCGTGGTTGCTCAGGCGGCTGGCCAGGGTGCGCAGGCGACGCCGGGTGTGATGGTGTTCGGGGTAGATGTCCAGCAACTCGGTCAAGGCGGTCCGGGTGGTGCCGGGAACCAGCCCGATCCAGGGGAAATCGTCAGTGCGTCGCGTCGCGGCGGCCACCGTCTGGCGTCGCTCGCGAGCTTGGGGGCTGAGTCCTTCGGATGCGCCGCCTAGGGCGTCGTGCAGGGTATCGCGCAGTTGGCCGTGCACGGAGTGCACGATCCAGGCGGGCTTCAGGAACCTTGTCAGGTGCTGGTGCCACTTCCCCGGCCCGATGCGTGAGGAGGCGGTTTCGATCACCCGGACGTCCGCGATCACGCGTGCCAGCGGCGTCTGTTCCTGGGCGGCCTGCCACCAGCGCAGCAGCTCGACCGCTTCGGCCAAACGGTCATCGTCCATGGAGGGCGAGCCGTCCTTTTGTTTCCAGAACGCCTCCATCCCGCTGAACACCGCCGACCGGCGTTGGTGATCCAAATGCTGTTGCGCGGCATCGGCGCCGAGCCGGAAGTACCGTTCCGAAGAGCTCCCGTGGCCGATGTGGGTGTGTCCCTCAGCCAGCCGCCAGTCGCCGTGCCCGATGCCGGCGTGGAACTTTCCGACGGCAACCAGTGCGTCCACATGGTTGCGGGCGACGGTTACCGGATCGGCGTAAAGGCGTGCGGGGAGGAAGACGCGAACGTTGACGAGTCCTTGCCGGTGGGGCATCTCGGCCAGGACCTTGCCGTCTGTCGTGGTCCAGTTCCTGGCGTATGAGCTGCACTTGGCCGAGGCGGCCTGCGCGTCGTTGGGCACGTACTGGCTGGAGAAGAGGGAGATGTTGCCCAGCTCGGCGAACATGACCGGCATGCTGGCTTTTTCGTAGACCAGCCAGACCACGTGCCAGCTCGATGGGGCGGGAAGCGCGAGAAAGCGCTCGCATATGGCGTTCCGCTCATCGATCGTCAGGCCAGCCGCGGCCAGGGGATCTCCATCCTGCTGTCCGGCCTCGACCGTAAGGACGTCGCCGAGGGTGGACTTCATGGCGGTTACAGCCCAGCTGCCATCGGCCAGGACGCCCTGGAGGATGGCGATGAAGTCGCTGCCGAACTCGAGGGAGTGACCGGCCCGGCGTGCGAGCTCGAGAAATACGTCCCGGACGGGCGCAATGGCTTCGGCCGACGTCTGCTTTTTGTCGATCTTGGACCATAGATCCCGCCACGCCGCCTGTAGCACCTCGTGATTGTCCAGCTTGCCGAGCAGCGTGCGCAGTGCGGATTTAGCCGGTTCCTGGTCGCCCGACCAGCCGCCAGCGCGCAACGACGTGAGCACACGCTGGACATGCGCCAGCTCTGCGCTCAGGACATCCTTCGCCTTCGTGCCCAGGCCCTGCTTGGCCGCGTGATCGTAGTCCTGCATCGCCGAGTCGAACGCCATGGGATGGAAATCCTTATCGAAGGCACGGGGGTCGGCCAGCCACGCCATGAGCTCCTCCGCGGCCGCGGGGAAGCTCGGCACGGCTAGGTCCGACCAGCGCCGCAGGGGGTCCAGCAGAGCCCTACTCACCTCGCTGGCGGTGGTGGCCGCCACCTCCTCGTCCCATCCGGGCATGTGTTTCCCTCCCAAGTAGCGCAGACCCTACCCACCGTGACAGAACGGGGCGATTCCTCGCGATCCCTTTAGTGATCTCGCGCGTCAGAGTGTTCACATTGTTCGAGGTGTGATCGAGAAACGAGCTCGCTATTTCATAGGTGGTCGCCTATGAAACGGCGCCCGTTCTCACCCACACGGAAGTTGACATCGGTCGGCCCGGGATGACTTGCCATGCACGGGCCGACCCTGACGACACCGGCTCAGGCCGGGGCGGGCAGCTGGATCGAGGCGAGTTTGGCCGGGTCACAACGATATGGATGCCAGTGATCCGTCCGTCGGCGACGGTGAAAGCGATGACCGACAGCGGCGTTCCGTCCGAGCGCCAGGACATGTGCCCGGGGACGCCGTTGACCAGCACGGGCCGTTGGCGGGTGACCTCACCGGAGAACATCCGGGCACCGGCGGCCACCTCGGTGGCGCCGAGGGTGATGATCACACCGGCGGGGGTGTCGACGGTCAGCTTCACGTTCGGGTCGAGGACCCGCAGAAGCGCCTCGAAGTCGCCACCGACGGCGGCAGCACGGAATGCCTGGACGACCTCTTGGTGCTCGCGGCCGGGGCCCGCCGGCCGGTCCGTGGCTTGGATCTTGCGGCGGGCGTGGCTGGCGATCATCTTGGTTGCGTCGGCGGATTTGCCCAGGATGTGGCCGATTTCCTGGAACGGGACCGCGAACATGTCGTGCAGGACGAACGCCAGCCGCTCGCTCGGGTTGAGCGAGTCCAGCACGACGAGCAGGGCGAAGCCGACCGAATCGGCCAGCGCCACCTGCTCGTCCGGCGTGGGCTCGTCGGCGGCCGTCACCACGAGGTCGGTGAACTCGTGCCCGTAGCCGGTCTCAGGGTGAGTCTGGCGGGATCTCAGGAGGTCCAGGCTGATCCGGCCGACCACGGTGGTCAGCCACCCCGCCAGGTTGCCGATGGTCGCCTCGTCATGGCGGACCAGGCGCATCCAGGCTTCCTGGACCACGTCCTCGGCGTCGGCGTGCGACCCCAGCACGCGGTAGGCCAGGGCCCGCAGCCGATCGCGCTGGGCTTCGAACGCCTCGGTCACGAGGTCGGAGGGGTGGGTGGTCACGACTGGCGCGGCTTTCGCGACTGACGCAGCGAGACCCGGTTGCCGTCCGGGTCCACCGCCTCGATCCGGACCCCGAACGGATAGTCCACGGGTTCCCCCTCTTCAAAGGTGACGCCGCGCTCGCGCATGATCTCGAAGTCCTTGCCCAGATCGTCGGATTCGAGGATCAGTGGACCGGGCGCGACGGGCTGGCCTGTGGCGCCCGTGCCGCCCGGCTGGCCTGCGGCCGCCGCATGCGACCACAGCAGGATCTGCACCGGGCTGTCGGGAACACCGACGGTGAGGAACCGCCCGTCGGGCCCCGCGTAGTCGGCCCGCTTCTCCAGGCCGAGCCCCTCGGTGTAGAACTCCAGCGCACGGTCCTGATGAGTGACGTAAACCGTCACGTACATGATGTTGTTCAGCATCCATGTCCTCACTTCACTCGTTGTGCGACGACCGTTCGTATTCGGTCGTCGCCCCTATGACGAGTGTCGACGGGAGAAGGTAACAAGACCGGTGCGCCGCATGGGTCACCGGGGCGCATGCCGGTGTTGCTCGATCTGCCCGCCCCTTGCACAGGACTTCGGACATCCGTGCAGAGACCTTCTAAAAGTGACAAGCTCCTCATACTCAATGCCCGCCAGCCAAGTTTTCGGGACGGGTTTCGGGACGATCATTCCTGCGGAGACGCGGCCACCCTGTCGCCCCTAAGGCGGCGTCCCATAAACGACCGTTTTCGGGACGGCTCTATTCACCGTACAAAGAAGCGCGGATCTCTGCCTCCGAGTGTTGCCCTCCGTCAGTGTTACGTTCTGCCTTGATCACTGCCTGGACGTCCTGCTCTGAAACCGGGACCCCCATGCGTCGGAGTTCCGCGAAAAGGCGTTCAGGCCCCCAACTAGGGCGCTCTCGGGCGAGGGCAGCGATCCTCTTGAGGACTTGCTTTGAGGGTCTTGCTTCGCCGGTAGGCGAGCCAACCCGGGCTTGCTTGGAGGCCTCGGCCGACCCCGTGCCGGCGGTCCGGCGTGCCTCAGTTATGAGCTGGGCAGCCTGACGTTCGGCTTCGGCATAGAGGCTGGCGGCCTCCTCCTTTGCATTACGGCGCGCCTCAGTCAAAATCTGAGCAGCCTGGGTGAGGGCATCATCCCTGTGTGCGCTGGCATTACGCTCCGCTTGGTCACGGATCCGAGTGGCCTCGGCCTGCGCCTTGTATCGGATACGGGTGGCCTCGCGCTGTGCCGCCGCGACGATCTCCAGCGCGTCGGACTCCCGCACGAAGTCCGGCTCCCGTTGGGGCTGGTTGCAGAGAACGCCTGCCTCTTGGGTGTTACCCAGGACTGACTGTTCCTCTGACAGTGCAGGGTTCCCGAAAAGCTGCTGAACCCGTTCCTCTACCGTCTGATCTGGGATCCGGTTGACGTCCTCGTCGATCTTGTCAATGAAATCCAGGTAGTCGGTTACCGGGTCGTGAGGCGTCGCCTGAAGCGGCTGCTGCGGGGTCTCGGGGGTGTGGCCGTGGTTCACAGGGAGCCCTCCTCCCTAGTCCAGGACGCCGCATAGGTGGACGGCGCCTGTATACAGCGCTCCTGGTCGATGATCTCTTTGAGACGGTCTCGGGCGAACTGCAGGTTCTTGCGAATGGTGGGAGCCTTCTTGTCGAGGTACGTGGCTATCTCTGATCCGGTCATCCCTTCCAAGTAGTAGGCCATGATCTCGCGCTGGGCAGGTGGCAGCCGGTCGAGCATCTGCTCGACCCACTCCTGGTCTTCCCACAACGTCAACTGGGCGTCCCAATCGCCCTCTGCTGACGGCTTCTGGGTGCTGAGCAGTCGTTCGGCTTCTTTCCTGTCCGTGTTGCGGCGCTTGTAGAAATTGCTTACCACCGCCCGGCAGGAGTATCGCTTAGGGTCGTCGATCTTGGGCCAGCGCCGCCATAGGTCGAGCATTGTCATCCCAACGGCATCGTCGGCCTCTTCCTGTGTGGCCCCAGCCATCATCACCACCTTCATCAACAGTCGGTAGTAGTGCTTTGTTAGGTCTGTTGATGGCTGTTGCGGCGTAACGGTTTCAGCCTTCGATGGCAGGTGGGACATGCGCCGGTCCAGGTCGCGAGTAGCAGTTGTAACTCGCGGATGACCTTGTAGAGGGTCAGGCCGGCGCAGCCGCTTGTGGGTCGAGTCGCAGCATGGTGATGAACAGGTGTGCGGCGGTGACGAGGGTCACGTGGCGGTGCCAGCCGGTCCAAGACCGGCCCTCGAAGTGGTCCAGCCCCAGGCCGGTCTTCAGTTCGCGGTAGTCGTGCTCGATCCGCCAGCGGATCTTGCCCAGGCGGATCAGATCGGCTCGGTCGGTGTCGGCGGGCAGGCTGGACAGCCAGTACTTGACCGGCTCGCTCTCGTCGTCGGGCCACTGCGCGATCAGCCACCGCTCAGGCAGAGTGCCGTCGCTGTCGCGGGCGATGCGGTGTCCGGCCGGACGCACGCGCAGGAAGACGAACTGCGAGCTCATCTCACCCTTGGAGCCTTCGCGCCAGGTGAGTGTGACCGCTGAGTCGCGGCCGGCGGCCCGGACGTGTTCGGCCAAGCTGACGGCGGTGTCCGGGTAGCGCAGGCCGGTGCGGGTTGGAGGTCGGCCTCGGCCGGACCAGACCCGCGGCACCGGAACCACGTGCGCTGCGTGTGCGAGGGCGTCGCCTTTGACCTGCACGATGTAGCCGATCCCGCGCTCGTCCAGGGCGCCGCGGAACTGACTGCTGTCGCCGTAGCCGGCATCGGCTACCACCACCGGCGGGCACAGCCCCTGCTCGATCAACGCCTCGAGCATCTCCACCGCCATCATCCACTTCGGACGATGCCGCTCCGCGCCCGGAATCCCGCAACGGTCGCGTCGCGCGGCCACGTCCGAGCGCGTGGCGGCATCGCTCGCTTCGTCATCCCACGACGTCGGCACGAACAGCCGCCAATCGAGTGGACTTGAGGCGGTGTCGGTGACCGCATGGACACTCACCCCGATCTGGCAGTTCGCCACCTTTCCCAGGGTCCCGGAGTACTGTCGCGCCACACACGGTGACCTCGTGCCGTCCTTCGGGAAACCGGTGTCGTCGACGACCCAGGCCGCCGGCTCCACGAGGTCGATTGCCCGTCGGGCCAGCCTGGAACGCACCGTGCGGGTGTCCCACGTCGACGTGGTCACGAACTGCTGCAACCCCTGGTGGTCCACCCCGAGCCGTTCCGCCATCGGCTGCATCGACTTACGCCGCCCGTCCAGCAGCAACCCACGCAGGTACGTCACCCCCTTGGCCCGCTGATCCGAGCGGGCCATGGGCGCAAACATCTCCGCGGCGAACGCCTCGAGGCGTTGCCGCACAACCGAAAGCTCATGAGGGGTCACCGCAGCATGAAACTACCCACACCGTCACAGCGGCACCACGACACGCCGACCTAACAAAGCACTAGTAGTGGTCGCGAAAGAACTGCGCGACCTGATCTCGACAGCTGGGATCCACCTCCGGCGGGGGCGCAACCCGAGCGGTGTTCTTGCTCAGTTGGACCACCTACCAACCTCCGTGTGTGAGCCCACGCTCCTGGAGATGAGGTCCCACCACCAGGACTGAGCGTGAGGAGTCGAAAGCAAGATTTCCTCGCGATAGGCACGTCAACTCTTCAGCATGATCATCAGCACGACGAGCAGCGTCACCACACAGGCGATCACGGTGATGAGCACAGAGGACGTGGTGACAAAGACTCCGCCCACGGCGACGATGACGCCGTTGATGAGGGTCAGCAGACTACCCGTGGACCACGGGTCGGAGGTCGACCTTGAGTCAGGAGAGGAACTGGTTGGGGTCGCGCTCTCCAGCCGCGGGGCGTCAGGTTCCGACGGTGGGGCATCGTCGGGTTCCGACTGTGTGTCGTCGTGCAGATCCATGGGTGGTGTCCTTCGAACAGTCGTGAGAAACATGCTTGTCGCCGATGTAGGTCCCTCCGAGCTCGAAAACGTGAAAACCGCAGCTTGCCACCCACACAGCGAGGCCGCCCTGGCCGTCGACAACGCCCCCAGCACCGCGAAGGCCCGCCCGGCCGGCAGAGCTCGAGCGCCCTTCCAGCCATTGGGCACCGAACAGCTCCGGCCTGGACATAAAGGCAAAAGCGGTCACGCTCTGTCGCGGCTTGCACGCGTTTGGGAAGCGGCGCGCTCGCGTGCGGGAGAACATCGAGGGACACCTGCCCCCAACCGGATGACCTCACAAGGTCACGCGATCGGCCACACCCGCAGCGCCTGATCGTCGTCGGGATCGAACTCGACCCGGTAGCCGGCCGCGCGTAGCGCCTCCTCATATCGCCCCAGCTCCTGCGCCGAGATGTCGGCGTCTTCGGCGCAGGCAATGGCGAAGGGCGCCACCGTTATCTGGGGTTCGCAAGCGAAGTAGCTGGTCAGCCACTTAAAGGCCTGTCAGCCACGTAAGGCAAGTAGGTCCTCGTGGTCCTGGTCGACCGGCGCGGCGTCCGCGGCGGGGATGGGCGGTCGAGCATGCGAACGAAGAGTCGTGTTGGGGCTGCGCGTACACCGGTTGGTGTACGCGCAGGTGTCTGCGAATGGACGACGCCGGGGACCAGGGGCCGCTCATAACGTCTGGGCCATGAAGAAAACAGTTCTTGCCGGTGTCGGCATCGGCGTCGCGGCATTCACGATCTCGGACGTGGTCAACAGGGAGATGAGCCCGGTCGGCGAGACGATCAGCAGGTTCGTCAACACGAGTGCCGGTTGGCTGGTGCCGTTAGGGCTGGTCGCCATCGCGCTCGCCGCAGCGGCACTGACGGTGGCGGTGGCTCGTACCCGCACCAGTCGCGCGGGGACCTGGCTGCTGGGAATCTGGTCGCTGGGGGTGCTGCTGGCCGCGATCTTCCCCGCTGACCCGCCGGGGCAGTGGGACAACCCATCGGTTCCGGAAAGCGTCCACGGCTTCTCCGCTTGGGCGGCCTTCGCCGCCTTCACTGCCGCCGCCGTGGTGCTGACCAGGGCGTGGCCGCGAGATGGCCTGCTCACTGGCACCACGGTGGCCTTGGTGTCTGGAATGATCCTGTTTGTGGTCACCCTCGTCGATGTCATGGTCTCCCGGTCTCTGCCCCCCGTGGTGGGATTGACCGAGCGCATCGCCATCGCCGCCAGCCTCGGCTGGATGGCTCTGGCCGCCGTCCGCCTGCCCCGCGTCAGCCGATGATCTCCGCCCTGCTGCCCGTGGTGTTGCCGGCAGTGCTCACGGCCGTCGCCGTCCTGACGGGGCCGGCCGCGGTCGGCGCCCCGATCGGCTGGCCGGTGGTCACGATGGCGCTCCTGCTCGGCGGGTTGCTGGTGGTGCGGCGGCGATGGCCGGTCGGTGTCTTGCTGACGTCGGCGCTTGTACTGGTTGCCTTCCAGGGGGCCGGGTTGTTCGAGGGCGGCTGGGTGTGGCCGCTGACGGCGGCCGCCTACACTGTGGCTGCGGCGGGCCGGACCCGCTGGGCCGCCGGTGTGGGGCTGTTCCTGCTGCTGTACGCGGTGGCCTGGGACTGGGCCGTCGCGGGTGGCTCCCCTGCCCGCGCTCTGGCCTCAGGTGGAGCCGAGGTGCTGTGGCTGGCACTGGTGCTGGCGATCGGCAATGCCCGCCACCTTCAAGCGCGCTGGCGGGCGCAACTGGAGCAGGCGCGCGAGGCGGACGCCCGCCGCCGCCTTGCCGAACAACGACTGGAGATCTCCCGCGAGCTCCACGACATCATCGCCCACACCCTTGCCGTGGTCGGCGTCCACCTCAACGTGGCCGCCGACGCGCTGGATGAATCTCCCGAAGAGACGCGCGCGGCCCTGCGCACCGCGATGGACGTGCGCGGCAAGGCCATGGCGGACCTGCGCTCGCTCATCGGCGTGCTGCGGATCGACGGTGACGCCGCCCCTCAGCCGGATTTGAGCGGCATCGCCGCCCTCGTCACCGCCGCCCAAGCGGCCGGCCTGAGCGTGGAGTTGCGCGAGGAGGGCGATGCCGCGACGGTCACCGGGCCCCAGGCCGTTGCGGCTCACAGGCTCGTCCAGGAGGCGCTGACCAACACCATCAAGCACGGCAATGCCACCTGCGTATCGGTACGGCTGCGCTATGCCGGCGACGCGGTGACGGTCGAGGTGGTCGACGACGGCCGCGGCGCGACGGCCCTGGCCGAGGGACATGGATTAACCGGCATGCGCGAACGTGTCACCACCCTGGGTGGCACGCTGAGCATCGACGGGAGCGGGGGCTTCGCCGTGCGAGCGAGCATCCCCATGGCAACATGACGATCAAGGTGCTGCTCGCCGACGACCAGGCCCTCGTCAGGGCGGGTTTCCGCAGCTTGTTCAGCCGCTCCAAGGATCTGACCGTGGTCGGCGAGGCCGCCACGGGCGACGAAGCCGTATGGCAAGCCCGCACCGCCGAGCCCGACGTGATCCTCATGGACATCCGCATGCCCGGGATGGACGGTATCGAGGCCACGCGCCGGGTCCTCACCGAACGTCCGGCGACCAAGGTCATCATCCTCACCACGTTCGACACCGACGAACACGTCTTCGCCGCGCTGCGCGCCGGCGCCAGCGGTTTCCTCACCAAGGAGGTCGCGCCCCCCGAGCTGCGCCATGCCGTTGCCGTGGTGGCCGCGGGCGAGGCGCTGCTGTCCCCGAGCGTCACGCGGCGGGTCGTCCAGCAATTCGCTCACCGGCCTGCCCCGCTGAACGGCGACGGGCTCACCGTGCTCACCGGTCGCGAACGCGAGGTCGTCCGCCTGGTGGCCGAAGGGCTGTCCAACGATCAGATCGCTTCCAGACTTGTGATCAGCCCGCTGACCGCTAAGACACACATCACCCGGGCCCTGATGAAACTGAACGTCCGCGACCGGGTGCAACTGGTGATCCTCGCCTACGAGACCGGTCTGGTGCAGCCGGGCTCTTGACCGCGGCCCGGCCCACCACGCTCCCACGCGCGGGGCCGGAGTGCCGCGGGGGCATGAGGCCGTGTCAACAAGAGCCCAGCTCGTCCCCACTCAACGCCAGCGTCTAGGGGGCGATCAGTGGCCCAGCTGGCTCCACATCCCGCGCGCTGGCGATCGGCGCCGTGCTGGTCGGCTAGCCAGCTAGGCGATGCAGGCAGGAGCCAGCGCCCTCGGCCAGGGGTGTCGGGCGGGCCTGGCCTTGCCTGCAGCTCGGCGGGCGAGGCGGCCCAGCACGGTCCGGGATCCATCGCGCCTCCGCCCATGCCAGCCCGATCAGCAGCGGGTCCGCATCGCCCAAGTAGACACCGGTCGGCCGCCGCCATCGCCCCGGCAGCACGGCGTCACCGTCCGGGAGTTGGCCCAGGCGATGGGCATCTGCCCGGCAGCGACCCGGCGTCGCCCTCCACCACGAACCCGGGTCCGGGGTCGCTGAACTCCACCAACCCGGCACCGTGCAGGATGATCCAACACCGTGATCGAACCGAGACGTCAGCCGGAGGTTCTTTCGTTACCGCAGGTCAGACGCTACTTCGTTGGAAATTTCTTCATTGCTACTGGGACCCCCAGATACTCGGTGGCCAGGTTGAAAAGCAGCGTCGGCGAGTCGTGCTCCATGGCCCGGTCCAGCAGGAACTGTTCCAGCTCCTTCATCGCCGGGCTCCCGGCCGGGGCGCTCTTCCAGCCCAGATAACCACCCACCAGCCGCAGATGATCGCTGCGGGTCTGCTCCCGCTGACCGTACTCGGCCAGAACGTCCGGATCGATTCCCAGCCGCTCGGCCAGCCGGGCCACCGCCACCGGCGGCGCTGCGCTCACCTCATCCGGCACGAACCCCAACCAGGGCAAGGTGGCGAGCTGGACGGCAAGGCCTAATCAGTCAGCCGGGCCCCGCCCGCGGCCGGGGTCGATGAAGGCGACATCGGCAGGCGTCAGGGTGAACTACCGGATCAGATCGTCGCGCCCGATGTCGGGGTAGGACCGCAACCGCTCCAGCTGGTCTTCGGAGAACATCCGGGTCGACATCGACCACCCCCACACCGCCACCGGTCAGGACCGTACGAACCGTAGCGGAAGTGATCAACAAACGGAACAGGCCCGCGTCAGTGCAGGTCAGGCAAATCCGTTGGAAATTTCCCCGGGACTACAGCGAGGCCTACGACAGGAACGTGACGGACATCGCCCGCAACGCCCTCAACACCCTGCGCCAGGCCGCCTACGGCCGCGGCTAGGTCCTTCACCCCTCGCGGATCGACCTGGCCTCGGCGTGGACGCCGGCAGGTGGTGCCGCCGTGACCACCACCCGCCGTTCGAGGCCCCCCGCGAGCGCATGTCTCCGGCTATCCGGCTGCGTGCCATAGCAGGAGCCCGAGCCAGACCCAGCCGACGACGATCGTCGCGCGCTGCATGAGCCCGGCACGCGGATGGTCGCTCTCCCACGCCTGCCCGAAGGCGATGAAGCCGGCGATTCCCCCGGCGGCCGTCAGGGCCGAGTACCACTTCCACCCGGCCTCGGGAAGGACGAATGCCGCGACGATTGCCGCGGTGGGCAGCGAGCCGAACACGACCGCCCCGGCGAAGTCATGCAGCTTGTGCCGTACCGACACCTTCGCCGGCGTCTCGTCAGGAGTTCCCGGCGGATAGCCCCGCATAGCGTCCATCGGGAAAACGCCCGACGCGACCAGGAAGAGCCCAAACACGCCGATCGT
Source organism: Nonomuraea aridisoli (assembly GCF_003236395.1). GTDB lineage: Bacteria > Actinomycetota > Actinomycetes > Streptosporangiales > Streptosporangiaceae > Nonomuraea > Nonomuraea aridisoli. Next base: position 2,951 of record NZ_POUD01000118.1, on the reverse strand, counting down.
GACCGCGAGCACCACGCTGTCCAGTGCGCTGACGACGGCGACCGCGCTTGCCGTGATCACGAGTCCGCACACAACGAAGTTCGCTGCCTGGAGCAACCCCCGCGGCCCGAGCGCCAACGCGCTGACCGGATGCCGAACCGGCCGATACCCCGGCCGAGTCCAGCCATCGATCAGGAAGATCACAATGAACAGCCACGAACTCAGCGCCCCTGTCCACAACAAGATCGTCATCGCGCCACTTCCGTGCATGGCGACCACGGCGACGATGCCGGCATCCGGCCTGGAGATACTGTCCAGCCGTGATTAGGATCCATATGGAGTAATTCTGATTTCTTCCGCACCGGCGCGCGCAGTCAGCGGTTTTGCCTGGGGTGGGACGTGGGGTGCTGAGCTGCTGGGCCAGGACGGTGCCTGGCAGGGGTCGTTCAGGCAGCTGGTGCGCCGTTCAGGATCTCGACCCGGCCTGTGCCGAGGGAGTAGTACGCGCTGACCACTGCCAGGGTTCCCTGGGCCACGAGCGGCGCGAGGTCCCGATTGCCGCGCAGGGCGTTCGCGGTCATCTTCACGTGGGCTCTGGCCATCGCCTCGGCGGGGTCGCCGCTGCTCTGCCCCATGGTCCGTTCGTATGCCGGATGCAGCGCCTTCATGATCGCCTGGAGGTTGCCCGGCAGCGGCTTGCCTTCCCGCAGGGCTCTGTAGGCGGCGGAGATCGCGCCGCACCGCTGGTGGCCGAGCACGACGATCAGCGGAGTCCCGCTGGTCATTGGCCCGTACTCGACGGAGCCGGTGATCACGGGGCCGACAGCCACCCCGCCGCTGCGCATGACGAACAGTTCGCCCAGGCCGGTGTCGAAGACGAGCTCTGGCGGCACCCGGGAATCGATGCAGGACAGCACTGCCGCGTAGGGCTGCTGGCCGGCGGTCAGCATCTCCCGGCGTGTGGGATCGCGGTCGGGATGCTGGAGTGTGTTGGCCACCCAGCGTCTGTTGCCATCCATCAGCCGTTGGTAGGCGGCCAACGGCGTGCTGGGATTCGGCCCTGTGCGGGATGTGGGCGCCGCCGTGTGAATCAGCGTCCCAGCCGATGAGCAGCCGACAAGGCAAGTCGTCGCCAGGGACGCGGCTGCCGCGAGGAGCGTTCGCCGCCCTGGACCATCGTCCAAGGTCGTCTCGTCGGATGGACCGCGGGGGGAGGCGGGCGGTCTGGTCACGATGGTTACGGTACGCGGTCGCTGCGTCACCCGTCCGGCAATCACGCCAGTTCAACGTCCATGGGGCCGCCGTTCTTCACGCACTCGTTCGGATCGGCTTCACCCAAAAGTATGACTCGTAAGTAAAGTTGAACTTGTTGGCTGGCGGTCAGCGCCGCCGTCTGCGCGGTCGCCTGCTCGTGGCCGTGACGCAGCTCGTGGTAGACGGCGTGGAGTTCAGCAGCTGCGCATCGGGCAGTCGCTCGCCGGGGGTTCGATCGGCCAACTCAGCCGCGGTCATGTCCTCGTAGGCGATTTGGCCGTAGGCGTGCTCGGCGAGCCGGCAGAGCAGTTCGGCCTTGGCGCGATCGCTTGGTGGCCGGCCTTCAGGGGCGGGGTCTGGGAGGTGTCCACGAGACGACGGTGACCCTGGCACCGGGGCTGTCATGAGTCGTTGCGGGTGCGTTCCGCATCAACCCGGGCCAGCCAGGCACGGTCGGCGGCGATCGTCTCCTGCAGCATGCCGCCGTCGGCGGCCTGTTGGCGCTCGCCGGGTAGCAGACGGCGGTCTAAATCTACGGTGTAAAGCCGGGCGTATTGCACAACCCGCCCGAACCACACCGCCGCACGACCTTCTCCCTCCGCACGGGGGCGCCTCCATGGCATCGAGGGCCGGAATTCTGCCTGCGTGTCCGGTACCAGCGGTACGTGGAGCGGCATAATCGGGCAACGACGAGGGGAGCTGTGCGATGCCCAGCCCTTTACTTCGTAGATCTGGTCTCGTTCGGGATACAAAATCAGGCCGCTCCAAACACCCGCCGACGCCAGCGCCCCAGCTCGGCCGTCAACAGCATCGCGTCGTCGTGCACGAACATCAGCCGGAGCCCGAGCTCGGCCACCCGGCCGGACGACCTGGCTACGGGACGACCAAGCTGCAGAGATCGCCGCCTACCTCCGCTCGGCCGCAGAAACGCACCCATGGCCGGAGCAGCTGCCTGCCGGATGGGCGAGCGGCTGGCACGGCGATCTGGAAGCCGGCGGCCCGGCCTGAGATGCGTGTACCGGGTGACAGCAGTGTTAGTACCGACACCCTGTCTCTCAGCTGGCCAGCCGGGCGCGCTCCGCGCGGGCCCGAACCACCGCCCTCGCCCACGACACATCGCCCAGGGCACGCGTCTGCAGTACCACCGGTGGCGGCGGCACAACGTCGGCCGGTTCGGTCGCCCACTTCACCGCGGCCGCGGCCTCGTCGGCACGCGACCACCGCGCCCGCCCGCCAGCGTCTGCGCCCCGCACGGCGTTGACGGCGGCCCGCGCCGCCGCCAACGCCTCGCTGCGCGCCTGCGCCGCCTGGGCGCGGGCGGCGGCCAACCGATCCTGCATCGCCTGGTAGCCCGTCCCGTCGTCCAACGCCAGGTTCCGGCGGCGGCGCATCGCTCGCAGCACCCGCCCGACCCGGTAGCGGACCACGCCAGCCAGGTCACGCGCCGACGCCATCTGATCCGTGAGCAGTTCGACGGCCTCGCCGGGCGGCATGTACCGCAGCAGCAGCACCACGAGATGCTCCACCGACCGGGCGGCCGCCTCACCGAGCGTCTCCTGCCCGGCCGGTACCCGTCCGGCGCGCTGCATCCGCCACCACGGCGCGCAGTCGGCCAGCACCTGGCGGGCTTGGGCCCACTCGTCGTAGCTAAGGTTTTCCCCCAAAACGGACACGTGAGCGGGCCCGTCCGACCGTTTCGGCGGTGCAGGGGCTGGGGG
>NZ_POUD01000117.1 GCF_003236395.1 Nonomuraea aridisoli | reverse complement strand
GGTTCGGGGCGGGATGACGATGATGAAGGGTGGTCTGACTCCGAGGGTGACTGGCCTGGGTCCGGTTGGTCGGAGGGTGAGGGGCGGCCGTGGAGTCCGCGGATTCGCGGGGCCGTGCCGCGTGACGCCGACCAGGACTGGGAGTCGCTGCCGCCGTCCGCTCGTCTGTACGGCTCCCCTGCCGACCCTGCGCTGCGCAAGGTGCGCGCGGGCGCCGGACGGACGTGGCGACGCGTGGCGGCCGTCCTGGTGGCGCTGGCGGCGGGCGCGGGCGTGGTGGCCGGCGCCGTCGCGCTGGCCCCGCGGCTCACCGCGCCCCCAGCACCCGGGACGGCACGGCTGAGCGACCCGCAGGCCGGTCTGTCGGCGCCCCTCCCGCAGGGGTGGACCGAGGGGCCGGTGGCGCCCGTCACCGGGTTCACCTCGGTCGCCAGAGGCCCCGGCGGCGCGTTGCTGATGGCCAGACCCGTGGCCGAGCCCGTCGAGGACGCCAAGAAGGCCACCGCCGAGGCCGCCGAGCTCTACTCCCGGCTGCTGCTCAAGGGCGATCGCGTCACCGTCGTCGAGGACAAGCGCCTTCCCGGAGGCCACACCCGCGCACTGCGGGCCGAATATCGTGACGTGGTGAACCGGCCGGCGTTCCTCAGAGTGATGCTGCTCACCCGCAGCGGCAGGCCGGTCGTGATCGTCGGCCTGCTCCAACCCGAGGAAACCGCACGCAGACAGGCGCTCGACGCCGTCATGACGACCGTCAGATAAGCCGCATAGCACGTGAGGACGACCTTGGCCAGAATCCACGGCTCACGGCACGTCTTGTCGGTGGCCCCGATTACCCTTGGGTCACTGTGAGAGAGCGAAGCACACCAACCCCAGAGGTGATGCGGTGAGCACCTTCGCCGCGTCCCACCTTTCGCCTTCCTATCCCGACCGCGCCGCATGGGGCACCGCCCCCAAGTTGCGCGCATGGCAGGAGCAGGCGTTCGACCTCTACTTCAGGCGCGAGCCGCGTGACTTCCTCACCGTCGCGACGCCGGGCGCGGGCAAGACGACCTACGCCCTGCGCATCGCCAGCGAGCTGCTCTCGCGTGGGGTGATCAGGGCGGTCACCGTCGTGACCCCCACCGAGCACCTCAAGCGCCAGTGGGCCGACGCGGCCGGGCGCGTGGGCATCGCCATCGACCCCGAGTTCAAGAACAGCCAGGGCGCGACCTCGCGCGACTACATCGGGGTCGCGGTGACGTACGCGCAGGTCGCCATGCACCCCGCCCTGCACAGGGCGCGCACGGAGGCGCGCAAGACGCTGGTGATCTTCGACGAGATCCACCACGCGGGCGACGCCAAGTCGTGGGGCGACGGTGTGCGCGAGGCGTTCGAGCCCGCCACCCGCCGCCTGCAGCTCACCGGCACGCCGTTCCGGTCCGACGACAACCCGATCCCGTTCGTCGCCTACGAGGAGGACGGCGAGGGCCTCAAGCGCAGCGTCGCCGACTACTCCTACGGCTACGGCCCGGCCCTCGACGACGGGGTCGTGCGGCCGGTCATCTTCCTCGCCTACTCCGGCGAGATGAAGTGGCGCACGCGCGCCGGCGACGAGATCGCCGCGACGCTCGGCACCCCGCTCACCAAGGACCAGCTCTCCCAGGCGTGGCGGGCCGCGCTCGACCCCAAGGGCGACTGGATCCGCCAGGTCATGCAGGCCGCCGACCGGCGCCTGACCGAGGTGCGCAGGGGAGTGCCCGACGCGGGCGGCCTGGTCATCGCCACCGACCACGAGACGGCCCGCGCCTACGCCCGCCACCTGCGCAACATCACCGGCGAGGGCGCGACCGTCGTGCTCTCCGACGACCCGGGGGCGTCGAAGAAGATCAAGGCGTTCGCCGCCTCCGAAGACCGCTGGCTGGTGGCCGTCCGCATGGTGTCGGAGGGCGTCGACATCCCGCGCCTGTGCGTGGGCGTCTACGCCACCTCGACCTCAACCCCGCTCTTCTTCGCCCAGGCCGTGGGCCGCTTCGTCCGGGCCCGCAAGCGCGGTGAGACCGCCTCGGTCTTCCTGCCCTCGGTGCCCACGCTCCTCGGGCTGGCCAACGAGATGGAGGCCGAGCGCGACCACGTCCTCAACAAGCGGCCGCCCGAGGACGGCCTCGACGACTCCCTCCTGGAGCAGGCCAACCGCAAGAAGGACAACCCCGACGTCCTGGGCGACGAGCTGCCGTTCGAGACGATGGAGACCTCGGCCACGTTCGACCGGGTGCTGTTCGACGGCGGCGAGTTCGGCACGGGCGCCGAGATCGGCTCGGCCGAGGAGGAAGACTTCATCGGCCTGCCCGGCCTGCTCGAGCCCGACCAGGTGGCGACCCTGCTGCGCAAGCGTCAGTCGGAGCAGCAGGCCGCCAAGCGCAAGCAGCCGGAGCAGGAGACCCGCCAGAGCCTCGCGCCGCACGAGCAGATCGCCGAGCTGCGGCGCGAGCTCAACGGCCTCGTCGGCGCCTGGAACCACCGCACGGGCCAGCCCCACGGGGTCATCCACGCCGAGCTGCGCCGCGTCTGCGGCGGCCCGCCGATCGCCCAGGCGACCGTCGAGCAGATCCAGGAACGCATCGACATGATCCGCCGCTGGGCCACCCAGCGCCGCTGAGCCCGGCGACGGATCAGCCGAGCTTCCTGACGAGGACGCGGCACATCTCGCGCTGGCGTTCCTGCCGGCCGTCGGGGTGGTAGACGACGTTCGTCGTGGCCACCTCGCCGTACGGCCACTCGGCGTATCCGAGGCGCTGGTACAACCGCTGCGCGTCCGGGTTGTCCGGGCCGACGCCGAGGGCCACCTGCTCATGGCCTTCGGCGAGCAGCCGCTCCTCGGCCGCCCACACCAGCTCGGTGCCGATGCCCCGGTTGCGCCGCCACGGCGCGACCTCCAGGTGGGTGAGCAGCGCCACGCCCGGGAGCCGGGCACGCAGCTCCGGCTCCTCCGCCGCCGCGAGCCAGACGTAGACGTCGCCGACCGCCACCCCGCTCTGCCAGGCGACAAGCAGGACCCCGTGGCCGGCGTCCTGCTTGGTCAGGCGATCGGCGAAGTACGGCTCCTGCCCGAGCGACCTGACCATGGCCGGAAGATCGGTATGGACGGCCTGGCTTATGTCACATGCCCCCACGGACGACAGATTCCCGCTTGCTTCACTTATGAATCAAATGAGGTAAAAAGAGGAAATTTCTCGACCTCTGACCTTATGAGCCACTTCTTTGCATCTGGCATGCTAGGTCCGATATGTGGGATTTTGTGGATGTGGTCGGTCCAGCGATCGCGATCCTCCACCCAGGCGTCGAGATACCGTACGCACAGCTCCGGCTTGATGAAGGCGTGGCAGTAGGACGCGGCGCTGACGGAGGCCTCCATGGCGGCGCGGTTCGGGAACTCGTCGTCTGACAGCTCCTTGACCCGGCGCCACACGTCGTCGATGAACGCGGTGCGCCTGGCGAGTGCTTTCTCCCAGTACGCCTCGTGGGCCGCCGCCCGCCAGCTCTCACCCTCGTCCAGCAGCCAATACAGGCCCTCGGCCAGCACGTCGCCGAACTCCTGGTGGAGCGCGCGGGCCGGATGGTCGAACGGGTCGTACGGACACTGCCGCACGCTCCCCGTCACCGTGAGCCGCCGCAGGGATCTCTCGCCCAGCAGGTAGAACCAGTCCTCGTTGTAGACGTCGGGAAAGAACGAGGGCTCGCGACTCGTCTCGACGGCCAGCGCGCCGCCGGCCACGAAACAGTCCTGCTGCCCGCCGGTCAGCCGGTGGGCGTGGCACACCACCGAGTTGTCCGGGAAGCCGTCGATCCGCATGCCCACCGCGTCGTAGGCGTCGAGCAGGGCCGCCGCGCGGCGGACGTCCTCGTGCCCGCCGACCTCGATGTCGTCGTCCAGGAACAGGATGCGCCGCCAGCCCATCAGCCGGGCGAGCAGCAGGCCGGTGTTGCGCTTGGCGCTCAGGTCGGTCGTGCACGCCAGCGGCGTGCCTCTCAGCACGGCCGTCGTCGCGAAGTCCGGCAGGTTGAGCGGCGCCGGATCGTCGACGCCGATGGCGATGAACCGCAGGCCGGGCGGCATCATGTCCTTGGCCAGGCCCGGATCGCTTCGCTGGCTGTGCAGGGTCACGAGGACGCAGTCCAGCTCGGACGCCAGCCCGATGGCGTGCTGCAACTGCTCCGGAGGCCTGATCGTCGGGACGACGACGGCGTCGACACCGCCGGACCGCTCCAAGTCCGGCAGGACGTCCGTGTGGGCGTCGATCAGGTGCCGATGGGAGTCGTGATGGTGCTCTATCTCAGTCTCCATTGATGGGCTCCGGCCACTCGTGCAGCCGGAAGGTGTCGCGGGTCCAGTCCGGCGTGATGGCCACCCGGCCCACGATCCTGATCCGTGTGAGAATGCTGAACGACGCCGTGCCGCCGAATCGGCTGCGCAGGTAGTCGGCGTTGCGGTCGCGGAATCGTGCGTCCGTCAGCGCCCGCACCGTGCCGTAGACGCCTCTGGCGTACATGCCGTTGCAGATGGTGAGCGTGCGCTTGACGTTTTCCGGGTTGACGCCGCGATAGAAGAATCCCACGTCTTCCCGGAGTTGCAGGTTATCGCCGGAACCACTGGTCACCGTGTAATACCGCTCGGCCTCGTCGCCCTTGTCGACCTCGAAATACGGCCCCCTCTCGCTTTCCCAGTCGGGCACCTGCCGCACCGGCAGGTCGATCTGGCCGAGCATGGCCGCGGTGATCTCGTTGTAGTCGACGCCGCCCAGGAGCACCACGTGGCTGGTCAGGTCGTCGGAGGAGCGTAAGTCCTCGGTGGCCCGCAGGGTCACCGGGCTGTGCGGGTTCGCGGCTCGCAGGTGGCCCCACAGCTCGAACAGCGAGTCCAGGTCGGAGTACTTGTAGAGCTCGATGTAGTCGGGCTGGGACGGATCCGCGTACGGGATCCTGGCGCGTTGCTCCTGCGGGATCTGGGAGCAGATGATCGTGATCGCCTCCCCCTCGGGGAAGTGCCACGGGCTCTTGAGGTAGGTGTCACGCGCCGGCGCCGGCTCCGCGATCTCGCCGCCGACCTGGGCCCGCAGCGCGGCCTTGCGCAGCCCGGTCAGCTCCTCGCGCAGCTTGTGGTACTCCTGGAGCTCGTCCGGGGCCAGCTCGGGCAGGGGGAGCACCCTGGGCGTGCCGTCGGCCAGCGATCTCCTGGTCGCGAAGAACGCGGCGTACTTCTCCAGCCTGGCCAGCGGCGGCACCTTCGCCGCGTGGGCCGACTCCCACGACGAGATCAGCGGAACGCTGACCTCGAACGCGACGCGCAGTTGCGCCTGGGTGACCCGCAGGTCGGGCCAGTGACTCTCGCGCAGCTCCCGCAGTCGGCGGGCGAGTGGAGAACCGTCGCCGCTCATGCCAGCCTCATTCGTGTGAACTTCAACAACTTTCAGTGAACATGAATCCGGCGGCGGAGTCGGTGGAGAATCCGCAGCTAGAGCCAGCTTGTGCAAAGAGTTAAGCACAAGAGGCCTCAGTCTAATCACTGCCGTGTGGCCGACACACGCGAATAGGGTGGATTGCGCTGGGGTACATCTTTAATAGAAGTTTATATTCAGTGAATTTAACTGAAGAGAGATGGAGGTGGTTCGGATGACGACGGCCGAATGAGCCACCCACCCGGCAGGAGCGGCATCCCACAGAAATGCCGCGGCGCACCCCCGCGAACAGCGCGAATCATGGGCGGAGGCGCCCGCGGTGCGAGGTCTCTGTCACAGCGCGTCTCCGCACCAGGGGAAACCTACATGGCAACGGTAACCATGCACCTCATGCTGGCCACGTCCAGGTCGGCCGAAGTCCACGGCGTGACCCTCTACCTGCTCGGTGTCCTGATCGCGATGACGGTGGCGGCCGTCAACTGGGCGGTCAGGCTGACCAACATCGTCCTGAAGATCATCGGTACGGGGGTCCTGGGAGTCTTCCTCCTCATCCTGGCCCTCGGCTACCTGACCACGGTCGGCCTCCTCTGACAAGCACCGTTCGCGCGCGGCGCTTCGCCGCCCGGCGTCGCGCGCAGGCGACTCATGCGCATTTGGTCACGAAGCGGTGGCGGCCCGTTAGAAGCCCGGCAGAAGCGGCAACAACCTCTCAAGGGTGTCTCGGGAGAGCAGAAGGACGTTGCCCATGTCGTCTGAGGCCAACGGCAAAGCGATGCTCACCGTCACCTCTGGCCTCTCCACCAACGCCGTCGTCCTCCGGCTCGAGGGCGAGCTCGACGTCAACGCGCTGCCCCTCCTCCGCGAGCGCCTGCACCTCGTCTGGGAGCTGGCCCCGAAGGACTTCCTCATCCTCGACCTCTCCGAGGTCACGTTCTGCGACTCCATGGGCATGAACGAGCTCGTCGCCATCCTGCAGCGGTGCGAGGCGAGGAAGACCCGGCTGCTGCTCGGCGGCGTGCAGGGCGTGATGGCGCGGGTGTTGTCGATCACCGGGTTGAGCCACGCCTTCGAGGTGTTCCCGACGTTCGACGACGCGATGCGCCTGGCCGTCGCCCAGCCGACCACCGGACCCTAGAGCCACGCGCGGTGCTCGTCGCCGCGGGGATCGTCCACCACGGTCCACGCTTCGCCGATGCGCATGGTGGCCCGGCGGCCGGTGTCGTAGCGGTCCCAGCCGGGGTCGCCGGTTCTCGCGAAGGCCACCCAGGCGGCGTGCGTCCGGGCGGCCAGGCCCGCCGGCGGCTCGTCCGGTCCGAGCACGGCCGCGGGGCCGCGCAGCCCGGGCAGCGCGGTGACGTCGAAGACGAACGGCAGCTCCACGGTGTGGGCCGCGCCCAGCTCGCCCCCGAGCGCGGGGGAACGCCACGCGAACTCGTAGGCGTAGGTCCGGGAGGCGGCGTGCCCGGCGTGCGCGTCCGCCAGCCGCCGGCTGCCCGCGCCGAAGAGGGCGTCGCCCATGACGGCCGAGCGCAGCTCGCCGAAGGACGCCCGCGGCCGGGCCTTGCGGTAGGCCTCGACGAGGCGGGCGGGCTCCCGGTGCGAGCGGGCCGCGGCGGCGTCCACGTCCGCCGCCGTCGAGGCGGCCAGATTGCCGAACGGCGCCAGGTACAGGTTGCCCTCCTCCGTGTTGGTCCCCACGAGCAGGTCCACGGCGGCGCCCCGACCGGCCGCGACGGCCTCGGCCGGCTGCCGGTCGAGCACGAGGCTGAACGGGCTGAGCCCGATGAGCGGGTCGTTGTGGGTCTCGGTCCGCAGGTCGAGGCCCGACAGTTCCGGCATGACCTCGACCAGCCGCCGGTCGGGGACGCCGGAGAAGGCCTCGGCGCGGGGCTCGACCCCCAGCGCCCGTGCCGCCGCGTGCGTCACCCGGGCCGCCTGCTCACGCGTGAAGGCCCCCAGCCCGCTGCCGCTCTGGACGATCGCGCGCCGGAACAGCCCCTCGGCCTCGGGATCGGCCAGCACGGCGCCCACGATCGTGGCGCCCGCCGACTGGCCGAACAGCGTGACGCGGGCGGCATCGCCGCCGAACGCGGCGATGTTCCGCCGCACCCAGCGCAGGGCGGCGATCACGTCCAGCAGGCCCCGGTTGTCGGGCGCTCCGGGAAGATGCAGGAAGCCCGGGATGCCGAGCCGGTGGTTCACGGTCACGAGGACGACCCCGTCGCGGGCGAACGCGGCGCCGTCGTAGAGCTCCGCCCGGGTGGATCCCGCGACGAAGCCGCCGCCGTGCACGAAGACCATCACGGGCAGGCGCGCACCGGCGGTCGCCGGCGTCCACACGTTGACCGTGAGGAAGTCCTCTCCGGGCACCCACCCGGCCCCGAAGTACGGCGACATGTCCAGGCTGCCCAGTCTTCGCTCGGCCTGGGGCGCGTTGGGCCCCGGCCGGGTGGCGTCCCGTACGCCGTGCCACGGGGCGTGCGGGCGGGGAGCGCGGAACCGGTCGGCGCCGACCGGTGGCGCGGCGTACGGGAGGTCGAGGAAGACGGCCGTGTCGTCGCGGCGCAGGCCGCGGACGACGCCCTGGGCCGTGACGACCGTGGCGTCCGGACGGCGGCTCATCGGGCGTCCTTCCCGGCGTACGGCGCGAACGGAGCCCAGCCCTTGATGGCGAACTCGCCGCCTTCGCGGACCACCTCGGCGGCGCCGTGCCCGGCCAGGTGCGCGGGGACGACCAGGGCGTTGTGGTCGGCGGCCCAGCCGAGGACCCTGCGGCGGGTGGCTCGGGCGGCGGCGGGATCCTCGCAGAAGCAGCTGTTGGTGTCCGGCTCCACGAACTGCACGGGGCTGTGCAGGATGTCGCCGACGAACACCGCGCGGTCCGAGCCCGACTCCAGGACGACCACGGACGAGCCGGGGGTGTGCCCCGGCGCGAGCTCCAGGCGCAGGTTGGCGTCGATCGTGTACGAGTCCTCCCACAACTCGGTCAGGCCGGCCTGGTGGACGGGGGCGACGCTGTCCTCGAACACGTTCTGGTTCCCCCGCCCGAGCCGCGGCTCGTGCCCGTTCGCGGGATTCCAGAAGTCGAAGTCGGGCCTCGGCATGAGGTACGTGGCGTTGGGGAACGTCGGCACCCAGGTGCGACCGTCCAGGTAGGTGTTCCAGCCCACGTGGTCGACGTGGAGGTGGGTGTTCACCACGAGATCCACGTCCTCGGGCCGGACGCCCGCGCGGGCCAGCTCGCCCAGGAAATCAGTGGTGAGGTGGCTCCAGACCGGCGAGTAGGGCCGCTCCTTGTGGTTGCCGACCCCGGTGTCGACGAGGATGTTCCTGCCCTCGCTGCGCAGCAGCCAGGTCTGGATCGCGGAATTGACGATCCCCCTTTCGAGGTCGAGGAACTGCGGCGCGAGCCACGTGGAGTGCTCCTCCCAGGTGCGCGGGGAGCTGTCCGGGAAGAACGTGTCAGGCGTCATCTCGACGGGCCCGTAGTACTCCCAGACCCGCGTGACGGTCACGTCACCCAAGGTGATCTGATCGGGCGAAGAGGTGAGCATGAGGGATTTCCTTCATCGACGGGTGCGGTGAACCTTCATCGTGTGGCACGGCCCCGGGCGAGCGGTATGCGTCAAGTGACTGCACCTGTCCCCTGCTACGGTCGTCGATGTGGCACCGGCCTGCGACGACGTCGCTCCGGCCCGTGAGACAGGGAGGCTTGTGGAAGCGACGATCATCGGCCGGGACGCCGAGATCGAGCGGCTCTCCGCCCTGGTGGCGCAGGCGCCCGGCGGCGGCCGGGTCCTGCTGCTCGCCGGCGCCGCCGGAGCGGGCAAGAGCACCCTGCTGGACGACGCCGCCCGGCGCGCCGAGCGGGCGGGACACCGGGTGCTGCGCGCGACCGGCCGCGAGTCGGAGACCGACCTCGCCTTCGCGGGGCTCCACCAGCTCCTGCGGCCCGTGCTCGGCGAGGCGGCCGGGCTGCCGGACCGGCAGCGCCGGGCGCTGCTGGGCGCGTTCGGCTTCGAACCGGCGCCCGATCCCCCCGATCTCCTGCTGACCGGCATCGCGGTCGTCACGCTGCTGTCCCAGGCGACCGGGCGGAGCCCGGTCCTGGTCGTCGTCGACGACGCTCAGTGGATCGACTCCGCCTCCGCCGACGTCCTCTCCTTCGTCGCCCGGCGGCTGGACGACGACCCCGTCACCCTGCTGCTCGCCGTCCGCGACGGCGACCCGCGCCTCGACCGCGCGTACCCGGTGCTCACCCTGGCCCCGCTCGACGCCGTGGCGTCGAAGCGGCTGCTCGCCCTCAAGGGGGTGACGGGCAGGATCAGGGACCGGATTCTCGACCAGGCGGCCGGGAATCCGCTGGCGCTGCTCGAACTGGCGAGCGCGGCCACGTCCGGCGCGCCGGACGACCACGGCCCGCTGCCGGTGGGAGAGCGTCTGGCGGGCCTCTACGCCGCCCGGCTGCGGGACCTTCCCGAAGCCGGCCGGCGCGCCCTGTTGCTGCTGGCGGCGGCCGACGTGGAGGATCCGCCCGCCGCGGTCCAGGAGCTGCTGCCGGACCCGGACGACGACGTGTGGACGGCCGTCGAGCAGACGGGGCTCACGCGGCGGGCCGGTCGGCACACCCGGTTCCGCCATCCGCTGATCCGCTCCGCCGTCTACCACGCCGCGCCGTCCGGCGCCCGCATGGAGGCCCACCGGCTGCTGGCCGGCGCCCTGCGCGACGAGCCGGACCGGCACGCCTGGCACCTCGCCGCGGCGACCGCGCGCCCGGACGCGGCGGTGTCGGCCGCTCTGGAGGAGAGCGCCGGCAGGGCCCGCCGGCGGGGTGGCTACGCCGCCGCGGCCAAGGCGCTGGCCCGCGCCGCCGAGCTGCACCCCGAACGCGACGAGAGCGTGCGGCTGCTGATCGCCGCGGCCGGCACGGCCGTCCTCACCGGGCACCTGGACTGGGTGGAGGAGCTGGCCGGCGCGGCCCGCGCCCGCACCGACGATCCCGCCGTACGGGCCCTCGCCGACGTGCACGTCGGGCGGCTGGCCGCGTTGACCAGGCGGCACACCGCCGCCTTCGCCCGGCTGGCCGGGATCGCCGAGGACCTGGCGGCCACGCAGCCCGCCACCGCGCTGCACGCGCTGACCGCCGCCGCCGTGCTCCGCTTCTACGCTGGCGAGGAGGCCCAGCGAGAGCGGATCGACCGGATCCTGCGGCGGCTTCCCGTCGGCCCGCAGGAGGAGCCGCTGCGGGACTGGATCACCGTCGTGTCGGACCCGTTCGGCGGTGGACGGGAGGTCGCCCCGCGGCTGCCGGAGCTGATCGCCGCCGCCGGACGCGACCCCGAACGGCTGGCCGCGCTCGCCATGGCGGCCTGGATCCTCGACGAGACCCGGCTGGCCGTGCGCGCCTTCGACGAGGCCGTCCAGTCGTGGCTCGCCAGGGGGCCGCTTCCCGACGGCCTGGGCGGGGTCGTCGCGCTGGCCTACCTCGAGTACGGCCGCTGGGAGCAGGCCAGGGAGGTCTGCGCCGGCATCGGCGCCCTGGCCGCCGCTGCCGGACTCGACCACGCCGCGGCGTGCGCGCATGCCATCGACGCCATGGTCCTGGCCTACCAGGGGGACGCCGCGCAGGCCCGCGCCCTCGCCGAAGAGGCGCTACGCCTGGTCGACCCGCTGGAGAGCCGGTCGGTCGCCGTCTACGCGCACCGCGCCACGGCCGCCGCCGCCATGGCGGAAGGCGACTACGAGCTCGCGTACGAGCAGTACCGGATGCTCTTCGATCCCTCCGGCGACCCCGTCCACTACCACGCCTCCTACCCGGCTCTGCCGGAACTCGCGGCCGCCGCGGCGCGCAGCGGTCGCCACGCCGACGCGATCGAGATCGTCGAGCGCTCGGCGCGCGCGCTCGCCCAGGGCGGTTCCACCCGCCTGCACGCGCTCATCCACCGCGGCCGCGCGCTCCTCGCCGACCCCGGGCAGGCCGAGGCGCACTTCAGGGCCGCCCTGGCGGACCCCGGGCTGGAAGGCCGGCCTTTCGAGCACGCCCAGGCGCTGCTGGAGTACGCCGAGTGGCTCAGGCGCCGGCGCCGGATCGCCGAGGCGCGGCCCTTCCTCGGCGCGGCCGAGGCGATCTTCCGGAGGCTGGGGGCGCGGCCGTGGACGGAACGCGCACGCGCCGAACTGCGCGCGGCCGGTCTGGACGTCGGCCCGGCCGATCGCGGCGCCTTCGCCGAACTGTCGCCGCAACAGCAGCAGATCGTCAGGCTCGCCGCCCGCGGGCTGAGCAACCGGGAGATCGGCGAGCGCCTCTTCCTGTCGCCGCGGACCGTCGGCTCCCACCTCTACCGCGCTTTCCCCAAGCTGGGCGTCACCGCCCGTTCCCAGCTCCGCGACGTGGTGGAGGCGGCGCAGGGGTAGGCCGGGGGCGTCAGCCGATGGCGGGGGCGCCCTCCAGAACGGCGCCGGCGTCGCGCATCTCCGTGATCGCCGCCTCCGTGGTGGTCTTGGCCACCCCCGCGGTCATGTCGAGCAGCACCCGCACCGCCAGCCCGTGCCGGACCGCGTCGAGGGCGGTGGCGCGCACGCAGTGGTCGGTGGCGATGCCCACGATGTCGACCTCGTTCACCCCGCGCTCGGTCAGCCACTCGGCCAGCGGCACGCCGTCGCCCGAGACACCCTCGAAGCCGCTGTAGGCCGCCGCGTACGCCCCCTTGCTGAAGACCTCCTCCACCTCCGCCACGTCGAACGACGGGTGGAAGTCGACGCCGGGGGTGCCGGCCACGCAGTGGGGCGGCCAGGTGGAGACGTAGTCGGGGGTGTCGGAGAAGTGGGAGCCGGGGGAGAGGTGGTAGTCGCGGGTCGCCACGACGTGGTCGTAGCCGTGATCGGTCACGTGGCGGGTGATCGCCGCCGCCACCTCGGAGCCCCCGGCCACGGCCAGGCTGCCGCCCTCGCAGAAGTCGTTCTGCACATCGACGATGATCAACGCGGTGCCCATAGGTAGCACGATACGTCAGGCGAACTCGGTAGGGATCGCGGCGTACCCTCTGCCGAGGTGCAGCGCCTCCACGGGGAGCGTGGCGACGGCGGCGGCGTGGCGCTCGCGGGCGGCCTTCAGCGGCTCGCGGCCGATGACCACGCCCTCGCGCACCAGCTCGTGCAGCAGGGGAACGCCGCCCTCGGGGACCAGCCCGCCGGTCGTGATCAGCTCGGTCTCGGCCTGGCCCGCCTCGTCCAGCAGCCGGTACGCCTGCTTGCGCCCCCCGCGCGACGGCTTGCCCACCGAGCGCTTGGCCACGGCCTCCAGCTTGCCCGTGGCCGTCTCGCGCGCCACCAGCTTGTACACCAGGGCCGCCGTCGGCACGCCCGACCCGGTGACCAGCGAGGTGCCGACGCCGTAGCCGTCGACCGGGGCGGCGGCCAGGGCGGCGATGGCGTACTCGTCGAGGTCGGAGGTGACCAGGATGCGGGTGTGGAAGGCTCCGAGCGCGTCGAGCTGCTCCCGCACCTCCTGCGCGGCCGCCGCCAGGTCGCCCGAGTCGATGCGCACCGCGCCCAGCTTGGGCCCGGCCAGTTCGACGGCTGTGCGCACCGCCTCGGCCACGTCGTAGGTGTCCACCAGCAGCGTCGTCTCCGGCCCGAGCGAGGCGATCTGGGCCTCGAACGCCGCCCGCTCCGAGTCGTGCAGCAGCGTGAACGCGTGCGCCGCCGTGCCGGCCGTGGGGATGCCGTACTGGTGGCCGGCCATCAGGTTGGAGGTCGAGGAGAATCCGGCGATGTAGGCGGCCCGCGCCGCCGCCACCGCCGCGTGCTCGTGGGTGCGCCGCGAGCCCATCTCGATGATCGGCCGCCGTCCCGCCGCGTTGGTCATGCGGGAGGCGGCGGAGGCGATGGCGCAGTCGTGGTTGAGTATCGACAGGACGATGGTCTCCAGCAGCACGGCCTCGGCGAAGGTGCCCTCCACGACCATGATCGGGGAGGCCGGGAAGTAGAGGTCGCCCTCGCGGTAGCCGTAGACGTTCCCGGAAAACCGGTAATCGGCGAGAAACGCCAGAGTGGCCTCGTCCACGACCTGGTGCTCGCGCAAAAAGGTGAGTTCTTCCTCACCAAAACGGAAGCGTTCAAGCTCGTCCAGGACACGTCCCGTGCCGGCGACAACCCCGTACCGCCGTCCACCGGGGAGATGGCGGGCGAACACCTCGAAAACGGCCCGCCTGTGGGCGGCGCCGCTCCGCAGGGCCGCCTGCAACATCGTCAGCTCATAGTGATCTGTGAGCAACGCAGTGCTCATGGTCATTCTCACGACTCGAAGACTACGGCCCAGATAGGGCAGACTCGGGGATGTGGGTAGCACCGCTCCAATCGCCGTTGAGCGTCCGTCATCGGACGTCCGACCCGATCTGCCATGGGTGACCATCGTCTGGAACGACCCCGTCAACCTCATGTCCTATGTGACCTACGTCTTCCAAACCGTCTTCGGCTACACCCGCGAGAAGGCCGAGAAACTCATGATGGACGTTCATCGCAAGGGCAAGGCGGTCGTCTCCAGTGGCACACGTGAAGAGATGGAGCGCGATGTGCAGATTCTCCACTCCTACGGCCTGTGGGCGACGCTCCAGCCCGACTCGGTCAAGTGAGGCGCGTGTGAGCTCGGGATTCTCGCGGGGCAAGGACGGCGGGGTCGTCGCGGAGTTCGAGGCCGCGGAGGTCTCGCTGCTGCGCTCGCTCGTGTCGATGATGCTCGGCATCGTCTCGCCGGGGCAGACCAGCGACGACCCGCTGGAGCGCGCCCTCGGCATCGGCGACAGCGCCGTTCCGTCCGATCCGGTCCTGGCCCGGCTGTTCCCCTCGGCGTACGACGACGAGAAGGAGGCCGCAGAGTTCCGCCGCTACACCGAGGCCACGCTGCGCGACGGCAAGCGGGCCGACGCGCAGACCGTGCACGACACCGCGCGGCCCGGGCGGGCCGAGCTCACGGCCGAGCAGGCCCAGGCGTGGCTGCGTTCGCTCAACGACCTACGCCTGACGCTCGGCACCAAGCTCGACGTGACCGAGGAGATCCACGACGAGATCGCCATGATGTCCGAGGACGACCCCCGTTACCCGGCCTACGTCACCTACGACTGGCTGACCTACCTGCAGGACAGCCTGGTCCGGGCGCTCTGGTAATTTCCGGGCATGCTGTCGATCTCGCAGGAACTGGTAGACAAGATCGTCGCCCATGCCCGGGCGGATCACCCCGACGAGGCCTGCGGCGTCATCGCCGGACGAGGCGGCGTGCCCGAGCGGTTCATCCCCATGGAGAACGCCGAACGCTCGCCGACGTTCTACCGCTTCGACTCGATGGAGCAGTTCCGGGTCTGGCGGGAGATGGACGACCGCGACGAGGAGCCGGTCGTGATCTACCACTCCCACACCGCCACCGAGGCCTACCCCTCGCGCACCGACGTGTCGTACGCCTCCGAGCCTGACGCCCACTACGTCCTGGTCTCCACGCGGGACGAGAACGAGGTGGAGTTCCGCTCGTACCGCATCGTCGACGGAGTGATCACGGAGGAAGAGGTAAGGTTTCTCCCATGATGGTCAGGCCGGTGCAGAGCTTCCTGTTCGCACATACTCCGGCTGTCGTCGTCTACGACTGTCGCTGAGGTGGAATCCCCATCCAGCCGTCGGCGTTGCTGCCGATGGGACGACGACCTGACCTGAGGAGAACTGAGCGCGATGGCCATCGAGGTTCGCATTCCGACCATCCTGCGTAACTACACCGGCGGCGCCAAGGCCGTCAGCGCCGAGGGCGCGACCCTGGAAGAGCTGATCAGCAACCTGGAGTCCCGCCACCCCGGCCTCAAGGAGCGCCTGGTCGACCAGGGCAACCTGCGCCGCTTCGTGAACGTCTACCTGAACGACGAGGACGTCCGGTTCCTGGGCGGTCTCGGCACTCCCGTGTCCGACGGCGACACGGTGACCGTGCTCCCCGCCGTCGCCGGTGGGTGACATGCGGTTCGACTCGCTGATCGACTCGGTCGGCCGTACGCCCCTCGTCGGGTTGCCGAAGTTGTCGCCCTCCGCCGACGTGCGGCTGTGGGCGAAGCTCGAGGACCGCAACCCGACGGGCTCGATCAAGGACCGCCCGGCCCTCTGGATGATCCAGGAGGCCGAGAAGGACGGGCTGCTCACGCCCGGCTGCACGATCCTCGAGCCCACCAGCGGCAACACCGGCATCTCGCTGGCCATGGCGGCCCGGCTCAAGGGCTACAAGCTGATCTGCGTGATGCCGGAGAACACCTCCGAGGAGCGCCGCCAGCTGCTGCGCATGTGGGGCGCGGAGATCATCTCCTCGCCGGCCGCCGGCGGCTCCAACGAGGCCGTGCGCATCGCCAAGGAACTGTCGGCGCAGAACCCGTCCTGGGTGATGCTCTACCAGTACGGCAACCCGGCCAACTGGCGCTCCCACTACGAGAGCACCGGCCCCGAGATCCTCGACGACCTGCCCACCGTCACCCACTTCGTGGCCGGGCTCGGCACCACCGGCACGCTCATGGGCGTCGGCCGGTTCCTGCGCGAGCGGGTGCCGGGCGTGCAGATCGTCGCCGCCGAGCCGCGCTACGGCGAGCTGGTGTACGGCCTGCGCAACGTCGACGAGGGCTTCATCCCCGAGCTCTACGACGAGTCGGTGCTGACCACCCGCTTCTCGGTCGGCTCGGCCGACGCGCTGAAGCGCACCCGCGAGCTGCTGGCCACCGAGGGCATCTTCGCCGGGGTCTCGACCGGGGCCGCGCTGCACGCGGCGCTGGGCGTGGCCGCGAAGGCCGTCAAGGCGGGCGAGCGCGCCGACGTCGTCTTCGTGGTCGCCGACGGCGGCTGGAAATACCTGTCGACGGGCGCCTACGAGGGCACCCTCGACGAGGCGGAGGAGCGGCTGGAAGGCCAGCTCTGGGCCTAGACGCCGAAAAGGGCGGCCGGTCGATCCGACCGGCCGCCCTTTCGTTTACTCGTCCTAGTTGACCAGCACGCCCTAGTTGACCAGCACGCGCAGCGACATCGTCAGCTCGCTGTCGCCGCGGGTGCCGCTCAGGCCGATCGCCCGCAACGCCTGGGCGTTGGCCTTGTCGTCGCCCTGCATGGACTTGAGGTAGAGGTTCTCGATCTTGTCCAGGTCGGCGAAGAGCGCGAAGTTGACCTCTTCGGCGTTGGGGATCGCCGTCTGGAACGTCTCCGACTCGCCCAGCGTGCCCTCGGCGGCCAGCTGCTTGGCGTACTCGTCGGTGGTCGCCACCGTGAAAACGCCGTCGCCGGTGGCCTTGGCGATCTGCGGAGCGGCGCCGCCGCCCTGCGTCAGCGCCTTCAGGACCTTGTCGACGATGGCCTGCGCCTTGGCCGGGTCGGTGGTCACGCGCACGCCGCCCTTGATCTGGTTCGTCTCCAGGCCCTCGGCGTCCACCGCGAGAGTGAAGTTCGTGCCGGCGACGGTGGCGAGGTCACCGGGCATCTGCAGGCCGAGCTGGATCGGGAGCTGCGTGAGCATCTGCTGGGCCTCCGGGCCGGCGGCCGCGCTCTGCTTCTGGATCTCGGCCCAGTTCTTGGTGAGCAGCTCGTCCAGGCCGGAGATCGACAGGGCGCCGGCGGTGCCGGCGGGCAGGGTGGCGAGGTTCGCCGCGGCTAGCTCGCCCTCGGCGTTCAGGCCGCTCGCGCCGCGCATCATGCCGGCCAGCTCGACGTAGGCGCTGTCGAAGCGCAGCGCGCCGGCGAACCGGGCGTCCTTGAACTGCTCGGCGGCCTTGGCCTGCTCGGCCGTGACCTCGCTCTTGGCGGCCTCGATCAGGCCGCCCATGTCGGCCCAGAACGACAGCACGCCCTGCTCGCCGAGCGCGCCCATGTCGTCGCCGAACTCGGCGTTGTCGCTCAGGCTGCCCTCACCGGCGGCGTACTTGTCGGCCAGCGCCTGGGTCTCGGTCAGCAGCGCGTACTCGTCGCGGAAGGCGATGCCGTACTCGTCGCCGTCCATGAGCTTGGCGATGCCGGCCCTGGCGGCCTCCTCGTCGGTGACCTGGACGGCGACCGCGTAGTCCGGATCCTCCTTGCCGGAGGGGACGACGGCGACGCCGATGCGGTTGCCGAGCCACGGGTCGACGTCCTTGGCGAAGTCGACCTTGGTGTCGGCGTTCTCGTTGAGCGTGTCGAAGAGGGCCTTGCGCGGGTCCTCGCCGGAGAAGGCGTCCTTCGTTGCCGTGAACTTGCGGGCGAGCTGGAACAGCGCCGCCTTCTGGTTGGCGGCCGGGTCGAGGTCGATCCGGACGTAGGCCATCGACTCGGCCGGCAGGACGTCGTTCGGCTGCGCGCCGCCGCCGCTCAAGGCGCCCACGGCCCACACCGCGCCGCCGCCGAACAGGACGACCGCGAGGGTCGCGGCGATGGCGATCACCCAGCCCTTGCCGCCCTTCTTGGCCGGCTGCGGCGGGCCGAAGCCCTCGGGGCCCTGCTGCTGCCAGCCCTGCGGCGGCTGCGGCGGTTGCGGCGGCCAGCCGCCCTGCTCCTGCTGCCAGCCCTGCTGGGGCTGCTGCGGCTGCCAATGCTGCTGCCCGTACTGCGGCTGCTGCTGCGGCTGCTGGGGCCGGCCGTACGCGGGCTGGCCGTACTGCTGACCGGGCTGCTGGCCGGGCTGCTGGCCGGGCTGCTGACCGGGCTGCTGACCGTAGGACGCCTGCGGGTCGTAGGCCCCCTGTCCCTGCGGCTGGCCGTAAGGCTGCTGCTGGTTCGGCTGCTGCGGCGGGTACGGCTGTCCCGGGTACTGCGCCGTGGGGCCGCTCTCGGGCTGGCCCTGATTCCAGTTGTACGCCCTGGTCCTGTCAGGATCCTGGCCATAAGGGGGATTATTTGCAGACATCACTCAACTCACACTGTGGACTTCTAGCCACAGAGAAGGTAACGGATGTTGCTAGACAGGCGCTTGCAAAGTGCTGAAGTCGGATTTAGACCCGGTTCAGCTCTTTTCTCAGCACATCGATGTGTACTTCGCCACCTTGGTAGTCGACGACGCTCGACCAGGGCACGAATGTGCAGCCCGCGTACACCACTCGGGCCAGTGTCCGGGAGAACCAGCTCGCGCGGTCCTCGCTGTCGCGGGTGAGGCCGAGCAGGAGCGGCGCGCGCCGGCTGGAGACGACCAGGCCGTAGACCGTGTGGCTCTGCTGGAGCTCGCCCTTGTGCCTGACCACGCGGATGTCCACCACGAAACCGACCCACACCCCGTTGGAGTCCCAAACGGATTGACCGATGAGTTCGGTGACACTTGCCATGATCGAACTTTGTCAGCCGAATCACGTTTTCGCAGGCAGGCGCGCTGACGGAGGAATGCTCTACAGTATCTAGAACATAGTTCCAGAGGTGAGGCAGGAGCGGATGACGAAGTTCGACGAGGCCACGCAGGCGATCAGGGTCGACGAGAACACCTATGACGTGTGCCTCGACCCCGGATACTCGATCGGCGGGCCGCTCAACGGCGGTTACCTGATGGCCGTGGTCCTGCGTGCGGCGGTGGACGCCTCGCCGTTCGAGCATCCCGTCAGCACGACGGTCCAGTTCCTCCGGGCGCCCGTCCCCGGGCCCGCGCAGGTCAGGGTGGAGCCGCTCAAGGCGGGCAAGACGGCGGCGTTCTCGCGGGTGACGCTCGTGCAGGACGGTGTGGCGCAGATCGAGGGGCTGATCACCACGGCCACGCTGCACGGCGCTGAGCCGATTTATGCCGAAAAGTCGGCGTATGAGATGCCGCCGATCGAGCAGTGCGTCAAGCTGCCCGACCCCAAGCCGCAGTCGGGCATGACGTTGAACGCCCAGATGGAGGTGCTCTTCGACCCGCCCACGATCGCTTGGCTGAAGGGCGAGCCCACCGGCCGGCCGGAGTCGCGGGCGTACTTCCGGATGGCCGAGCCCCAGGACCCGGACCCGTACGTGCTGGCGCTGGCCGTCGACGCGCTGCCGCCGGTGGTGTTCTCGGCGGGCGGGCGCGGCTGGGCGCCCACCGTGGACCTCACCTGGCACCTGCGCGCCCTGCCCGCCCCCGGCTGGCTCACGGTGCTCGGCGGCGGCCGGCTCGTCGCCGACGGCTGGTTCGACGAGGAGGTCGAGGTACGCGACTCCACCGGCCGGCTCGTGGCCCAGTCGCGACAACTCGCCCGGGTGGGACGAGGCTGAAAGGCGCCCGGTGTGACGGAGACGACAGTCCGCACGGGACACACCCAGCGCACTGTGAGCATTCTTACGCAGTGCTGATCGGGCAGGTCGCCTAACCTCTAGAGCGTGCCGGACGCGAGTATTGGGATCTTCGACAGCGGAGTCGGCGGCCTGACGGTCGCCAGGGCGATCATCGATCAGCTGCCCCACGAGTCGATCACCTACGTGGCCGACACGGCCCACCAGCCGTACGGGCCGAAAAGCATCGCGGAGCTCCGCGCCTACGCCCTCGAGGTGATGGACCACCTCGTCGAGCAGGACGTCAAGATGCTCGTGATCGCGTGCAACAGCGCCAGCGCCGCCGTGCTGCGCGACGCGCGCGAGCGTTACGACGTCCCGGTCGTCGAGGTGATCCACCCTGCCACCAGGCGCGCGGTGCGGGCCACCCGCAACGGGAAGGTCGGCGTGATCGCGACCAAGGCGACCATCGCGTCGCTGGCCTATCACGACGCCTTCACCGCTGCTCCCGACGTGCAGCTCACCGGCGTGGCCGCCCCACGCCTGGTGGAGTACGTCGAACGGGGAGAGACGATGAGCGAGGAGCTCATCGAGGTGGTGCGCGAATACCTGGAGCCCGTCAGGGCCGCCGGATGCGACACCCTCATCCTCGGCTGCACCCACTACCCGCTGCTCACCGGCGCCATCTCCTATGTCGCCGGCGACGGGGTGACGCTGGTCTCCAGCGCCGAAGAGACGGCCAAGGACGTCTATCGGATCCTGCACGACCACGATCTGGCGGCAGGAGGCGACGCCACCCCCCGGCACCGCTTCCGCGCCACCGGCGACTCCCTGCTCTTCGCCCGCCTCGGGCGGCGCTTCCTGGGCCCGGAGATCGACGCGGTCGAAGTCTCGCCTGTGGGGGGTACCACCGCCAACGGGAGGCCCACATGAAAGTGACCATCGTCGGATGCTCCGGGAGCTACCCGGGCCCCGACAGCCCAGCGTCCTGCTACCTCCTGGAAGCCGACGGCTTCAGATTGGTGCTCGACCTCGGCAGCGGCTCGCTCGGCGCGCTGCAACGCCACACCAGCCTGTACGACGTGGACGCGGTCTGCCTCTCGCACCTGCACGCCGACCACTGCCTCGACATGTGCGCCTACCACGTGGCCCGCACGTACGGGCCGCAGGCGCCCTACCCGACGCTGCCCGTCTACGCGCCGGCCGACGCGCCCTCGCGGCTCGGAGCCGCGTACGGCATGCCGGACGAGCCGGAGATGGAGCACGCGTTCGACTTCCTGCCGCTGTCGCCGGGCTCGTTCGAGGTGGGGCCGTTCACCGTGACGGCCGGGCTGGTCAACCATCCGGTCGAGGCGTACGGCTTCCGCGTGTCCCACGGCGGCACGAGCGTGGCCTACTCCGGCGACACCGGTGAGTCCGCCGAGCTGGTCAAGCTGGCCGCGGGAGCCGACCTGCTGCTGTGCGAGGCGTCGTTCGTCGAGCGTCCCGGGCTGCCGGCCGACCTGCACCTCACCGGCCGCCAGGCCGCCCAGCACGCGGCCAAGGCCGGCGTGGGCCGGCTCGTGCTGACCCATCTGGTGCCGTGGAACGACCAGAAGACCGTGCTGGAGGAGGCGTCCGGCGGTGGCTACGGCGGCCCGCTGGAACTGGCCCGCAGCGGCGCCGTCTACGAGCTGACCTGAGCCGGGGGCTTGGCGAAGTCGCGCATGCGCGGCAGCGGCGAGAACAGCAGCGGCACGAACGCCATCAACCGGCCGATCATGAGCACCCACAACGCCTGCCGTACCCCGATCTGCTGGGCGACGAGGCCGCCGAGCAGCGCGCCCAGCGGCGTCGCGCCCCAGGTCAGGAACCTGACGGAGGCGTTGACCCGGCCCAGCAGATGGTCGGGGGTGACGGTCTGGCGGTAGGTGATCTGGCCGACGTTCGACAGGGTCGCGCTCCACGAGATCCCCATCGAGGCGAGCGCGAAGAACGCCGCCCGCCAGCCCGTCTCGGTCAACGGCATGAGCAGGCCGAACGGCGCCGAGGCGAGCACGGCCAGCCAGGCCGTCCTGGCGATGCCGTACCTGTCGGCCAGGCGGCCGCTGGTCAGGCCGCCGAGCAGCCCGCCGATCCCGCCCGACATGAGCAGCACGCCGATCAGGCTCGGCGTGAGCCCGACGTCGTCGGCCAGGAACAACACCGACAGGCCGAGCACGCCGCTGACGCACAGGTTGCCGATCGCCGACGAGGCCGCGAACGCCCGCAGCAGCGGGTCCTGCCACACGTACGCCAGGCCCTCACGGATGCCGCGCAGCAGCGGGCCGCGGTCGCCGCCGGCGGGCGGCTCGTCGGGCACCTTGATCGAGCGCAGGAAGAACACCGAGGCGAGCGCGCCGAGCGCGGTGGCGGTCATCGTGCGGGACGCGCCGAGCAGCTGCACCAGCGTGCCTCCCACGCCCGGCCCGGCCAGGAACGCTCCCGAGCGCACGACCTCCAGCTTCGCGTTGCCGTCGCCGAGCTGTCCGCTGCTCACCAGACGCGGCAGGTACGTCTGGTCGGCCACGTCGTTGAAGACCTGCGCCACCCCCGCCAGCAGCGCCACGGCGAGCATCAGCTCGATCGACAACACGCCCAGCTCGGCGGCCACCGGAATGCTGCCCAGCAGCGCGAACCTGGACAGGTCGGACAACATCATCACGCGACGCCTGCGCAGCCGGTCGACCCACACCCCCGCGGGTAACCCGATCAGCAGGAACGCCGTCGTCTGCAGCGCCGATAACAGCCCCACCTCCGTGGGGCCCGCGTTCAGCGCCAGCACCGCCACGAGAGGGAGTGCGACGCGCGAGATATTCGCCCCGAGTTCGTTCGCCACATGAGAACTGAGAAACCGGAAGAAGTCAGGGTTTCGCAACACCCCCGTTGTCATTGCGTAAGGATCGCTGTGTCGGACACATTTGGTCAAGACCGTCGTGGCGCGGAGATAGGGTGATCTGCATGTCCCGTCAGGATGGCCGCAACCCCGACCAGCTACGTCCCATCACCATCACGCGCCGATGGCTCGCCCACGCCGAGGGCTCCGTGCTGGTGGAATTCGGCGGCACCCGGGTGCTGTGCGCCGCCTCCGTCCAGGACAGCGTGCCCCGCTGGCGCAGGGGCAGCGGCCAGGGCTGGGTTACGGCCGAATACGCCATGTTGCCGCGGGCGACCAATACCCGTAACGATCGTGAATCGGTCCGCGGAAAAATCGGCGGTCGCACTCATGAGATTTCCCGGTTGATCGGGCGGTCGTTGCGCGCGTGCGTCGATTACAAAGCGTTGGGGGAAAACTCCGTTCTGCTCGACTGCGACGTGCTGCAGGCCGACGGCGGCACCAGGACGGCCGCGATCACCGGCGCCTACGTCGCGCTGGCCGACGCCGTCGCCTGGATGCGCGAGCGCCGCATGTGCCCCGGCGACCCGCTCATCGGCTCCGTCGCGGCCGTCTCCGTGGGCGTGGTCGGCTCCGTGCCGATGCTCGACCTGTGCTACAGCGAAGACGTCGCCGCCGAGACCGACATGAACGTCGTGATGACCGGCGAGGGCAGCTTCGTCGAGGTGCAGGGCACGGCCGAGGGCGCGCCGTTCGACCGCGGGGTGCTCGACCGGCTGCTCGATCTGGCCGTGGCAGGCTGTGAGGAGCTGACCCTCATCCAGCAGGAGGCCCTGGAGTCATGAAGATCGTGCTCGCCACCCGCAACCCAGGCAAGATCGCCGAGCTGCGGCGCATCCTCACCGGGTTCGAGATCGTCGGGCTCGAGGAGTTCCCGTCGATCGGCGAGGTCGCCGAGACCGGCGTCACCTTCGAGGAGAACGCCCTGCTCAAGGCGCACGCCGTCGCCCAGGGCTCCGGGCTGCCCGCCGTGGCCGACGACTCCGGGCTCTGCGTCGACGTGCTGGGCGGCATGCCCGGCGTCTTCTCCGCCCGCTGGGCCGGGCGTCACGGCGACGACCAGGCCAACCTCGACCTGCTGCTGGCCCAGGTCTCCGACGTGCCCGAGGAGCGGCTGACCGCCCACTTCGCCTGCGCCGCCGCGCTGGCGCTGCCGTCGGGGGAGGAGCGTGTCGCCGAGGGCGTGCTGCCGGGACGCCTGGTGCGCACCCCCCGCGGCACCAACGGGTTCGGCTACGACCCGATCCTCGTGCCCGAGGGCGAGCAGCGCACGACCGCCGAGATGGCGCCCGAGGAGAAGGACGCGATCAGCCACCGGGGGCGGGCCTTCCGGGCGCTGGCGCCCGTCGTGCGCGAGCTGCTGAGCTCGTAACCACCGCGTAAGAACCTCCAGGCCCCGGCCGACGTACGGTCGGTACGTGTACAGGAATGAGAAGGTGCCCGCGTGGGCGGGCGCCCTGGCGGGGCTCGTCGCCGGGGCCGTGGCGCTCGGCGTCGCGCAGCTCGCGGCCGGGGTCGTGGGGCCGCAGACGTTTCCCGTCGTCGCCGTGGGCGACGCCACGGTCGACCTGACGCCCGCGCCGGTCAAGGACTTCGCGATCCGGACGTTCGGGGAGAACGACAAGGCCGTTCTCGTGGGCGGCGTGTTCGTGGTGCTCGCCGGGGTGGCCGCGTTGCTCGGGGTGCTCGCCAGGCGCCGGCTCGCCTACGGCGTCGCCGGGATGGCGGCGTTCGGGGTGGTCGGGGTGCTCGCGGTGCTCACCCGGCCCGACACCGGTCTCACCGGGGTGCTGCCGACCGTGACCGGGGTGGCCGCCGGGGCCTGGGCGCTTTCCTGGCTGGTACGCCGGGCGGCCCGGGTCGATGAGGCGTCCGCCGTGCGTTCCCCTGTGCGTGTGAGCGCAGGTGAGCGGGACGCCGACCCGGTGGAGTGGCCGGCGGTGATGCGCGGCGGGGGAGAGCCCGTCGTGTTCGACCGGCGGCGGCTGCTGACCGGCGTGGCCGGTGGCGTGGTGGTCGCGGGGGCCGCCACCGTGCTCGGACGGCAGCTCGGCGGCCGGCAGGCGGTGGACGCCGCCCGGCTGGGCGTGACGCTGCCGAAGCCGGCGACTCCCGCGAGGCCCGTCCCGGCCGGCGCGGACCTGCGGATCGGGGGCCTGTCGCCGTTCATCACCCCCAACCGCGACTTCTACCGCGTCGACACCGCCCTCGTCGTCCCCCAGGTCGACCCGCGCGACTGGACGCTGCGCATCCACGGCATGGTCGACCGGCCCGTCGAGCTCACCTTCGACGATCTGCTGCGGATGCCGCTCACCGAGGCCGACGTCACCCTGACCTGCGTCTCCAACGAGGTGGGCGGCGACCTCGTGGGCAACGCCCGCTGGCTCGGCGTGCGCATGGCCGACGTGCTGCGCCGGGCGGGGCTGCGGTCGGACGCCGACATGCTCCTGTCCACCTCCTCCGACGGGTTCACCTGCGGCACCCCGGCCGACGTGGTCATGGACGGCCGCGACGCCCTGTTCGCCGTCGCCATGAACGGCGAGCCGCTCCCGCTCGACCACGGCTTCCCGGTGCGGCAGGTGGTGCCCGGGCTGTACGGGTACGTGTCGGCGACGAAGTGGGTCGTGGACATCAAGGTGACCAGGTTCGACCAGGACCAGGCGTACTGGACGCCGCGGGGCTGGGCGGCGGAGGGGCCCATCAAGACCCAGTCGCGCATCGACGTGCCCCGATCCGGAGCCTCGTTGCGGGCGGGGGACACGACGATCGCCGGGGTGGCGTGGGCGCAGCACGTGGGCGTGGACGCCGTGGAGGTCCGGGTGGACGGCGGGCAGTGGCGGCAGGCTCGGCTGGCCGAGGTTCCGGGGCCCGACACCTGGCGGCAGTGGTCGATCGACTGGGCGGCCACGCCGGGGTCGCACACGATCGAGGTGCGGGCGACGGACGCGTCGGGGCGTACCCAGACCGAGCAGCCCGCGCCGCCCGCGCCCGACGGGGCGACCGGGTGGCACTCGGTCACCGTCCAGGTCGCGTGAGCGGGCGCTTTGTGGGGTTTGTGCAGGTAGGAGGGCAGGTCGGGGCGGTGAATCTCGCCGACTTGCCCTCCCTGTAACGGCATCGCCTCTACGATCGGTCGTCGAGCATGACAGGAGGCAGGCCGTGTTCCGCGAGCGCAAGCCGAGTGTCCGATGGGCCCTTCCGGAGGGGCGGTACAACCCCGTGGTGGCGGAAGGGGTGCGCTGGCTCGACTACGAACGTGCCGCTGAACCCGACCCCGACCCCACCGCCGACCCCTCACCGCACACCCC
>NZ_POUD01000116.1 GCF_003236395.1 Nonomuraea aridisoli | reverse complement strand
GGATCAGGGGGCCGACGGCGGGGAGGCCCAGCTCGGCGGAGAGGCGGGCGAAGGGGCCCCAGGCGTCCAGGCGGAGGCGGGCCAGTGCGGCCGACTTGTCCTCGCTGGAGTCGGGTCCGCGCAGCCGCTCCAGCGGGTTCATCCGCGGATAGACGCGTACGGGTGCGTCGTCGGAGAGCCGGGCCCGCTTGCGAGCCAGGGCCAGCGCGTCCTCCAGGCCGCCCAGCTCGTCCACGAGGCCGCCGGCGTGGGCGTCGGCGCCGGTCCAGACGCGGCCGCGGGCCAGCTCGTGGGCGCGTTCGCGGGTGAGGTCGCGGCTCTGGGCGACCTTGCCCACGAAGTCGTCGTAGATGCGGTCGAGCCAGGCGTTCACCCGGGCCCACTGCTCGGGGGAGAAGCCGCGGGAGGGGGAGAACATCCCGGCATTGGCCCCCTCCGACACCATTTCCGAATTTATGCCGATCTTTTCGAGCATTTCGGAGAGGACGGGCTTGCCGCCGTACACGCCGATCGAGCCGGTCAGCGTGCCCGGCTGCGCCACGATCACGTCGGCGCCCATCGAGACGAAGTAGCCGCCCGAGGCCGCCACGTCGCCCATCGACACGATCAGCGGCTTGACCTTGCGCGTCAGCGTGACCTCGCGCCAGACCGTGTCGCTGGCCACGTACGAGCCGCCGGGGCTGTCGACCCGGAACACCACGGCCTTGACGTGGTCGTCGCGCCGGGCCGCCCGCAGCGCGGCGCTGATCGTGTCGGAGCCCATCGCCCCGCTGCCGCCGACCGGGCTGCGCCCGCTGCGGCCGGTCCTGATCACGCCGGTGCCGTGCACGAGCGCGATCGAGTCGGCCATCGGGTGCGACAACTTCCGCACGGCCGCCGCCTTGGCGTAGCGGGCGACGTACAGCAGCTGCGCCTCCGGGCCCGCGGCGCGCTTGACCTCGTCGTAGACCTCGTCACGGTAGGCCAGTTCGTCGACCAGCCCCGCCTCGCGCGCCTCGTCGGCGGTGAACGGCCCGCGGTCGATCAGCTCGCGCACCTTGCCCGGGTCGAGCCGGCGGCCGTCGGCGATGCCGGCGGCGAAGGTCTCGGTCACCGACTCGATGATGCGGCTCATCGACTCGCGGTGCGGCTCGGTCATGCGGTCCTGGGTGAACGTGTTGGCGGCGGTCTTGTACTCGTGCCGCTGCCCCACCTCGTACCCGACGCCGAGCTTGGTGAGCGCGCCCTTGAGGAAGTGCTGCTCCATGGCCACCCCGGTCAGCCCGACGTCGCCGCTCGGCTGCAGGCAGACCCGCTCGAAGGCGGTGGCGAGGTAGTAGGGGACGGTGCCGCCGCCGAACTCGCCGAACGACTCGGCGAACGCCACGGTCAGCTTGCCGGACGCCCGGAAGCGGATCACCGCCTGGCGCAGCTCGTGGACCGTGGCCAGGCCCAGCGGGTTGGCGCCGATCTTGACGATGAGCGCCTTGACGCGGGAGTCCTGCCTGGCC
Organism: Nonomuraea aridisoli; assembly: GCF_003236395.1. Taxonomy (GTDB): domain Bacteria; phylum Actinomycetota; class Actinomycetes; order Streptosporangiales; family Streptosporangiaceae; genus Nonomuraea; species Nonomuraea aridisoli. The sequence continues at coordinate 24,367 of NZ_POUD01000116.1, read as the reverse complement.
CTGCGCAGCCCCGACAGCACGTCGGCCAGGCGGGGTTTGCGCATGGACAGGACCGCGGCGAGCGGGTCCGTCGGCGGGCCCTCGGTGAGGCCCTCGGTGAGGTCGAGCTCCAGCACCAGCGGGCCGGTGCGCCGCTGGCGAAGCTTGTCGACGGTTTCGAAGATCGCCTTACCTGCGTCCATGAAAGCCACCCTAAGCGACGCAAATCGAAATGGACTCACCTCGTTTCAGAGGGTCACGACGACCTTGCCCGCGGCGCGGCCCTCCTCCTGGTAGCGTACGGCGGCCCGGAGCTCGGAGAAGGGATGACGGCGGTCGATGACCGGCGTGACGCGGCCGTCCTCGATGAGCTCCGTCAGCTCCAGCAGGTTGCGCCGGGTGTCGGGGAAGCCGATCACGTCGGCCCCCACGGCCCGCTGCGAGGTGAACAGCGACGCCAGCAGGGCGGCGAACATGCGCCCGGCCGGCTGCACCCACCGTCCGGCCGCGGCACCGACGAACACGTACGTCCCCTTGCGCCGCAGCACGCGGCGGCAGTCGCGGAACGAGCGGTCGCCCGCGAGGTAGAGCAGCACGTCGTAGCGGGTCTCGGCCCGGGTGAAGTCCTCCTTGGTGCGGTCGACGACCTCGTCCGCGCCGAGCGAGCGGACCAGGTCCGCGTTGCGCGGGCCGCAGACGCCGGTGACGTGCGCGCCGTACGCCTTGGCGATCTGCACGGCGAACGTCCCCACCCCGCCCGAAGCCCCGTTGACCAGCACCTTCTGCCCGGGCCGCACCCGGCCGGAGTCGCGCACGGCGATCAGCGCGGTGCCGGCGGCCAGCGGCACCGCCGCCGCCTCCTCGAACGACAGGTTCGCCGGCTTCGGCGCCAGCAGGTCCTGCGGGACGCTGACGTACTCGGCGAAGCCGCCGCCCTTCGGCATCCCGTACACCGCGTCCCCCGGCGCGAACCCGGTCACGCCCTCGCCGACCGCCTCGACCTCGCCGGCCACGTCCGCCCCCAGGATGGGGATCGGCGGGCGGAGCAGGCCGGGGCCGCCGGGCATCACGCGGGCCACGTACGGCTCGCCGCGCATGTAGTGCCAGTCGTAGGGCTGCACGTTGGTGGCCCGCACCCGGACCAGCACCTCGCCCGGCCCCGGCACGGGCTTGGGGACCTCGGTGAGCTCCAGGGCGTCGGGCGGCCCGTACGAGCGCAGGACGTACGCCTTCATCGCAATCTCCTCGTCCTCGGTGTCTGCCGCCTCAGTGTGAGCGCGCCCCCGCCGGCGCCGGAACCGCCGAAAGTACGACCTCCCGCCCCTCCCATCGGCCCACCGCGGACGGGCCCCTGGGCCGATGAACGCGGCCCCCGCCCTCGTCACGATCGAGGCATGACGAAGCAAGCCAGAGCATGGACGGTGAGCGGCGGGCTGGTGCTGCTCGGGCTCGTTCCGCTGCTGGGCGGGGCCGCCCGGCTGAGCGCGATGGCCGGCGGGCCCGACCTCACGGAGGGCAGCGAGCGGTTTCTCACGGCGCCCGTGCCCGTCGTGGCGCACATCGTCGCCGCGCTGGCCTACACCCTGGCGGGCGCCTTCCAGTTCGTGCCGCGGCTGCGGCGCGGCCGGTGGCATCGCGTCGCCGGGCGGTTCCTCGCCGGGTGCGGGCTCGTGGCGGCGGCGTCGGGGCTGTGGCTGACCCTGTTCCTGGAACGGCCCCCGGACGACGGGGACCTGCTGGCCGCGTTCCGGCTGGTGTCCGGCTCGGCCATGCTCGCCTTCCTCGTGCTCGGCGTGGCCGCGATCCGCCGCCGCGACGTGCGCGCCCACCGCGCCTGGATGATCCGCGGGTACGCGCTCGGCGCGGGCGCCGGCACCCAGGCGCTGACGCTGGGGCTGTGGGCCGCGTTCGCGGGCCCGCCCGGCGAGACCGGCCGGGCGCTGGCCCTGGGCGCCGGCTGGGCGATCAACGCCGCCGTGGCCGAGTGGGTCGTCCGCTCACGGGCGCACCCGGTTGGTCTCGTACGCCCAGATGGCGATCTCGACCCGGTTGCGGACGCCGAGCTTGGTCATCAGGCTCGCGACGTGACTCTTGACCGTGCTGAGTGAGATGTGCAGCTCGTCGGCGATCTCGCTGTTGGTCCGGCCGCGCGCCACGGTGGCGAGGATCTGCTCCTCCCGGTCGGTGAGCGCCTCGACGGGCTGCGCCGGGGGAGCGGCGGGGCGGGAGCCGGCGAAGGCGGCCAGCAGCCGGGCGGTGATGCTCGGCGCGATGAGGGCCTCGCCGCCGGCCGCCGCGCGCACGGCCTGGGCCAGCAGGTCGGGGCCCGCGTCCTTGAGCAGGAACCCGCGGGCGCCCGCCCGCAGCGCGGCGTAGACGTACTCGTCCAGGTCGAACGTGGTGATCACCACGACGGCGATCGGGTCGGCCACGTCGGGCCCGGCCAGGCGGCGGGTGGCCTCGATGCCGTCGCAGCGCGGCATGCGGATGTCGAACAGGCACACGTCCGGCCGCAGCCGCCGGGCCAGCTCGACGGCGCGCAGCCCGTCGCCGGCCTCGGCGACCACCTCGATGCCGGGCTGGGCGTCGAGGATCATCCGCAGCCCGGTGCGGGCGATCTCCTGGTCGTCGGCCACGACCACCCGGATGGCGTTCACACGGCGGCTCCTGTGCGGGGCAGGACGGCGGTCACGGTCCAGCCGCGCCCGGGGTTCGGGCCGGCCTCGCAGGTGCCGCCGAGCAGACCGGCGCGTTCGATCATGCCGAGCAGGCCGTATCCGGGGGAGGGCGCGGCGGCGGTGTTGTCGCCGTCGTCGCTGACGCTCAGGCGTACCGCGGTGTCGTCGGCGGCGACGCGCACCTCGATGCGGGTGGCGTGCCGGGCGTGCCGGCGGGCGTTGGTGACGGACTCCTGGGCGATCCGGTAGATCGCCGCCCCCACCGACGGGGGGACGTCGTCGAGGTCGCCGCGGATCTCGACGTCCACCGACGGTCCGATGCGCGAGCGGCCGGCGAGCTCCGCGAGGTCGGCGATGTGGCGGCCGGGGGCCAGCTCCGCCGGCTCGTCGCGGCGCAGCACGCGGACCATGGCCCGCATCTCGGCGAGCGTGCGCGACGCCTCGGCCTCGATCACCCGCAGCGCGTCCACGGCGGCGTCCGGGTGGGCCGAGGCGGTGGCGATGCCCGCCTGGGCGCGGATCGCCATCGCCGAGACGTGGTGGGCCACGGTGTCGTGCAGGTCGCGGGCCAGCCGCTCGCGTTCGAGCAGCTTGACCTGGTCGAGCTCGCGCGCCCTGGCCCTGGCGCGGTAGCGGAAGGTGCCGCCGAGGGCGAGCGCGGACAACACGACGGTGAACGCGCCCACCACGTCACCGCCGGCGGCGATCTGACCGGTGACCGCCGCGACGAGGACCGCGCCGCTGATCAGCGCGAGCCCCGTGGCCGCCTCCCGGCCGGAGCCCCAGCGGGTCAGCGCGTAGAGCAGGAGCAGCACGTACGCCACGGCGCCCTGCTCGGACGGGTCGGCGCCGGTGACCAGCTGGATCAGCCCGGCGACGACGACGGGCACCGCCAGCGCCGCGAGCGGCTGCCGGCGCCGCCATAACAGGGCCGGCGACATCGCCAGGGCGTAGACCATCGACAGCGGCCGCCACTGCAGGTCGGTCCGCAGCAGGCCCTCCAGCACGATGACCGGGACGAGCACTCCGACGAGCGCCCAGTCGCGCCACACACGCCGGGGGGCGCCCGGAGGGCGTGGTTCGTCCCACACGGAGCGGAGGAGGCCCTGCACGCCCTCATCGTACGGAAAGCCGGTGAGATGCCGAAGGGGAGCGCCGCACCCGGCGACGGCGCTCCCCTGGAAACGGGTGGGTCAGCGCTTGTGCAGCGCGGCCCAGACGTCGATGCGCGGCGTGGTGACCTCGGCGCCCGCGCTCGGGTACGTGATCGGCTTCCCGGTGCGCTGCAGCGAGGTCAGGAAGTCGGCCACGGAGCCGTTCTTGTGCTTCTGGCGCAGCAGCGCGAAGGCGCCCGCGACGTGCGGGGTGGCCATCGAGGTGCCGTTGAGCGTGGCGTAGGCGTCGCCGGTGATGGCCGCCGAGATGCCGACGCCGGGTGCGAACACGTCGATCAGCGTGCCGCGGTTGGAGAAGGGCGCCACCGCGTCCTGCTTGTCCGTCGCGCCGACCGCGACCGCGCTGGAGACGCAGGCCGGGAACGACACCGAGGACTCGAAGTACTCGTTGCCCGAGGCCACCACCGTCGCGGTGCCCTTGGCGAGCAGCCGGTCCACCTCGGCCTTGAAGTCGGCCCCGTCGGTCGTGTCACAGGCCGTGGCGTACTCGCCGCCGCCGAGGCTCAGGTTGACCGCGGCGATGTCGTACTGGTCGGCCAGCAGGTTCGCGTACGCCATGCCGGTCAGGATCGAGGAGTCGTACGCGAGGATGCACGAGGGCGCCCCCTGGCAGTACGGCGAGTCGTCGAACCGGCTGAAGACCTGCACCGGGATGATCTGCGCCTTCGGGGCGACGCCGTTCGCGGGGAAGCCGTCGGTCGCCTGACCGGCCGCGATGCCGGCCACGTGGGTGCCGTGGTAGCACAGGCCGTACTGCGGCAGCGGGGCGCCGTCCATGCAGGGCGCGCTCTCGGCGTCCGCGGCGCCGTCACCGATCTGGAACTGGCTGCCGTTCGGGCACAGCGGCTTGGAGCCGTCGATCGGGTCGGCGGCCGAGAAGCACGCCTGGGCGACGACGCGGCCGCCGAAGGCCGGGTGGTCGTCGTCGATGCCGGAGTCGAGGATCGCCACGGCCGTGCCCTTGCCGGTGAAGCCGCGCTTGTGCGCCTGGTCGGCGCCGATCAGCGGGATGCTCTCCACGAGAGAGGGCTTGTTGAGCTTGTCCTCGCGGATCGACACGACGCCGGAGTCCTCGGCGATCTTCTCCAGCTCGGCGCGGGTGCCGTGGTAGACGAAGAAGTCGAGCTGGTCGGCGATCTGCGCCGGAGGCTCGGCGGCGACGTTCCTCTTCTCCCGCCTGACCTCCTCCGCCCCGGACCGTACGGCGTTGACCTGGGCCGGCTGCCGTACGCGGACGATGACGCGGTGCTCGCCGGTCGCGGTGATCGCAGGGTCGATCTTGGACTCGGGGTCGGCCAGGGCGGGTGTGGCGACCAGCGCTGCCGAGGTGGCGGCTAACGCCGCGGCGCCTGCCAGCAGAGACATCAGTCTCAACTGTTCCTCCGGGGGGTTCTGAGAGGCATTTGTCAACTGAAGTGTAGTAATCGGACAACTGATGTCAGAGAGGCGGGAGCGTTCCGTTATCCGTTCTTGTCCTGCTAAGCCGTGGCATGAGAAGGGGCCGGGCACGCGGCCCGGCCCTGCTGCGCGCGCGTCAGGCGCGGGGGTCGCCCGCGGCGGGCGCGGACGTGGTGGCCCGTTCCATGTCGATCCGCGCGATCCGCGACGAGCCGGCCGCGATCGGCGTGCCCGTCTCACGCAGCCGCTGCAGGCTCTGCTCGACCGTGTTGTCCGGGAACGCCTGCCGCATCAGCGCGAACGCCCCCGCCACGTGCGGCGCCGCCATCGAGGTGCCGCTCATCTCCCTGTACGCGTCGTCCGGCACCGCGGAGTTGATGCCCAGGCCCGGCGCGAACAGGTCGAGCAGCGGTCCCCGGTTGGAGAACGAGGGCACCGCGTCGGAGTCGTCCGTCGCGCCCACCGTGACGGCGGTGGAGATGCAGGCCGGCGTCGAGACGCCGTCCTCGAAGCCGTTGTTGCCGGCCGCGACCACCGAGGCCACGCCCTGGGCCAGCAGCGCGTCGAACTCCGGCTTGAGCGCCGCCGCCCCGGGATCGCCGTCGCACGCCTCGGTGAACGGCCCGCCGCTGCCGAGGCTCAGGTTCACCGCCGCGACGTTGTGCGCCTTGGCCACCCGTGCGACGTGCTCGAGCGCCAGCTTCTGGTCGGAGGTGTAGCTGAGCAGGCACGGCGCCTGGCCGCCGCCCATCGCGCAGGTCACCGGGTCGTCCACGCGGCTGAAGACCTGGATCGCCAGGATGCGCGCCCCGGGGGCGACGCCGTTGTCCGGCGCGCCCGCGGTCGTCGCGCCCGCCGCGATGCCCGCCACGTGCGAGCCGTGGGAGCAGGTGTTGACGCCGCGGGCCAGGCACTGCGCGGTCTCGGCGTCGGCCGAGCCGGGGCCCGACTGGCTGGGCTGGTTGTTCGGGCAGAGGGAGACCGTGCCGTCGCCGGCGTCGGAGCTGGAGAAGCACGCCTCGTCCACGATCCGGCCGGCGAAGAACGGGTGGTCGCGGTCGATGCCGGTGTCGAGCACGGCGATCGTGGTGCCCGTGCCGGTCCAGCCCGCCCGGTTCGCCCGGTCCGAGCGGATCACGGTGGTGCTGGCGTCGAGAAAGGGCATGCTCAGCTGGTCCTCGTAGACGGCCTGGACGCGGTTGTCCTCCCTGAGCTTGTTCAGCGTCGGGCCGTCCACCTCGGCGACGAAGAAGTGCGGTGACCCGGCCGCCTCCAGCACCCGGCTCCCCTCGGACGCCCGCTCGATGTCCTGGGCCACGTCCTGGACGCTCTGTCCGGGTTTGAGCTGGATGATGGAGCGCACGCTGTTCTTGGCCCTGATCTCCGAGACGAGTGTGGGGCTGATGACAGGTCCGCCGGTGTCCTTGGGATCGTCGGCGGCGCTGGTGTTCTGGACGTGGATCGCCGGTGCCGCGCCCGACGCCGCCCCGCTCAGGGTCGGTGTCAGGGCCAGCGCCACGGCGCAGGTCAGCAGAGACCGTAGCCTCACTTGGTCCTCCAAGGGCTGTGGAGCCGTGAAATCCTTCCTGCTCACGGCCGCGCGTTCAGCCGCATGCATCCCCGGGTGTGACAAGCGTGATGTGTGTGACGTATGCGGTCCGGAGCAACGTTGGCCGCCTCTTTGCCTCATGACGGCAGAGCACGAAAGGCCGGCCGCGCATCGCGACCGGCCTTTCTGCGAAATTTCGCTATTTAACGGTCTTCAGGACGTTCTTCGTGGCCTTCTGCAGCGCCGCCGCCGACGGCTTCGTGGCCTGGCGCACCTTCTCCGCGGCGGTCATGGCCGAGGTGCCGTTCACGCCGTGCGCCCAGTTCAGCCAGGCCGTGAGCAGCGCGCCGTCCAGCCGTGCCTTACCGGTCTTCGTGTTCTTCAGCACCCGGTACGCCTTGCCCAGCGACGACGCCTTCGTCAGCTCGGGGAACACCTTGCTCGACTTGCTGATCAGCTTCAGGTAGCAGGTGAGCGTGGCGTCCGGGATCGTGCCGCTGCTGCGGTGGATCTCCACGGCCCACTTCGCGGCCGACAACTTCTTCGCCGTGGTGCCCCGCGTGCAGACCGCGGCTGCCGGCGAGGCCGTGTGCGTGACCGTCACGGTGACCGTCACGGTCGGCAGCGGGACGGGGCTGGTGCTCGGCTCGGGCTCCGGCTGCGGGTCCGGGTCCGCCGGGTCGTCCGGCTCCGGCGAGGGGCCGCTCTCGAACGGGTCAGGCTCGTCCGGCACCGTATCGTCCGGAACGGTCGGCGTCTGCGCCACGGGCGGCTGCACGGCCGCCCCCGTCAGGGCCGCCGCCAGGTCCAGGCGCGGCGTGGTGACCTGCGTGCCGTAGGAGTCGTAGACGTACGGCCGGCCGGTCTCCTTCAGCTTGGTGATCAGGTCCGCCATCGGGACATCCGGCGAGGCCTGCTTCATCAGCGCCAGCGCGCCCGTCACGTGCGGGGTCGCCATGGACGTGCCGCTGTAGACGGTGGTGGTGTTGTCGGGCACCGAGGACTCGATGTCCACGCCCGGCGCGAACAGGTCGAGCAGCGGCCCGCGGTTGGAGAAGTCGGCGATGGCGTCCTGGGCGTCGTTCGCGCCGACCGCCACCGCCGTCGAGACGCAGGCCGGGAACGACACCCCGTCGAAGTACTCGTTGCCCGCCGCCACCACGGTCGCGATGTTCTTCGCCAGCAGCCCGTCGATGATCGGCTTGAAGATCCCGGCCTCCTCCCAGGTGTCGCACTGGCTCTCGGCGAGCATGCCGCCCAGGCTCAGGTTCACCGCCGCGAGCGGCTGCTGGGGGAGGGAGAGATCGGACACGTACTCCATGGCCTGGCGCAGCGACGACTCGTACGCCAGCAGGCACGCGGGCTCGCCGCAGACGCCCTCGTCGTTGATCCGGCTGAACACCTGGACGGCGACGATGCCCGCGCCGGGGGCGACGCCTCCGGTGCCGGCCGCGATGCCCGCGACGTGGGAGCCGTGGTCGCACAGGTTGACGCCGTCGAGCAGGCACGCCGGGGTGGTCGCGTCGGCCGCGTCGCCGTCGGTCTGGCTGGTCGCGCCGTTCGGGCAGAGCGACTCGACGCCCGGCTCCACGGCCGAGAAGCACGCCTGGGCCACGATCCGGCCCTGGAACCAGGGGTGGTCGGGGTCGATGCCGGTGTCCAGCACGGCCACGCTCTGCCCGGCGCCGGTGAAGTCGGCGGCGTGCGCCTTGTCGGCGCCGATCAGCGAGAGGCTCGGGCCGAGCTCGGCCGGTGTGTACGTGCGGTCGCGGTGGATGGAGGAGACCCGCGGGTCCTCGGCCAGCCTGGCCAGCTCCTCGGCGGTGCCCTCGACCACCATGAACGGCTGGTCCTGCGGCTGCAGCACCACGTCCACGCTCTCGGCCGCGGCCTGGCCGGCCACGGGGGCGTGCTGCGCGGGGTCGGTCAGCTCGACGATCGCCCGCTCGGTGCCGCCGTCGACGCCTAAGCCCTCCTCCACCTTGTCCTCGGGGCTCTGCGGGGTCTCTGCGGGCTGCTCTGCGGGGGGCTCTGTGGGGGGCGCGACCGGCGTCTCCTCGGCGACGGGCTCCTCAGAGGGAGCCTCCGCCGGCGTCTGGGACACGGTCGGCGTCGGAAGAGGGGCGGGATCGGCGTAGGCCGGGCTCGACAGCGGCAGCAGGGCCAGCGCGATCGAGCTGACGATCAGGGGGCGGAATCGCACGCGTCCTCCGAGAGGGGATGATCTCGGAGTTTAGGGGGATTTACCGGGCACGCACAGGCCCCGGGCGCGCATTCTCACGGAACTTTCAGCCGCCGCACGCCGTCCGTTCAGGCTGAGCCCGCGCGGACGCCGGTCCGTTCAGGCTCAGCCCGCGCGGACGGTCAGCGCGGCCCGTCGTGCTTGAGCCACACCGCGCCCAGCGGCGGCACCCGCAGCGTCGTCGAGTGCGGCAGCCCGTGCCACGGCTCGCCGTCCGCCTGGACCGCGCCCAGGTTGCCCACGCCGCTGCCCCAGTAGTCGTAGGCGTCGGTGTTGACCACCTCGGCCCAGCTGCCCGCGTACGGCAGCCCGAGCCGGTAGTGCTCGTGCGGCCCGCCGCTGAAGTTGACCACGCACGCCACCGCCGACCCGTCGTTCGCGTACCGGACGAACGAGAACGTGTTGCCCGAGGCGTCGTCGGCGTCGATCCACCGGAACCCCTCCGGCCTGCAGTCCTGCTCCCACAGCGCCGGCGTCTCGCGGTAGATCCGGTTCAGGTCCCTGACCAGGCGCTGCACGCCCTGGTGGCCGTCGAACTCCAGCACCCACCAGTCGAGCCCGCGCTCCTCCGACCACTCCGAGCCCTGACCGAACTCGCCGCCCATGAACAGCAGCTGCTTGCCCGGATGCGCCCACATGAACGTCAGCAGCGCCCGCAGCTGCGCGAACCGCTGCCACTCGTCACCCGGCATCTTGCCGAGCAGCGAGCCCTTGCCGTGCACCACCTCGTCGTGCGACAGCGGCAGCACGTAGTTCTCCGAGTAGGCGTACAGCAGGGAGAACGTCAGCTGGTGATGGTGGTACTGGCGGAAGATCGGCTCGTGGCGCAGGTATTCGAGCGTGTCGTGCATCCAGCCCATGTTCCACTTGAAGCCGAACCCGAGCCCGCCCAGATGCGCCGGGCGTGACACGCCGGGCCAGGCCGTCGACTCCTCGGCCACCATCGAGATGCCCGGGGCCTCCCGGTAGCAGACCGCGTTCATCTCCTTGAGGAACTCCACCGCGTCGAGGTTCTCCCGGCCGCCGTAGACGTTCGGCGTCCACTCGCCCTCGCGCCGCGAGTAGTCCAGGTAGAGCATCGAGGCGACCGCGTCCACCCGCAGCCCGTCGATGTGGAACTCCTTCAGCCAGAACAGCGCGTTGGCGACCAGGAAGTTGCGCACCTCCCGGCGGCCGAAGTCGAACACGTACGTGCCCCAGTCGGGGTGCTCGCCCCTGGCCGGGTCGGCGTGCTCGTACAGCGGGGTGCCGTCGAAGCGGGCCAGCGCCCAGTCGTCCATCGGGAAGTGCGCGGGCACCCAGTCGAGCAGCACGCCGATGCCGCGCTGGTGCATGCGGTCGACGAAGTGGCGGAACTCGTCCGGCGTGCCGAACCTGGACGTCGGCGCGTAGTAGGACGTCACCTGGTAACCCCACGAGCCGCCGAACGGGTGCTCGGCCACCGGGAGCAGCTCGACATGCGTGAACCCCAGGTCGGCGGCGTACTCGGAGAGCTGGTCGGCCAGCTCCACGTACGTCAGGCCGGGCCGCCACGACCCAAGGTGCACCTCGTAGACGCTCATCGGCCCGGTCTGCGGCTGCGCCGAGCGCCGCTGGACCATCCAGGCGTCGTCCTGCCAGCTGTAGTCGGACTTGTCGATCACGGACGCGGTCATCGGCGGCACCTCGGTGCGCCGGGCCATCGGGTCGGCCTTCTCCCGCCACACCCCGTCGGCGCCGAGGATCCGGAACTTGTACCGCTCACCCGCCCCGAGACCCGGGACGAACAGCTCCCACACCCCCGACCGGCCCAGCGACCGCATCGGGTAGGCGGCGCCGTCCCAGTGGTTGAAGTCGCCGACCACCCGGATGCCGCGCGCGTTCGGCGCCCACACCGCGAACGCGGTGCCCTGGACGTCCTCGTGCGTCATCACCCGGGCGCCGAGCACCTCCCACAGCCGCTCGTGCCGTCCCTCGCCGATGAGGTGCAGGTCCACCTCCCCGAGCGTCGGCCAGTGCCGGTACGGATCTCGCATCTCATAAGGCTCGGCACCCGGATATTTGACGCTCAACGTGTACGAGGGCACCTTGTCCATGCCGGGCACGGTCACCTCGAAGACGCCGTGGGCCACGTGCTTCATGTCGTGGGCCGTGCCGTCCTCCAGCAGCACCCGCACCCGCTCGGCGAGCGGACGCAGCGAGCGGAAGACCATGCCGCCCGCCACCGGGTGCGCGCCGAGCACGGAATGCGGATCGTGGTGCGCCCCGCCCGCGAGGCGATCGAGCTCTGTCCCCATCGGCATGCTCCCACCCTGCCCTAAGATGACCGTCCATCCCAGGCACTGCCCGCTTTCACCGCGACAATCACCGAACGTGCAAAATCCCGCCCTGATCACAACAGGACGGCGGGTTCGGATAACTAGCCCTTTCCCGCTTCTTGGCCCGACATACTGGTGCGCCGCCCACATCCCCACCCAGAAAGGTCCGGGCCGTGTATCCACCGTCACCCACCACCAGCGGCTACCCGCCGCCCCCGCCGCCGTTACGCCCCGTCCGCGGCGTCGCCCTCTTCGCCGTCGTGGCCCTGGTGTGCAACTGCGTCATCGGCGTCGCCGTCGCGGCGATCGACCTCTGGTACGCCGGGCTGATCGCACCCGCGCCGGCCACGAGTCCTCACCCCAGCGCGGCGTGATCAACGCCTGGTGGGCGGCCTGGCTGCTGGCCGCCTACATCTCGAACATCGCCGGCCGCCTGCTGTTCCGGGCCGAGGAGCCCGAGGCCCTGGCGGCCGCCTCACGCTTCGACGTCGTGAGCATCGGCCTGACCATGATCGCCGCCGTCCTGGCCATCGCCGTGATCCGCAAGATCACCGACGCCCAGGAACAGCAGGTCCGCGCGGCCCCCGTCGCCTACACCCAGCCCGCCTACTGACGTCAGGTCCTCCAGGGGGAGGGCCGCCCTCTCGGCCATCGCCGTGGTGACGGCGTCCGGGCCGAGTGCCGTACGCAGGGCGATCCCGATGCGGTCGACGTCGCCGCGTTCGGCCGGTGGCAAGGGCGCGCCGGCGGAGTCGCGGAGCGCGGCGGCGCGCCCCAGGCAGCGGGCCGCCTGCTCCGGGTGGCCGCCGAGGGCCAGCGCGCCCGCCAGCCCTTCCAGCGCGGGCACTGCCCGCTTTCACCGAGACAATCATCGAAAGTGCGAGATCATGGGTTCAAGAGCTCGCGCGGATAGGTGTGACGGATCTTAGGTCGCTTGCTTGATGCTCTCGATGATTCGGGCGAAGCCTTCCTCTCCGTGGCCCGCGTCAATCTGGCGTTGGATGAGCCGTTGGACCATGGCGACCACCTCGGTGCTGATGCCCTGGGCGGAACTCGCGGCCAGGAGGTCACCGAGGTCGGAGAACTCGAGGCTCTGTTGCCCTTCGACGGTGTAGTCCCCACCGTCGATGACTGCGGCGAACCCTTGGAAGGCGCCGGTCATGGCGGTCAGCCAAGGGGTGGCCATGGTGGCGAACTCGCCCGCCGTCACACCGGCGGGCGCGACCATGGCCGCGCCGTGCAGGAATCCGGCGAACATGACGTACATGCCCGCAAGTAGGGCGAGGTCGTACAGGGACGCCAATCCGGCATCCTCCCCGAAGTAGGTGGAGGTTCCCCATAGATCCAGCAGCGGCTTGTACTGATGGAAGACATCGGCCGATCCGCTGTAGAGGATCGATGCTTCAGGCCGGCCGATCATGTGCGGTACGGCCATGATGCCGCCGTCCAGATACGCGCCCCCGGCGTGTGCCACCCAGGCGGCCAGCTCCCGGGACTGAGCCGGTGACGTCGTGGTGACGTTGATCAACGTTCGTCCGGCCAGCTCATTGGAGAGCGGATCGAGCACCTCATGGACCGACGCGTGGTCCAGCAGGCATACGATCACCAGTTGGCCGGCCCGGACCGCGTCGCCGGCCGTGGCAGCGACCTTGGCGCCCTGCGCAACGAGGTCGTCCGCCTTCCCTGGTGAGCGGTTCCAGACGGTTGTTGCGTATCCGGTCTTCACCAGGGCTCCCGCGAGGGCGCTCCCCATCGCCCCAAGCCCGAGAACGCTCACCTGGATGCTGTCGTTGGTCGTCACTTCTGGGCTCCCTCTCGTGTTCTTCGATCGGCTGAATCCTCTCGGCTGCCGGTATGGTTGACCAGTACGGACTAATTAGTTGGGTACTCACTTGTGGGTAAGTACGTCTGGGGGGCGGATGGCAACGTCAGCACGACGTGGTCCCTACTTCTGCGGCATCGACGCGGCGATGGACGTAGTCGCCGGCAAGTGGAAGGCGCTGATCCTCTGGGAGCTGCACCACTACGGGACCCGCCGGTTCGCCGAGCTCCGACGCGGTCTGCCGGGAGTCAGCGAGAAGATGCTGATTCAGCATCTGCGGGAGATGGAAGAAGACGGGCTCGTGCATCGTGAGGTGTACCGCGAGGTGCCACCGAAGGTCGAGTACTCCCTGACGGAGCACGGCGTCTCACTCAACGCTGCCCTGGCCCCCCTGGGAAAATGGGGCACCGAACGCATGCGGCGGATCGGGGCCGAAAAGGTCTCCGTCGACGTTGCCGCGACAGCGCGGCGATAGAAGCGGATGGGCCGGGTCGTGGACCGGGCGCTGTGGCAGCAACACCATGAATTGCGCCGGCAGAGGCGTGTCCAGTTTGGTCGCGTCGGTCATCGAGCGCGAGTTGCGGCACCTTCTGCTAGGTGCGGAGATTGAGGGCCATCAGCGTGAGCACGGAGCCTTCACGGAGGAGGAGCGCGGCACGCGCGCTGTTCGATGAGGCGTTGCGGCGGGGAGCATGGTGCCACGAGCGGGCCTGTCGGGCCTGGTGGAAGAGCTCTAGACGGTACGCGGGCGGAAGGCGGCCAGCGGGATCGTGATCCAGGTGGGACGGTTGCGGGCCTCGTACACGACCTCGTAGACGGCCTTGGACATCTCGAACGCCCGCAGCAGCGCCGCGTCCGCCCGCGTGATCACGCCGCCGCCCTCGGCGTATCCCTCCAGGAAGGCGGCCCGGTTGCGGTCGGCCCACTCCTGCGCCCGGGGCTCCAGCTCGGCGGCCTGCGCGTGACCGGCCAGCAGGTGCCGGGCCGCGTAGTCGAACGAACGCAGCATCCCGGCCACGTCCCGCAGCGGCGACGACAGCGCCCGGCGCTCGCCCAGCGGCTGGCCCGGCTCGCCCTCGAAGTCCAGCACCACCCAGTCGGTCGGCGTGCGCATCACCTGGCCGAGGTGATAGTCCCCGTGAACGCGCTGCACGGGCACCGCGCTGGTGAGCAGCTCCACCTGGTGGTACGCCTGCTCGATCACGCTCACGTGCTCGCGCAGCTCCGGCACCTCCGCCACGGCCCGGCCCAGCCGCCGCCTGAACCCCTCGGCCATGCGCTTGACCTCGTGGACCTCGATCACGTCCGTGGGGAAGGCACCGGCCAGCTCCTGGTGCACGCGGGCGGTGGCGCCGCCCAGCCGCAGCGACTCGGCCGCGAAGTCCCCGCCCGCCTCGGCGGCCGGCACCTCGGGCAGCGAGGCGTACAGGTCGCGGACGCTGGCGAGCGCGAGGTCCCAGCCGTCGTTGGCGTTCGACAGGAACTCCTGCATGAACGCCAGCGTCGTGTCGGTGCCGTCGAGGTCCACCTCGATCCACCCGTACGGCTGGGCGATGTGCGGCGCGTCCCGGGCGGCCAGCGCGGTGACGATCTCCAGCTCGGGGTTCACGCCCGGGATGAGCCGCCGGAAGAGCTTGCAGATGTAGGCGTCCCCGTACACGAGGGAGGTGTTGGACTGCTCGGCCCCGAGCACGAGGCTGCGCGGGGAGGTGTCGATGGAGACGCCGGGCATGTGGCGCATGCGCAGACCGTTGCGCGTCTCCTCCTCCGCCATGCCGTCGAGCAGCCACCCCGTGAGGTCGGAGTCGTGCACGGCGTCGTAGAGATAGGTGTCGCCCACGGTGCCGATGAGCGCGTGCCCGAGCCGGTCGGGCAGCTCGGCCCGTTCGCCCAGCAGCAGCTGGTAGCGGTCACGGGAGCCCTCCTGCCAGACGGCGACCACCAGGTGCCGCAGGCCGGGCGTGAGCTCGACGTCGGATTCGATCGACAGCTCGTCGATCGGGCGCCCCTTGCCGCCGAACCAACGTTGGCGGCTGATCCATGCGGCAAGGAGCTCGTCGAGCACGTCCTACTCCTCCTGGGTGATGGCCGGCGGGAGCGTGAACCAATAGAACCCATGCCCGGGAAGCGTCAAAAGATACGGAAGCTCGCCAATTGCCGGGAATGGTACGCCCCCCATGGTTTCCACGGGGGAGACGCCGACGAACCTGCGCAGGTCGAGCTCGACCGGCTGCGGGAAGCGTGACAGGTTGTTCACGCAGAGCATCCGGTCGTCGCCCAGCTCCCGGACGAACGCCAGCACGCTGGGGTTGGAGGAGTTGAGCTCGGCGTAACCGCCGAGGCCGAAGACCGGGTGGCGCTTGCGGATCTCGATCATGCGCCGGGTCCAGTGCAGCAGCGAGCCCGCGTTCTTCTGCTGCGCCTCGACGTTGATGCCCTGGTAGCCGTAGATCGGGTCCATGATCACCGGCAGGTAGAGCCGGCCGGGGTCGCAGTCGGAGAATCCGGCGTTGCGGTCGGGGTCCCACTGCATGGGGGTGCGCACGCCGTCGCGGTCGCCGAGCCAGATGTTGTCGCCCATCCCGATCTCGTCGCCGTAGTAGAGCACGGGGGAGCCGGGCAGCGACAGCAGCAGCGCGGTGAACAGCTCGATCTGGTTGCGGTCGTTCTCCAGCAGGGGCGCCAGCCGCCGGCGGATGCCGACGTTGGCCCGCATGCGAGGATCTTTCGCGTATTCGGCGTACATGTAGTCGCGTTCTTCGTCCGTGACCATTTCGAGCGTCAGCTCATCATGGTTGCGGAGGAAAATCCCCCATTGGCAATTTTCCGGAATTTTCGGCGTTTGGGCCAAAATTTCGGAAATGGGGTAGCGCGATTCCCTGCGTACGGCCATGAAGATGCGCGGCATCAGCGGGAAATGGAAGGCCATGTGGCACTCGTCCCCGCCGCCCACCGGGTCGCCGAAGTACTCCACCACGTCCGACGGCCACTGGTTGGCCTCGGCGAGCAGCACCCGGTCGGGGTAGATCCGGTCGACCTCCGCCCTGACGCGCTTGAGGTACTCGTGCGTGCGCGGCAGGTTCTCGCAGTTGGTGCCCTCCTCCTCGAAGAGGTAGGGCACGGCGTCCAGCCGGAAGCCGTCGATGCCGAGGTCGAGCCAGAAGCGCAGCACCTCCAGCATCGCCTCCTGCACGTCCGGGTTCTCGTAGTTGAGGTCGGGCTGGTGGTGGAAGAAGCGGTGCCAGTAGTACTGCCCGCGGACGGGGTCGTACGTCCAGTTGGACGTCTCGGTGTCGATGAAGATGATCCGGGCGTCCTGGTACTTCTCGTCGGTGTCGGACCAGACGTAGAAGTCGCCGAACGGCCCCTCCGGGTCGTGCCGGGAGGCCTGGAACCAGGGATGGGCGTCGCTGGTGTGGTTCATGACGAGGTCGGCGATGACCCGCATGCCGCGCTTGTGCGCCTCGTCGACGAGTTTCACGAAGTCACCGAGATCTCCGAACTCGGGAAGGATCTTCATGAAGTCGGCGATGTCGTACCCGCCGTCCCGCAGCGGCGACTCGTACAGCGGCAGCAGCCACAGGCAGTCGACCCCCAGCCACTGCAGGTAGTCGAGCTTGTTGATGAGACCCTTGATGTCCCCAGTGCCGTCGCCGTTGGAATCGGCGAAGCCCCTGATGAGCACCTCGTAGAAGACCGCGCGCTTGTACCAGTACGGATCGCGCGGCTTCTCCTCGTCGAAGGTGTTGGGAATGGGTGTGATGCTCATGAGCCGCCTCGCAGGCGGCGCATGAGGGAGGCGCTTTCACACACGTCGAAGACTCCCCGCTGAATTCAGTTCTACCGTGGCGCGGCTCTTACGGTGAAAATGTGGGCAGGCTGGATGTGGGGGTCGAGGCGCACGTAGTTGCTCTGCCGCCAGCGGTACGACTCGCCCGACAGCTCGTCGTCGACGACGAACTCGGCGTTCCAGTCGAGCCCGAGGGCGGGCAGGTCAAGATCTACGGTCGCCTCGTGGGTGTGGTGCGGATCCAGGTTGATGACCGCCAGAACGACGTCGCCCAGCCCGTGCCGTCGTGTGGCCGGATCATAGGCGCCCGGAAGCCGTTTGGAGAGGCAAACGATGTCCGGTTGGTCGACCCTGTGGAACCGTAGATTACGCAATTCCTGGAGCGCCGGATGCGCTCTTCGGAACAAATTCAGGCGGGTGATGAACGGGGCCAGGCTCCGTCCCTCACGCTCGGCCGCTTCCCAATCGCGAGGTTTGTACTGATATTTCTCGCTATCGAGATATTCCTCGCTGCCCGGCCGTACCGGAATGTTCTCCGCCAGCTCGTACCCGGAGTAGACCCCCCACGTCGGTGCGGCCAGCGCCGCGAGCACGGCCCTGATCTTGAACGCGGGCACCCCGCCGTGCTGCAGGTACTCGTGCAGGATGTCCGGCGTGTTCACGAACAGGTTGGGCCGCAGGTAGTACGACGTCTCGCTGGCCAGCTCGCTGAGGTAGCTCTCCACGTCCCACTTGGAGTTCTTCCACGTGTAGTACGTGTACGACTGGTGGAACCCGGTCTTGGCGAGCGTGCGCAACATCGCCGGCCGGGTGAACGCCTCCGCCAGGAAGATCACGTCAGGGTCGGTGCGGTGGATGTCGGCCAGCAGCCGCTCCCAGAACGCCACCGGCTTGGTGTGCGGGTTGTCCACCCGGAAGATCCGCACCCCGTGGTCCATCCAGTGCCGCAGCACCCGCTTGACCTCGGCGTAGACGCCCTCGGGATCCTTGTCGAAGTTGATCGGATAGATGTCCTGGTACTTCTTCGGCGGGTTCTCCGCGTACGCGATCGACCCGTCGGCCCTGATCGTGAACCACTCCGGGTGCTCCTTGACCCACGGGTGGTCCGGCGAGCACTGGAGCGCGAAGTCGAGCGCGATCTCCATGCCCAGCTCCCTGGTCCGGGCCACGAAGTCGTCGAAGTCCTGGATGGTGCCGAGGTCGGGGTGGATCGCGTCGTGCCCGCCGTCCTCCGAGCCGATCGCCCACGGCGAGCCGGGCTCGTCGGGCTCGGGGCTGAGCGTGTTGTTGCGGCCCTTGCGGAACGTGCGCCCGATCGGGTGGATCGGCGGCAGGTAGACGACGTCGAAGCCCATCTTGGCGATCGCGGGCAGCCGCTTGGCGGCGGTCTGGAACGTCCCCGACTTCGACACGCCCGTCTCGCTCACCACCGCGCCCTCCGAGCGCGGGAAGAACTCGTACCAGGAGCCGTAGAGCGCCCGGCGGCGGTGCACCCTGATCTTGTTCGACTTCGACCGGGTCACCAGCTCGCGGAACGGGTGGGCGTCCAGCAGCGCGGCGGTCTCCGGGAGTTGCGCGACCGAGAGCCGGGCCCGCGGGTCCATGTGGTCGTCACGCAGCGTGGCCGCGATCGACAGCAGGGCCGCCCGGTGCCCGCAGGCGTCGCCGTTCGCCCGCTGCCCGCCGTTCGCCGGCTGCCCGTTGGGGCACTCGGCCGGGCGCACGGACTTGGCCGCCCGTTCGAACAGCCGGGCGCCCTCCTCGCACATGAGGTCCACGTCCATGCCACGCGGGATCTTGATCTCGGCGTCGTGCAGCCAGGTCGTGATCGGGTCGCTCCACGCCTCCACGCGGAACAACCAGTCACCTTCCGACGGCAGGCTCACCTCGACGCCCCAGCGGTCGGTGCCGGGAGCGAGCTCGCGCATCCGTTTGAGGCGCCCCCGCTGCCCATCGGGCGAGGTGAGCACCACACCGGCGGCCACGGCGTCGTGGCCTTCGCGGAACACGGTCGCCGAGACCTCGAAGGTCTCGCCTGCGACCGCCTTGGCGGGCCATTGCCCGCAGTCGACGACGGGGGAGATGTCCGTGATGGGAATTCGTCCGATCATCGCAATCAAAGGTTTGCGGCGGCACTCCCGGTACCGCCGGAGCTTTTCCCGGCAGGATCGATCCTTGCACGTTAAGTGTGGACAACAGCGGATAGACCTCCCGTGAGTGTCTGCGGGAGAGCCCAACATTGAGGAAAGTTGCCCCAATAGTCGCTGTTCATGCTTGTTCCCGGAAGGGGTTTGAACGGCACGTGTGGGGGTGAAGGACTCAGAGGTCCCTCCTAGCCCGTAGGGTGCAGAAACGTGAGAGCTATCCGCCGGTTTACCGTCCGCACCGTCCTGCCCGCGGAGCTGGCCGCGCTCGGCGAGCTCGTGCACAATCTCCGATGGTCCTGGCACCCGGAGACGATGGACCTCTTCGCGGAGGTCGACGCCGACCTCTGGGAGCAGGTCGGCCATGATCCCGTGGCCCTGCTCGGCGCCGTCACCCCGGCGCGGCTGAACGAGCTGGCCTCCGACCGTCGCTTCCTGCGCCGTCTCGCCGACGCCGCGGACGACCTGCGCGAGTACATGACCGCGCCGCGCTGGTACCAGACCCTGCCCGACGGCGCCCGCGCCATCGCCTACTTCTCCCCCGAGTACGGCATCGCCGCGGCGCTCCCGCAGTACTCGGGCGGCCTCGGCATCCTCGCCGGCGACCACCTCAAGGCGGCCAGCGACCTGGGCGTGCCCATCCTCGCGGTCGGCCTGCTCTACCGGCACGGCTACTTCACGCAGTCGTTGTCGCCCGAGGGCTGGCAGCTGGAGCACTACCCGTCGCTCGACGCCGGCGGGCTGCCGCTCAGCCTGCTCAAGGACGCCGAGGCCGCGCCCGTCAAGATCCGCCTGTCGCTGCCGGAGAACCGCGTGCTGCACGCGCAGGTCTGGGTGGCCCAGGTCGGCCGGGTGCCGCTGCTGCTGCTCGACTCCGACGTGGCCGACAACGACGCCGCCGCCCGCGACGTCACCGACCGCCTGTACGGTGGCGGCACCGACCACCGGCTCATGCAGGAGCTCCTGCTCGGCGTCGGCGGCGTACGCGCGATCCGGGCGTACTGCTCGATCACCGGGCATCCCGAGCCGGAGGTCTTCCACACCAACGAGGGCCACGCCGGCTTCCTCGGCCTGGAGCGCATCCGCGAGCTGACCGAGGCGCGGCTGTCGTTCGACGAGGCGCTGGAGGCGGTGCGGGCCGGCACGGTCTTCACCACCCACACGCCCGTCCCCGCCGGGATCGACCGTTTCCCGCGCGACATGATCGAACGTCACTTCGGCGGCGCGAACGCCTGGCCGACCGTGCCCGTCGAGCGCATCCTCGCCCTGGGCGCCGAGTCCGACCCCGGGCGGTTCAACATGGCCGTCATGGGCATGCGGCTCGCCCAGCGCGTCAACGGCGTCTCCCGGCTGCACGGCGAGGTCAGCCGGGAGATGTTCAAGGACCTCTGGCCCGGTTTCGACGTCGACGAGGTGCCGATCGGGTCGATCACCAACGGCGTGCACGCCCCCACCTGGGTCGGGCGCGAGCTGATGGAGCTGGCCGGGCGTGAGGTGCCCTCGCTGATCGAGCGGGCCCGCGGCTGGGACGCCATCCAGAAGATCTCCGACGCCGACATCTGGAAGATCCGCGGCACGCTGCGCCAGCGGCTGGTCGAGGGGGCCAGGGCGCGGCTGCGCCGGTCGTGGCGCGAGCGCGGGGCCTCCGACGCCGAGCTCGGCTGGATCGACGACGCGCTCGACCCCGAGGTGCTGACGATCGGGTTCGCCCGGCGGGTGCCGTCGTACAAGCGGCTGACGCTCATGCTGCGCGACCCGCGCCGGCTGACCCAGCTGCTGCTCGACCCCGACAAGCCGGTGCAGATCGTGATCGCCGGCAAGGCCCATCCGGCCGACGAGGGCGGCAAGAAGCTGATCCAGCAGATCGTCAAGTTCGCCGACCAGGAGAAGGTCCGCCACCGCATCGTCTTCCTGCCCGACTACGACATGGCCCTCGGCCAGCTCATGGTCCAGGGCTGCGACGTCTGGCTGAACAACCCGCTGCGCCCGCTGGAGGCGTCCGGCACGTCGGGGATGAAGTCCGCCCTCAACGGCGGCCTCAACCTGTCGATCCGCGACGGCTGGTGGGACGAGTGGTACGACGGCACCAACGGCTGGTCCATCCCCACCGCCGACGGCGTGAGCGACCACGACCGGCGCGACGCGCTGGAGGCCGCCGCCCTCTACGACCTGATCGAGCACGAGGTGTCCGCGCGCTTCTACGACCGCGGCGTCGACGGCCTGCCGCGGCGCTGGATGGAGATGGTCAAGCACACGCTGACCTCGCTCGGCCCCAAGGTGCTGGCCGGGCGGATGCTGCGCGACTACGTCCTGACGCTGTACAACCCGGCCGCCGCCTCCGCCCGCGCGCTGTGCGCCGACACGTACGCGCCGGCCAGGGCGTTCGCCGCCTGGCGGGTGCGGGTGACCAGGGCCTGGCCCGGGGTGCGGGTCGAGCACGTCGAGGCGACGGGGGTGAGCGACACCCCCGAGGTCGGGGCCGCGATCGAGCTGCACGCCACGATCGCGCTCGGCGACCTGGAGCCCGGCGACGTCCGGGTCGAGGCCGCGTACGGCAAGGTCGGGCCGCACGACGAGCTGGTGCACCCGGCGTACGCGCCGCTGACCTCCGGGTCGGTGGACGACGACGGGCGCGCCCACTACACCGGCACGGTGCCGCTCGACCGCACGGGGGCGTTCGGCTACACGGTGCGGGTGGTGCCGTACCACCCGCTGGCCGCGACCACGGCGGAGCTGGGGCTCATCGCGGTCCCCGAGGAGCCGGCGGGCATGACGAACGGTACGTTGCGGTAGATCGGCGATCTGCTCGTCAATCCTGGTCCAGGCGGCATAATCAGGACCGTGGACGACAGCGGGAACGGCCTGCGGGCCGACACTCTGGTGGCCACGGTCCGCGGTGTGCTGCCCTCGCTGACGCCCGCCGCCCAGACCGTCGCCCGGCTCATTCTCGAAGACCCCGCGACGGTGGCGAGGAGCACCATCACGGAGCTCTCCGCGGCCTCCGGCACCAGCGAGGCCACCATCGTGCGCACCGCGCGGCTGCTCGGGTTCGCCGGGTACCCGCAGCTGCGGCTGGCCTTAGCGGCCGCCGCCGCCCAGCCCGACCGGCTGGTGCCCGGCGACCTCGCCCCGGACGACCCGCTGTCGGAGGTCATCCACAAGGTCGCGCGGGCCGAGTCCGAGGCGATCAACGACACCGTCGCCCAGCTCACCTCCGAACGCCTCGGCCTGGTGGTCGATGCCATCGTCGGGGCCCGGCGGATCGACGCCTACGGGGTCGGCGCCTCCGGCCTGGTCGCCGAGGACGTCGCACAGAAGCTGCTGCGCATCGGCCTGTCCAGCCACGCCTTCCAGGACGCCCACCTGGCGCTGACCAGCGCGGTGCTGCTGCGCCCCGGAGACGTGGCGATCGGGATCAGCACGTCGGGGGAGACGCCCGACGTGATCGAGCCGCTGACGCGGGCGAAGGAGACCGGGGCCACCACGGTCGCGATCACCAACAACCCGCGCTCGTCCATCGCGGAGCTGGCCGAGCACGTGCTGATCTCCGCCGGGCGCGAGACGGAGTTCCGTCCCGGCGCCCTGGCCAGCCGCATCAGCCAGCTTCTCGTCGTCGACTGCGTGTTCGTCGGCGTCGCCCAGCGCACGTTCGACTCCTCCCAGGAGGCTCTCGCCAGCACCAGGCACGCCGTCGAGGAGTTCAACCGGAGGGCATCACCAGCACGTCGTCAGCCTTGACGAACATCACCCGGTGGCCGAACTGGATCTGCAGGTACTTCGTCTTGCCCCGGACCACCTGGTGGTCGGCCAGGTCGTAGGTGACCGCGCGGTAGTACTCCGTGGCGGCCGGGCCGCCGAGGGTGTACTTCTCGCCCGCCGAGAACGTGTACTGCAGCGGCGTCACCGCCTGGTACGGCACCCCCTCCGGGTACGCCTCCTGCTCCGGATAGGCCCGGCCGTAGACCGGGACGGTCGCCTTGCCCGGCTTCGGGGTGACCACGAGGCCCTTCGACGGCACGGCGGTCGGAGCGTCGGCCGGGTTGTGGAACCACGCCTTCTGCCCGAGGTACCAGATCGCCGTCCAGTCGCCCTGCCGGTCGGCCACGGCGAAGCGCTGGCCGGTGCCGGCGCGGGCGCTGTGGTCGTACACGCTGTAGAGGGACTCGCCGGTGGGGTGCTTGCCGATGTCCTTGACCAGCGGCGCGTCGGGCCTGGGCTCGGTGCGCAGCCACACGGTGCCGGCGGGGAGCGGCGGGCAGTCGGCCGACGGGTTAGCGCGGTCGCAGCCGTAGAAGTAGGGCTTGTTCGTGGCGAAGTCCGGCTTGATCATGATCGCGCCGGACCGGGGGCCGCCGAACTGGTGCAGCGGCGCGCCCAGGAGCCGGAAGTAGTGGTCCCAGTCCCAGAACGGGCCCGGGTCCTCGTGCATGCCCTGGACGGTCGAGGGGAGCGTGCCGGGGACGTTGTCGTGGCCGAGGATGTGGGCGCGGTCGAGCGGCACGTCAAACCGCTGCGCGAGGTAGCGCACCAGGCGTGCCGACGAGCGGTACATCGCCTCGGTGTACCAGGTGCCGCCCTCGGCGAGGAAGCCCTCGTGCTCGAGGCCGATGGACTTGGCGTTGACGTACCAGTTGCCGGCCTGCCAGCCGACGTCCTTGGCCTTGATGTGCTGGGCGATGTGGCCGTCGGAGGAGCGGATCGAGTACTGCCAGCTGGCTCCGTAGTTCGGGTCCTGGTTGAGGCGGATGGACGGGAGGAAATATCCCTCCATGTCGTGAATGATGATGTAGTCGATCTTCTGGCTGACCGGGCGGTTCGCCAGGTCGTAGTGGCCGTAGTCGTCGTTCGGGAGCTGCTGGTAGGCGGCCGGGATCCACTCGCAGGAGATCGAGGCCGGGCACTCCACGCCGTCGGTGCGGGTGGGCCGCAGGTCGAGCTTCTCCAGCCACCGCTCGATCTTGCCCAGATCCGGCACGGCGGGCAGGTTCACCCGGTGCCCGTCGTCCGTCGTGCGCTCGACGCCCTGCCGGATCGTCGCGTAGACCTCGTCGGCGAAGAACTTCGCCGCGCTGGCCTCCTGCGCGCCCGCGTACTTGGCGACGGCGCCGTACCACTCGGCGGGGTCGTCGCTCAGCGGGGCGCCGAGCGACTTCTGGTAGTCGGCCAGCAGCGCCGCGCCGCCGCGGATGTTGGCGGCGGCGTCGCCACGCAGCCGTTCGCGGGTCTCGCCGGTGAGCTCGGCGGCCTTCTCCATCGTGCGCAGGGAGGCCGGGATGTCGGCGGGGGCCGGCGG
>NZ_POUD01000115.1 GCF_003236395.1 Nonomuraea aridisoli | reverse complement strand
CCGCCGGCCCGTGGCGCGGCCCCGCCCCGGGGCAGTGGCGCAGCTCCCTCGACCGGGCCGCCTACGAACGCGGCGTCCGGGTCATCCGCGACTACATCGAGCAGGGCGAGGTCTACCAGGCCAACCTCTGCCGCGTCCTGAGCGCGCCCGTCCCCCACGACGCCGACCCGCTCGCGCTCGCCGCCCGGCTCGCCGCGGGCAACCCGGCCCCGTACGCGGGCGTCATCTCGATCCCCGGCCTCAGCGTCGTGTCGGCCTCGCCCGAGCTCTACCTGTCGCGTGACGGCGACGTCATCGAGTCGCGGCCGATCAAGGGCACCGGCGTGACCGCCGCCGACCTCCTCGAGAAGGACTACGCCGAGAACGTCATGATCGTCGACCTGGTCCGCAACGACCTCGGCCGGGTCGCCGCCGTCGGCTCGGTCGAGGTGCCGGCGTTGTGCGCGGTCGAGGAGCACCCGGGGCTCGTCCATCTCGTCTCGACCGTGCGCGCCCGGCTGGCGCCCGGCGCGGGCTGGCCGGAGCTGTTCGCAGCGACCTTCCCGCCCGGATCCGTCACGGGCGCGCCCAAGTCGTCCGCGCTGCGCATCATCAATGAGCTCGAACCCGCTCCCCGGGGGCCGTACTGTGGGGCTGTGGGCTGGGTCGACGCCGACCGGGGCACGGCGGCGCTGGCCGTAGGCATCAGGACGTTCTGGATTTCGGGCGGCGAGATCCGGTTCGGCACGGGAGCGGGCATAACCTGGGGCAGCGACCCCGGGCGCGAGTGGCTCGAGACCGAGCTCAAAGCCGCCAGGCTCATCGCACTGGCATCCACAGGAGGAACTGAATGAACATCCCTGTCTGGGTCAACGGGGAGCTGATCGACCCCGCGCAGGCCAGCGTCTCGGTCTTCGACCACGGCCTGATGGTCGGGGACGGCGTCTTCGAGACCATCAAGATCGTGGGCGGGAAGTCGTTCGCGCTCACCCGCCACCTCGACCGGCTCGCGCTCTCCGCCCAGCGCATGGACCTGCCCGAGCCCGACCTCGAGGCCATCGCCGACGGCATCGCCAAGCTGCTCGACGCCGCGCCCGCCTGGCAGCTGGGCCGCATCCGCGTCACCTACACCAGCGGCCCCGGCCCGCTCGGCTCCGACCGCGGCGACCAGGGCACCACCGCCGTCGTCATCGTCGACGAGCAGAAGCCGTTCCCCGCGACGGCCGCGGTCACGGTCGTGCCGTGGCCGCGTAACGAGCGCGGCGCCCTGTCGGGCGTCAAGAGCACCTCCTACGGCGACAACGCCAAGGCGCTGCAGTTCGCCAAGAAGCGCGGCGGCGGCGAGGCGATCTTCGGCAACCTCGCCGGCAACCTGTGCGAGGGCACCGGCTCCAACATCTTCATCGTCCGCGACGGCCGCCTGCTCACGCCGACCCTGGAGTCCGGCTGCCTGGCCGGCGTCACGCGGGCGCTGGTGCTCGAATGGTGCGGCGGCGAGGAGGTCGACGTCCCCCTCCAGGCCCTGTACGCCGCCGAGGAGGCGTTCCTCACCTCCACCACCCGCGACGTCCAGCCGATCCGCCTGGTCGACGACACCGAGATCCCGGCCGCGCCCGGCCCCATCACGGCCAAGGCCATGAGCGTCTTCGCCGAGCGCTCCGCCGCCGACCTCAACCCCTGACGGCCTCTGACGGTCACTGACGGCCGCCGGGCGGCGCGACCCGCCGCCCGGTGACCGGTCAGTACGACTGCTGCGTCTGCACGTTGAAGTCCTCCATCGTGACCTGCTCGGCCGGGTCGGTCAGCGGGTCGTCGATCCGCAGGACGTCGAGGCCGGCCTTTATGTCACTGGAGTAGATGTAGCCGTTGTAGTAGTACGCCGACCACGAGCCGGCGATGCCCCCCTCCGGGTACGGCGGCCGGTCGAAGTAGCCGATCTCCCGCGGGTTCGCCGAGTCCGTGAAGTCCCAGACCGACACGCCGCCCTGGTACCACGCCTGCACCATGATGTCCTTGCCCTCCACCGGGATCAGCGAGCCGTTGTGGGCCACGCAGTTCTCGTCCGGCTGCTGCTCGCGCGGGATCTTGAAGTAGCCGCGCCGCTGGAGCTGGCCGTCCACCAGGTCGTAGATGGCGTTGGCGCCCTTGGTGTTCGGCGTGTTGCGGTCGCAGGTGGCCTGGCCGCCGCCGCCCATCTCGTCGCCGAAGACGACCTTCGTGCCGTCGTTGTTGAACGTCGCCGAGTGCCAGATCTCGAAGTTCTCGCGGTCGCTGAGCACCTGGAGCACCGTCGGCTGCACCGGGTCGGAGATGTCGAGCAGCACGCCGTCGCCGAAGCAGGCGGCCGCGGCCACCTCCTTCTCCGGGTAGGCGGTGATGTCGTGGCAGCCGGAGGCGATCGTCTCGTTGCCGCGCTGCGGGAAGAGGTTGGGCTTGGACACCACGCGCGCCGACTCGGGCGCGTCCATCGGGACCTCCACGACCTGGATGAGCTCGTGAGGCGGCCGGCAGGTCACCGACTGCGGCTCGGGGCCGGGGGAGGAGACGTACACGTAGAGCGTGTCGCCCTGCGGGATCATCGTGTGGGTGTGGGAGCCGCAGTCGGTCTGGACGGCGCCGATGTACCGGGGGTCGGACTTGTCGCTGATGTCGAACAGCCGCAGCCCCTCCCAGGCGGGCGGGCCCGGGGGCGAGTCGCACCCCTCGCCGCCCAGCGGCTCGTCGATCGACAGGATCAGCAGGTCGCGGTAGACGGTCACGTCGTTCTGCTGTGCCGGGCAGGCCACCTGGCTGACCAGCTCCGGATTCTCCGGGTCGCCGATGTCGTAGATCGAGAAGCCCCCGAAGTTGCCCACGTACGCGTACTCGCCCTGGAAGGCCAGGTCGGTGTTGAAGTCGTCCTCGCCGTTGAACGGGGCCTCCCGCGGCACGTTCGCGACGAGCGTGACGTTGTCGCTCCTCATCTGGTCACCGGCGGACGCGCCGGGCGACGGGGGAGCGCCGGTTTGCTGCGTCGGGCTCGGAGGCGCCGGCTGCTCCCCGGCCGGCCCCTCCGCGGCGCATGCCGACGTCAGCAGCAGCACCGTACCCAGCAACGCTCCGCGCCACTTGGCAGAGATCAACGCGCGTCCCCTTTGTCTAGTAGCTCACTATGGAAGCTATGTCAGCAGGTTCGCGGAAGCGTACGGCGTTCATCACAGTTATGGCGACATTTCTCATAGCTGGCTGCTCGCCACAGTCCTCCCCTTCGCCGGAGCCGTCGCCGGTCGGCACCGAGGCGCCGGTCATCGTACCGGGCAGCCCGGGGGCCCCCGCGCGCACGGCGACGCCGGGTGAGCGGGTCGGGCGGTCGCCGTCGCCCGCGGTCGCCGCCGACGTGCGCTTCGCCGAGGGGATGATCCCCCATCATCGCCAGGCCCTGGAGATGACCTCGCTGGTGGAGGCGCGTACGACCACCGAGACCGTGCGGTCGCTGGCCCGCCGGATCACCGCCGCGCAGACCCCGGAGATCAACGCCATGACCCGATGGCTGACCGAGCTGGGCCGCACCCCGCCGGCCGGCCACGCGCACACGCACGCCGACGGCTACGGCATGGCGACCGAGGAGGAGCTGAACGCGCTGCGAGCGGCCAGGGGCACGGCCTTCGACCGGCTCTTCCTCCAGCTCATGACCAGGCACCACGAGGGCGCGGTGAAGATGGCGGGCGAACAGCTCGCGAGCGGCCGCGACCAGCGGATGCGCCTGCTGGCCAGGGACGTGTACACGGGCCAGGGCATCGAGATCGGCCGCATGCGCGAGGCCCTGGAGTCGCTGTCGTAACAGCGCCCTGAGACGCTCGGAGACGCGAACGTCCGGCCCCCTCGGGGGAGAGGAGGCCGGACGACTACGCCTTCAGCGAAGCGGACCGTTCAGGAC
Organism: Nonomuraea aridisoli; assembly: GCF_003236395.1. GTDB lineage: Bacteria > Actinomycetota > Actinomycetes > Streptosporangiales > Streptosporangiaceae > Nonomuraea > Nonomuraea aridisoli. The sequence continues at coordinate 22,213 of NZ_POUD01000115.1, read as the reverse complement.
GGCCAGAGCATGTTGGTCAGCTCGGCGTCGAGGTCCATGTAGTCGGTCTCACGCCCCGCCGGCACCTTCTCGTAGGTGCGGTGGAGGAACTCCGTGAGCGGGGCCAGCGGCACTTCGAAGAGCGCCTGCCCGAACGGCGAGGTCAGGCTGATGTGCAGGGTGCGTTCGCCGTCGGCGCGTGCGGGCCAGACCTGCACGTCGCCGTCGCCTACACGCCGCACGATGCCCACGGTCAGCAACTCGCGGGCGAAGATCCACTCGACCGGTTCGTCATTCCCTACGTGGAAGGCCATGCGGATGGCGTAAGGGTCGTCGGCTGTGTAACTCAGTCCGGCGAGCAGGGGGACGGTTGTACGGTCGGGGACCACAAGCCGAAGGCCAAGCTCGGCGGAGACGGTGGTGCTGTTCATCGTCAGCCAAACCTTTTCGTCGTAGGTCCCCTCTTCGGGGCTTTCGCTGCTCTGACGGACTTCGTCCTGAGCTATGACGCGGAACGAAGAAACCAGTAGGAAAGATTCCGCTTCCGGGGCCTTCTGTAACGCACATCACAGCTGGACATTTAGGCATCTACCTGGCTAAACGGCATCAATCGGGTCGTATTTACAAGGGTTTTGCGTGCTCTGGAGCCTGCCCCGGACGGCCCGTCCATGAACGTTTCTCGCGTAAAGATCGTGGCCGGAGCCTTCCGGGACAGGACGATGGTATGCCACCCACCCGCCGTGCCGGTGGGCAACCGCCGCGTTTCACCCGAATCACTCTGAGTCCCCCGTCCGGGCCCCCGCCGAGCACCCCGGGAGCCCCGTCCCGCCGGGCGTGGTGGCCTGCGTGATCGCCCTCGGGACGATTTCGCTTCGCCAGCAGGTGCCAGAGTGCGGTATGGTTTTCCCCGTCGGCACCGCCAAGGAGCCGGCAGGGCGGGCGATTAGCTCAGCGGGAGAGCGCTTCGTTCACACCGAAGAGGTCACTGGTTCGATCCCAGTATCGCCCACCATCACCGAAAGGCCGGTTCCCCTGCGGGACCGGCCTTTCGGCGTCCCAGGGATCTGTCCCGCGTGGTGAGATTTCCCTGGCCTGCCCGGGGTAGCTGCGTTGCCGTGGTGGAGTGCGGGCCTCGCAAGGGGGTGTGGACGCCGGCGACGCGCGCCGCGCTGGCCGCGTCCTTCGGCGCCGCCGCGCGCCTGAGGCGCGGGCGGCCGTTCCACCCGGCGGGCCTGCTGTTCGAGGCCCGCCTGCGCCTGCACGGCACGTCACGGCCCTGGGGGGCGCCGTTCCTGGACCACCGGATGGACGTGTACGGGTTCGCCCGCTTCTCCCGGTCCCTGGGCCTGCCGCCGCCGCTGCCCGACATCCTGGGCCTCGCCCTGCGCTGGCACCAGGAGGACGCCACCGCCGACCTGCTGCTGGCCACCACCGGGCACACCCCGCTCGGCAGGAGGCTGCTCCGGCCGGCGACCCGCTGGACGGGCCTGTACACGTCCCTGTTCCCGTACGAGGCGGGCGGCCGGCGGCTGGTGCTGGGCGCGCTGCTCCAGCGCGAGCGGCCGCTGCCGGCCACGTTCGACGCGCTCGTACGGGCCGCCGACGAGGGGCCGATCCTGCTCGACCTCGCCGTCGCCGCGCCCTCCGGGCCGTGGCGGATCTTCGGCCAGATCGAGCTCACCGCCCCGCCCATGACGGACGCCGACCTGCCGACCCGGTTCAACCCGCTCCTGCGGCCCGTTCCCGGGTTGCGGCCGGTGGGCTGGCTGAACGAGGTCCGCGACGCCGCGTACGAGGCCGCGCAGCGGGTTCCCGATCGGCAGAAGAAGATCCAGCTCCGATAACCGTCAAGGTGATCGTGTCCGCCTTATCGCCGATCATCCGAAGAGAATGGATATTGGTCGCTGTGAGCGGCGTCACATTATTTAAGTAGATCAGGTGGGGCGAATTTCGCTGGCGGCACGATTCCGGGTGATCGCCATTCATGATTGCGGATCATTAACAAAAAGGACACGATCCACATATCCGGTTAGAACTCCCGCGAGCGTCGCAAAGCGGGCGGACGGCCGTCCGGGTCGACGGCGAACCGGTACAGCGGCATGGCGAGCGTCTTCCGCACCGGCGACAGGCGCGGGGCGGGATGCGGCCGAAGCCGGCCGGGCGGCCGCTCCCCGGTACGCGAGGAGCGGTGCCAGGACTCCAGCGCCGCCGCCGACCGGGCGAACGCGTCGAAGGCCACCACCGGGTCGCACAACTCGTCCCGCCGCTCGCCGGGCAGGTCCAGGTGCTCGGCCATGAGCTCCAGCCGCAGGTCCCGGGCGAACCGCAGCGCGCCGTACGGCGGCCGTGGATCCTCCCGCTCGTCCAGCACGGCGCAGCTGAGCTCCGAGTCGTACGTCCACGAGCGCAGGTTGACGTTGTCGGAGCCGACCGCGGCCCAGACGTCGTCCACGACGCAGACCTTCGCGTGCACGTACACCGGCGTGCCGCGGTGGTTCTCCAGGTCGTAGAGGGCCACCCGCTCGCCGCCGGCCGACAGGAGCCGGCGCAGCGCGTCGGCGCGGCCGATCAGGCTGGCGGGGCCGGCCAGCCAGCCGTCCTGGTCGGGATGGCGCGGCACCACCACGATCATGCGCAGCCCCGGCTCGCGCTCCAGGGCGCGGGCGAACGGCTCGATCACCTCCGTGGACCACAGGTACTGGTCCTCCAGGTAGATCAGCGACCGGGCGCGCTCCAGGACCTTGTGGTAGGCGTGCGCGATGCTGCGCTCGCCGCGCGGCGCGAACGGGTAGCCGCCACGCCGGGCCGGATACGTCCGCAGCAGCTGGACGTGGTGGCTGCCGGCCGGCGGCGGCGGAGGCGCGGCCGGGGGGAGGTGCGGGGCGTCGTCGAGCCGGCTGAGGCGGTCGCGCAGGCGGCGCAGCGGGTCGCGGGTCTCGGGCGCCGGGTCGTCCCAGCGCTCGCAGAAGACCTGCTGCACCTGCTCCACGGCCGGCCCCCGGACCGCCACCTGGACGTCGTGCCAGGGCGGGCGGGTGCCGTACGCGGCGGGCATGGGGACGGGCTGCGGGTCGCCCTCGTGGGCGGCGTCGTCGCGGCGGCCGTGGCACAGGTCGATGCCGCCGACGAAGGCCACGTCCGCCGCCGGGTCGCGGTCGCGGCGCAGCACGACGAACTTCTGGTGGTGGCAGCCGCCCACGGCCGTGCGCGTGTCCAGCAGCGCCTGGCCGCCGGCCTGCTCGATCTCCCGGCCCAGATGGCGGTTCTCGGCGGAACTGAAGCGCAGCAGGTCCAGGTGGGAGCGCCAGATGAGCCCCCGGACGTGCGCGCCGCGCTCGGCGGCCTGAGCGAACGCCGCGCTCACGGTGGGACCGTCGGGGGAGAGGCGTTCGTCGGGGTCGCCGCGCCAGTCGGCGAAGAGTAATAAGTCGTCCTTGCCGAGCTCCTCCACGCAGGCGCGCAGCTCGGCGAAGTAGGCGGCGCCGTGGACCAGGGGCCGCACCTGATTGCCCGAGGTCCACGGCGCCAGCTCACTGGCCGGATTGCCGCGCTCGTCCTCCGTGAGGAACCAGTCCTCGATACGCACCCGCTTGCCGCTACCCGCGCGGCGGGCGCTGATGCCTGATGGCCGCGCGGGCACGGCGTTCCGGCGCGGCCACGGCGATCACTTGCCCGGCGAGGCGCTCTTGCGCTTGCCGGCGGCTCCACGCTCCCTGGCGGTCGTGGTCTCCTTCTTCGGCTCCGGTTCCCGGGCCGATTCGGGCTCCTGCGACGGGGCCTTGTCCCGGCGCCGCTGCACGATGATCATTCCGGCGCCGATGGCGGCCGCGACCGGCCAGTCGATGGCGCCGAAGGCGGCCATCGCGCCGAGCGCTCCGTAGTAGGCCAGGCGGTCGGGCGGCGGCAGGACCGTCCGGGCCACGTCGGCGTAGTGGCCGAGCTCCTGCTTGCTGATGTGCGGCCGCGGGACGTGCGGCATGTGGACGTCCGGCCGGTGGACCGACACGCTGACCATCGGCATGTCCAGCGTGTACTGCTTGGGCACCTTCCCGTCAGATGTGGCGGTGTCGCTTCCGCGCTGCTGGGCGGTCGTCATGATCCCTCCTCATGGACGAGGAAACTCCCTATCCTCCTATCCACTGATCAAGAGTCCCTTATGTCATATAGCGGAAATTTGCCGGGTTTATACCCTGGCTGGCCCCGGCGGTCAGGTCGGCTCGGCCTCGAGGTAGGCGAGCACCGCCATGACGCGGCGATTGTGGTCGTCGCACGGCGGCAGACCGAGTTTGGCGAAGATGTTGGCGGTGTGAGCAGCTGGGCGACCACCAGGCGGCGGCACAGGGCGGAGACCATCGAGAGCCAGTTCGCCCGCTTCGCCGCCTGGTGCCGCTCCACCGCCTCCTGCGCCCTGCACGGCCGTGACGTGGGCGGCGTGTGGCGGGGTCTGGTCGCCGCCGAGGACCGCTCAGCGATCCCGGCGAAGGGCCTGCGCGTGGCCTACAGCGGCTTCGACATCAAGGTGGCCGCCGTGCCCGACGTGATCAGCCCCGGCGCCGCCCCCGACCTGCCCAACTGGCAACGCGTGGCCAGGGCCATCGCCCAGGCCGAGGCGGGGGACGCCGCGGGCTTCGCCGTGCACGTCCGCGAGACCGCCAAGAGCCTCAAGGTCCCCTCGTTCCGCGGCATGAACGTCACCCACTGCGCCGACGGGCTGGGCTTCACCGGCTACGAGGAGTACCGGAAGGCCAAGGAGCTCGGCGAACGGCTGTCGCCGAACTTCGCCGGCAACGAGCTCTGGCATCCGCTCGGCTGCGTCGGGTGGCGACACCCGTCACGAACCCCCCGGGCCCGCTGCCGGCGGACCGGCTGCCGCCCTTCGCGGGCGCGGGAACGTGGAGCGACCACGCCGACGTCGAGACCCTCGTGGACCGCGTCCCGGGCTCGTCCATGATCCGCTACGACGGGCCCGGTCACGCGCTGTACCTCAGCGGCGACCAGTGCGCCATCGTGCACGCCAACCGGTATCTGATCTTCCTCCGCCCACCGGCCCCGGGAACCACGTGCCGGCCGCCCGCGCCCTGACCCGGCGGCCTGACCCGGCGGCCTAACCCGGCGGCGCGGTCCAGCGCTCCCGCCTGGCGAGCCGGTGCGCGGTCCTGATCAGGGCCGTCACGGCGGGGGAGGGGTCGGGCGCCCACGACAGGCGCAGTTCGATCGGCGGCAGGCGGTCCAGGAGCGGCAGGAAGGCGATCCCGCCTGGGAGCCGGGCGCACAGGGAGCGCGGCAGCACCATGAAACCGCCGTCGCTCAGGCTGACGGCGAGGTTGCGCAGGCCGGGCAGGGGGTTCTCCCACACCTCGAACTCCTCTCCGGTGCCGCGCACCCCGGCCAGGACCTCGTCGTGGTAGCGGGGCGCGTACGAGCGCGGGAAGAACCGCAGCGTCTCGCCGCGCAGCTCGCGCAGGCTCACCTCGGCCCGTCCGGCCAGCCGGTGCCCGGAGCCGACGACGGCCATGAACTCCTCCGAGCGCAGCACGGCCGACGGCCACGCGGCGGGCACGTCGAGGTGACGGCCCAGCAGCACGTCCAGCTCGCCGCCCATGGCCGCCGCCGTCAGCTCGGCGTCCCACGCCTCGCGCGCCTCCACCCGGACGCCGGGATGGCGGGCCCGCATCGCCGCGAACAACTTCGGCATCTCGTCGAACGCCGCCGTCACGGTGTAGCCGACGCGTACGGCGCCGCGACCGGCTCCCGCCGCGTTGCGGGCCCGCTCGACGGCCTGCTCGGCCCCCGCCAGCACCTCGCGCGCCTCCTCCACGAACACCCGCCCCGCCTCGGTGAGCCGGGTCGGCCGCCGGTGGAACAGCGCGACGCCGAGCTCCCGTTCGAGGTCGCGGATCTGGCGGGAGAGCGGCGGCTGGGTCATGTGCAGGCGTCCGGCGGCGGCCTCGAAGCTGCCCGCCTCGGCCACCGCGATCACGTACCGCATCAGACGGAGATCGACGGGCATACCAGAAAGGTATGCCGCCGCCCGCCGGAGCGCGGCGAGCGCACCCGGCCAGGCGCGGGACGCGCGCCGGCGCATGCCCGCGCGGTATGCGGCCGGTCCGAAGCGGACTTGGCCCCGGGGCGGCCGTCCGGGCGAGCATCCCGGTATGAGCAATGATTGGACGCCCACGCGGCGGCAACTGGTCAAGGCGGGCGGTCTCGGCGTGCTTCCCCTGGGGGCGCTGGGAGCCGCCGCCGCGCCCGACGACCTGATCACCCGGGCCGTCCCGCGGACGAACCAGCGGGTGCCCGCGATCGGGCTGGGTACGTTCATGACCTTCGACACCCTGTCCGAGCGGGGACGGTCGCGCGCCCGGGAGGTGGTCAGGCGGTTCTGGCAGGCGGGCGGCCGGGTCTTCGACTGCTCCCCGCTGTACGGCAGGTCGGAGGTGAACCTCGGCGCGATCGCGGCCGATCTGCGGATCAACGGCCGGATGTTCCTGGCGAGCAAGATCTGGTCCACCGGCGAGCACCTCTGGGACGACTCCCACGCCGCCGAGAGCCTGCGCCGCACGGCCGGCCGCATGTCGCTCGACCGGCCGGTGGACCTCATGCAGTGCCACAGCCTGGTCAACGTGGACGTGGTCGTCCCGCTCATGCACGCCTGGAAGCAGGAGGGCCGCATCCGCCACCTCGGCGTGACCCACCACGAGCCCGCCTACTTCCCGCTGCTGGCGAGCTGGGTGGAACGGGCGCGGCTCGACTTCGTGCAGGTGCACTACTCGATCCACACGCGCGCGGCCGAGGAGCGGGTGATCCCGGCCGCGGCGGCGAACGGCACGGCGGTGCTGGTCAACATGCCGCTGGAGAAGGCGCGGCTGCACAGGATCGTCCAGGGACGCCCGCTGCCCGGTTTCGCGAGGGAGCTGGGCATCCGCACCTGGTCGGAGTATTTCCTGAAATGGGTGATCTCGAATCCGGACGTCACCTGCGCCCTGCCCGCCACGTCCGACCCCGCCCACGTCGCGGAGAACGTCGCCGCCATGCGCGGCCCCCTCCCTGACGCCGCCACGCGCGAGCGCATGGTCCGGCACATGGAGACGATCCCCGGGTTCGACCGGATCGCCACCGACCCCTGGTATCCGGGCAAGAGCCATGACGGCGTCGTGTCGCGCGCGCAGGCCGCGATCCGCCGACGCAGCCCGTGGTGGCCGTCCTGACGGCTCGGGTGAGACCCGGCGGCGGGCGTCCGTACGCGATCCCCTAAGGTGCGGGGGATGAACGGACGTGGAGTACTTGTCACCGGGGCGTCACGAGGCATCGGACGCGCGACGGCGGCGGCCTTCGCCGCTCAGGGCGACCGGGTCGCGATCCACCATCGCGACTCCGCCAAGGAGGCCGAGAGCCTGCTGCGGGAACTGCCCGGCGAAGGGCACACGATCGTCCAGGGCGACGTGTCCGACGCCGAGGCGGTGCGGCGGATGGTCGACGAGGCGGCCGAGGCGCTCGGCGCGATCGACGTCCTGGTGAACAACGCCGGCGTCTTCCTGCACCACCCCGTCATGGAGACCTCCTACGAGGAGTGGCAGGACGCCTGGCGGCGCACGCTCGGCGTCAACCTGCTCGGCGCGGCCAACACGACGTGGTGCGCGCTGCGGCACATGCCCGCCGGCGGCCGGGTGATCAACATCACCTCGCGCGGCGCCTTCCGCGGCGAGCCCGACAGCCCGGCCTACGGGGCGAGCAAGGCGGGCATGAACGCCCTCGCCCAGTCGCTCGCCGTCTCCCTGGCGCCGCGCGGCATCGCCGTCGCCGCCGTGGCTCCCGGGTTCGTCGAGACCGACATGACCAACGAGCACCTCAAGGCCCCGCGCGGCGACGCGATCCGGGCCCAGAGCCCGTTCGGGCGGGTGGCCCGGGCGCAGGAGATCGCCGCGGCCGTGCTCTACCTGGCCTCACCCGACGCGGAGTGGGCCAGCGGCACCGTCATCGACCTGAACGGAGCCTCCTACCTCCGCTGACCGTCCCATCCCGTCTCGGCACAATCTGGTGATCTCGGGGATATCGCGGTTTATTGTGAACTCTCAGGGCACTTCGTGAACTCGCTCCGAGGGGGACCGTGTGGCCAAGAGCTGCGGATACGCGCTGGCTGCGGCGGCGCTCTGCGTGTCCGTTCTGGTGGTGGGCGTGCTGCTCAGCGCGATGGCCGGGTATGCCAGCCCGGTCATCGCCCTGGTCACCGTCCTGGCGGCGCCGTGCGGACTCGTCCTCACGTACGACATGCTGCGCCGGCGGGAGGAGGCCGACGAGGAGCGGCGGCTGCTGGACCGGGAACGCGACCACGTCAGGCGGACGGTCGACTTCGTCGCCGATCCCGAGCTGACCGAGCAGGAACGGCTGGCGGTGATCGACTCCTTCGTCCCGAGGCTCGGGCCGCACGGCGAGCGGCCGCCGTACGGGGAACGGGTCGTGCTGGTACGGGAGCTGCCGCCGCACGCGCGCGCCCTGCTGGAACGGGCCAGGCGGGCGGTGATGGCCGTCTACACCTCGCAGGTCATGCGCCGCAGGCTGCTCGACGGCCTGGCGAACGAGGTGGTGCTGCCCCGGCAGATCTGGGAGATCGCCCTGCTGCTGCGGACCCAGGCCACCCTCCAGGAGGAGCAGGACCGCGCCCGCCGCGGCCTGGTGACCCCCGAGCTGGAGGCCGTGCTGCGGCCGCAGCGGGAGGCCCTGGGCCGCTCCCTGGCGGCGGTCACCGCCAGGGTCGAGAGTCTGGAACGGTACGCCCGCCGCGTCCAGGAGGCCGACGCCGCCCTGCGCGCCCGTGAGGCGCTGGACAACAACTACAAGTACCGCGATCTGCTGGCCCGCATCGACGACGAGGACGGGATGCGCGAGCTGGAGGCCCAGGGCGAGGCCCTGGAGGAGACCCTGGCCAGAAGCGTCCGCGAGGCCGTCGAAGCGGGCCGCACCCTGACCCCCTGAGCGCCCCCGGGCGAGCCACCGGGGCGGACGGGTCGGGTCAGGCGAGCTTCCACACGCCGTGCTGTTCGGCCCAGCCGCCGTCCAGGCCGAACTTGAACGTCACGACCTTCGCCTTCTCCGGCACCTGGAAGACGACCAGGCCCGTGCCGCTGTCGCCGGGCTCGAGGGTGAGCGTGCCCTTGAAGTGCCGGCCGTTCGCGAGCTCCTCCCAGCCGGCCTCGAACTCCTGGTCCTGCGAGTCGACCACCGACGCCCCCATGTGCGGGCTGTCGCGGTAGACGAGGCTGCTCTTGTTCGTCAGCGTGATCTGGACGGCCATGAGCCGGTTCCCGCTCCTCGGGACGATCGTCGGGTAGGTCGTCTCGACCTCGCGGAAGACCTGGTCGACGGTCACGTCCACGATCGAGCCCTCCTGCATGCCCTTGAGCGTCAGCGTCCTGCCGGTCTCGCCGGTGAGCGGCGCCTTCTCCCCGCCGATCTCGGCGGGCTCGTCGGCGGGCTCGTCGGCGGGCTCCTCGGGCGGCTGCTCGGCGGGCTCCTGGACCGGGGGCGGCACCCGCTCGGCGGGCGGCGCGAGGTCGAGCGGGCCGGAGGTGGCCGAGACGTTCGTGCCGCCGCCCGGGGCGGTCAGCACGACGCAGGCCGTCGCGCAGCCGCCGAGCAGCAGCAGCGGCAGGCCGATGGCCAGGGCCAGGACGAGCCCGCTGTGCCGCCGGGGCGGCGGGTAGGCGTAGGGCGGGCGTCCGTACGGGTCGGGCGGCGGCGGCCCGAAGGCGGGTTGTTCCTGCGGCTTGCGGTAAGGGTCGGAGGGGTATCCCATGGCGCGACTCCCACTGGCGAGATGGACGAGTCCAAGGATGCGCCCGGCGCCATGTCCCGGGATGGGGTAAATGGGGTCGGATAGTCGTTCGATCTGGTTTTGAGCCTGGCGACCGCGCCGTCCGTGCAACGCCCCTCGCCCAGGTCAGCGGCGCCGCGGTCACGTAGCCGTCAGCGCAGCCGGCGTTCCAGCAGCAGGGCGCCGCGGCCGGCCAGCAGCGTCCGGCACCACGCGCGCAGGTCGTCCGGCCTGGGCCCGGAAATCCCGCCGCCATCGAGCAGGTCGGCCCAGTCGAGCAGCGACTCGGCCAGCATGAGCGGCACCCCGCGCCGCTCGTGCACCTCCGCCGCCGCCTCGAAGTGCCCCGCCGCCCGCTCCGGGTCGCCCATGGCCACGCACAGGTGGGCCAGGTAGTGGTGCCCGCAGTGGTGGGCCACCGTGCCGTGCCCGAACGTCTCCCCGTCGCCCGCCAGCGCGTCGTACAGCCGCGCGGCCGGCTCCGCCCGCCCGAGCCGGGAGGCGGCCACGGCCAGGTTGTCCAGCGCCGGCCGGTGCGCCATGTTGCGCGGCGGCTCGGCACCGCCGCCGGCCAGGATGCGCTCCAGCAGCGGCACGGCCTCCTCGTCGTCCAGCTCGCACAGGTAGCGCAGCACCGCGTGCACCGGGTCGAGCCGCGGCGCCCGCGCGGCGCGGCGCAGCCGGTCGCGCAGCTCCCACAGCCGCCCCTGCAGCCGCCGGATCTCCGCGATCTGCTCGGAGAAGATCGCCACGGCCTCCAGCCGGTGGCCGATCTCGGAGCCGAGCCGCAGGGCCGCCTCCGCCTCCGCCTCGGCCTGCGCCAGGTCGCCCTGCATGAGGGTCAGCCCGGCCCTGGAGTAGCCGAGCAGCCAGTCCAGGTGCGGCTGCCCGAGCCGGTGCGCCAGCTCCTCGGCCCGGTCCAGCAGCGCCGCCGCCTTCCCGGCGTCCCCGCTGTCCAGCACCGGGGGAGTGCGCTGCACGTAGGCGTGGAACAGCGCCAGGTCGTCGCCCGTGCGGCGGGCCGCCTCCAGCATCTCGTCGCCGTCGCGATGGCGCTGGTGCAGCGGGTCGGCCGGGACGATCGTCAGACTGCGCATGCCCAGCACGCTGGCCAGCGTGCGCGGATCGCCCGACTTGCGGGCCAGCGCCACCGCCTCGTCGCTCAGCGCGAAGCGGCGCTCGCCGTCGGGCGCCCAGATGAGCTCCGTGGCGAGCATGGCCGCCAGCAGCGCCCTGGTGCTGACGTCGGTCGAGTCGACCACCTGCCGCGCCTCGGTCAGCAGCGCGATGCGCCGCTCGTCGTAGGCCGCCGAGACGCTGGAGAACCCGCGGTCGCCGCCGAGCGCCGCCAGGACGATCAGGTCGCCGCGCCCGCACTCCCTGGCCAGCTCGGCCGCCCGCAGCAGGGTCGGCCTGGCCTCGGGGTCGCCGGCCAGCCACATCGCCCGCCCGCACTCCACGAGCAGCTCGGCGCGCCGCTCCGGCGTGGTGCCGGGGAAGTCGGCCAGCAGGTCGAGCACCCGCTGGTACCAGGTGACCGCCTCGCGGTGGGCCAGCCCGGCGAGCGCGTGCTCGGCCGCCGCGACGCCCGCCTCGGCCGCCGCGCTCACCCGGGCCGGGTCGCGGCCGTGCTCGGCGGCGGCCATCAGGTGGGCCGCGACGACGTACGGGCGCGACTCCATCGCCTTCGGGTCGGTCTCGCACAAGGCGTCGGCCACCCGCCCGTGCAGCAGCGCGGCACGCGGCGGCGACAGAGTGGCGTACAGGGCGGTCCTGGTCAGCTCGTGGGAGAACTGGCAGGACCCGTTGTCCAGCAGCGCCACCAGGCCCGCGCCCATCGCCTCCTCCACCGCCGCCACGAACCGCGCCTCCTCCAGCCCGAGACCGCGGCGCAGCGCGGCCGAGTCCACCCGCTCGCCCACGGCCAGCAGGCTCACCAGCTCGCGGGCGTCGGGGTGCAGCTGCGCCATGCGGGCCATGACCATCCGGGTGACCGCGCCGGGCACGGCCAGCGCGTCCAGCTCCTTGCCCGTGGCCAGCTCCCTGACCACCTCGCTGATGAGGAACGCGTTGCCGCCGGTGATCCGGTGCAGGCGCTCGGCGTCTCCGTCCGCGCGCGCCTGGGCGAGCGCCAGCGACACCTCCTCCGGCCGGAACGACGGCACGGGGACGATCCGGGCGTCCGCCGTCAGCCGGTGCAGCTCCGGCATGGCCGCCTCGACCGGCATCGGCCGCGACATGGCCAGCACCAGCAGCGGCAGCGACTCCGCCTCCCACATCAGGGCGCCCAGCATCTGCAGCGACTCCAGCGTCGCCCACTGCAGGTCGTCGATCACCAGCAGCACCGGACGCACGGCCGCCAGCCGCTCGATCAGCGTCCGGGCCGCGGCCATCAGGTGATAGCGCTCCGACACCGGCTCGGTGGCCGGCGGCACCTGCAGCGACAGCGGCGGCGCGGCCAGCGACGGGGCCAGCCGGACGAGCTGGCCGCACCGCTGGTCGACCCCGGCCCGCAGCAGCAGCGCCGGCGAGGTGCGGGCCAGCCGCTCCACCGCCCCCGCGATCGGCTCGTACGCCTGCCGCGCCGGATTCGTGCACCGCCCGGCCAGCACGGTGAACTGCCGCTTGAGCGCCCGCCGCGCCACCTCGGAGGCCAGCCGGGTCTTGCCCACCCCGGCGTCGCCTTCGAGCACCACCAGCCCGCTGCCGAACTCGGCCGCCGCCAGCTCGGCCTCCAGCAGCCGCAGCTCCTGCTCCCGGCCCACGAACGGCAGCACGTGCCGGTCGTCCAGCCACGGGGCGAGCGAGGCGCCCAGGTGGTGGGCGGCGCTCTGCCAGTGCAGCTCGTAGGTGTGCAGCGGCTCGCGCAGCCCCTTGCCCGGCAGCCGCCCGAGGTCCTTGAACTCGTGCCGGCCGCGTCCCTGCGCCAGCCGCCGCACCAGGTCCGTGCAGAGCACCTGGCCGCCCTCGGCCTGCGCGACCAGGCGGGCCGCCTCGACGGTCGGCAGCCCGCTGACGTCGTCGAGCCCCCAGCACACGTCGCCGGCCGCGAGCGCCGCCCGGATGGAGATCTTCTCCGGGGCACGCTCGTTCTCGTCGGCGACCGCCTGCTGCACCGCGATCACTGCGTCCAGCCCGGCCGTGGCCGAGCCGAACACGGCCATCAGCCCGTCGCCGAGGCTCTTGGTGAACGTCGCGCCGTTGGCGTCGACCACCGAGCGCAGCAGGTCGTACAGGCGGCGGAAGACGACGTTGGCCCGCTCCTCGCCGAGCCTGATGCGCAGCGCGGTGGAGCTGACGACGTCGGTGAACAGGATGGTGGCCGTCGTCAGGGCGCCCGGCTCCCGCGGGACGCTCACGGGTGCGGCCCTCCCTGCGCGCGCCCGTGCCGGAGTCTCTGCCGCGTCCGGTGGCGGATCGCGCGGGTCTTCACCGCCGCCGCCGACTGCCGGATGCGCCAGGCGCGGGCCAGCTCCTCCGGGATCCGGAACGGCGCCTGCCCGCCGGAGTGGCGGTCGATCATGCCGACGACGACGTGCCGGCCCATCCGGCGCACCAGCAGCCGGATCAGGCCGTCCACCGGCCCGGCGAGCCGGCCGTGGCGGTGGGCGGCGCGCGCCGCCGCGAACAGCGCCGTGCACCACCAGGCCGGTTTCGGCACGCCGAGCAGCTCGGGCACCCGGTCGGCGCCGTAGGCGGCGTCGCGGAACATCCAGTGCACCAGGCTGCGCGGCAGCTTCCGCCAGCCCAGATGCATGAACGCCTCCATCTCCTCCAGCAGCCTGGCCATCAGCAGGCGGCCCTCGTCGCTGGACTCGTACAGGCGGCCCAGGCGCAGGCTGACCGGCTCGACGTCGGCCAGCGTGAGAGGCCCGTCGCGGCAGGTGTCCACGCCCATGAGGTGACCGAAGACGCTCCAGGTGTACAGGTGGGCGGCGCGCTGCTCCTCGGTCAGCACGACGCCCATCGTCTCCAGGGCCTCCCAGGTGACCACGGAGAAGTCGAAGATCGTGGCCAGCAGCAGCTCCTGGTTGACCGGCGGACCGTACCGCTCGGTGTCCCACCGGTCGCCGAAGCGCTCATGGACCACCGCCCGGACGAACGAGTGCAGGATGCGCAGCCCGATCGCGGTGGTGTGGCCAGGCCGGCCCGGCTGCAGGCTGTCGGTGGCCTTCAGGCCCATCACGTCGACCAGCATCTGGCCGGTCTCCGCCACCCGGCGGGTGAGGCTGTGCGTGGCCAGGTTGGAGACGCCGGCCAGCACCTTGGCGCTGGAGACCTCCACGTACGCCATCGGCAGGCACTTGCAGAACAGCGCGGCCGCCTGGTACAGCCCGTAGTCGGCGAACACGGCCTGGCCCCTGGCCAGTGACTCCTTGTCGTCGCCCCACTCGGGCAGCTCCTTGGCGAAGTCGAGGGCGTCGAAGATCTCCGACGCCGGCGGTTCGCCGGAGGGGGCCCTGGCCTCGCGCTTGGCGCGTCCCAGCTCCTCGATCACGCCCTTGACGAGCTCGAGGGCGCTCTTCCCGTCCGGCTGGGTCTGCAGGTATTCGGCCACCACCTTGTCGATCTCCGGGTCCGCCTGCCGGCGCAGCTGCCGGAACCGCTCCTCAGGCCAGCGCGCATCATGATCGTTCATTTGAGCCCGTACTCCAGATCGTCGTCAGAGGCCGCCTCGTTTGCGCAGGGCGGCGACATCCAGCAGCGTGATCGTCCGGCCGTGGACGGCGATGAGCTTCCTCGACACGAGCGACTGCAGCGCCCGGTTGACCGCCGGCCGCGTCGCGCCGACCAGCGCGGCGAGGTCGGACTGCGTCAGCCCGGGCAGCTCCACCACCTCGCCGTGGTGGCCGTGCTTGTCGGCCAGCCGCAGCAGCAGCTTGGCCAGGCGCCCGCCCAGGTCGAGATAGGCGAGGTCGGCGGCCTGGCCGGTGAGCCTGCGCACCATGCGGCCGAGCAGGCGCAGGAACTCGTCGGCGAGGCCAGGGTGCTCCCGCATCAGCTCCAGCAGCCGGGCTCGGGGCAGCGCGAACACCCACGCGGGGCGCGCGGTGACGATCGACGCCGAGCGCGGAGAGCCGTCGAGCAGCGCCATCTCGCCGAACGTGTCGCCGCGGCCCAGCATGTTGAGGACGATCTCGGCGCCGTGCTCGGTGGTGAACACCACCTTCACCAGACCGTCCAGCAGCGCGAAGAGCGACTCGCCCGGGTCGCCCTGGTGGAAGATGATCTCCCCGGGCCGGTAACGGCGCGAGAGCCCGGCCCGCGCCGTGTCGCGGATGCCGTCCTCTCCCAGCACGCGGAACAGCGGGATCTCCGACAACACGGCGGCGACGCGCTCGGCGTCGTGCGGCCCGCTGCGCGCGTTCATGCAAGAACTCTAGGCCGCATTGCCGCGCCGGGCAGCAGGCCCTAACCGATCTTCCGAATGTGACGAGCACCACAGCCGGACTGTCACGGACGAGACAGCCATTTCCGATCACTCGTCGCACGGTGGGGGAGCCGTCCGGAAATGACCCCCGAAGTGTCCGGCCGGCAGGGAGAACGACATGCACCTGGACACCATCGAGCGCCCCGCACCCCCGGACGTCGGGCGTTTCGACATCGCCGCCCTGGTGGCGGCCGCGCGCGACGGCGACGCCGGCGCGTGGGAGCGGCTGGTCGAGGAGTTCAGCCCCATGCTGCGGGCCCGCATCCGCCGCTTCCGGCTCAGCCACGAGGACTCCCAGGACGTCCTGCAGACCACCTGGCTGCTGGCCTGGCAGAACCTCTCCAGCGTCACCGACGGCCAGCGCATGGCCGGCTGGCTGGCCACGATCGCCTTCCGCGAGTGCCTGAAGCTCACCCGGCGCACGAAGGAGATCTGCACTCCCGACCTCGACTCGCTGGGCAGCACCGACGACGTCGACCGCGAGCTGGCCAGGATCTGGCTGGCCGGCACGCTGGCCGAGCTGGTCGAGGAGCTGCCGCAGGCGCAGCGGGTGCTGTTCAAGGCCCTCACGGAGACCTCCGAGCCCCACTACGTGGACGTGGCGCGCCGGCTGGGCAGGCCGGTCGGCAGCATCGGGCCCACCCGGGCCCGCTGTTTCGCGAGGCTGCGCGGGCTCCTGCAGGCCCGGGAGATCACCAGGGACTTCCTCGACTGACCTACGTCGCCGGCTGGTCAAGCGGGATCGCCTCCAGGAACGGCGCGAAGTCGAAGTGCGCCATCTCGTGCGCGTCCGGGTCCGTCTCGGACGGGTAGCGGTAGACCTTGCGCCGGCGCAGGCCCGTCCTGTCGAGCATGTCGCCGACCGCCTCGGGCACCAGCCCGCGCTCCATCTCCTCGGCCAGCCCGTCGGCGACCTCCTTGGCGAACGGCACCGCGTACAGCGCCCGCACCCGGTGGTAGACGCGGAAGTAGGCGACGATGAAGCGCATGCGCTCCTGGTAGGAGACCCAGTCGGCGACCCCGGCCGTGGACGCCTCCCGGTCCTCGGTGACGAACTCCTCGGCCAGCTTGCGCACCCGCTCGTCGCGGATGGGCGCCCACGCCTCGTCGAGGTCCACGCCCGCGGGCGCGGTCAGCGGCATGCCGACCCTGATGTCGCTGAGCGGCGTGCGCACGGCGAAGAAGTGCCGGGTGTAGAGGGACGACCACGACGACTCGAGCTTGCGGGTCAGCCACGGCTGGTCGGCGTGGGCGGCGGCGTACAGGCGGATGCGCGGGAACGGCTTGCGCGTGACCAGGGAGCGCAGCGACCGCCACGACACCCGGGTCAGCCACCTGACCGGCCGGTAGAGCACGAGCTCCAGCGACGCCTGCGCGCGGGCCTGCTCGTACGCCGACAGCGCGATGCTGGCGCCCAGCATGAGCTCGGCCCGCGCCTGCGGGTCCTCG
Source organism: Nonomuraea aridisoli (assembly GCF_003236395.1). Classification (GTDB taxonomy): domain Bacteria; phylum Actinomycetota; class Actinomycetes; order Streptosporangiales; family Streptosporangiaceae; genus Nonomuraea; species Nonomuraea aridisoli. Next base: position 5,543 of record NZ_POUD01000115.1, on the reverse strand, counting down.
GTCGCGGCCGCCTCGCGCGTGAACCGCACGGCGTCCTTCAGGTAGCGGGGGTCGGCCGGCGACAGCAGGTCCGCCAGGAACTCCGGCGGCGCCGGCGTCAGGTCCGACTCGGGGCTGACCTTGAGGAAACGGTCGGGGGCGTCGTCCCACAGGGTGACGGCGAGACTGGCGGTCTCCAGGAAGATCGCCCGGTTAGCCAGCGCCAGGCCGAGCTGGTAGCTGGGCCCGAGCAGGGTGAGCAGCGCGGCCCGGAACAGCCGCCTGAAGCGCCGCGGCACCCCCAGCCGGCGGCCGAAGCCGGCGATGAACGGGGAGCCGGCGCGCAGGTCGAGGCTCTCGCCGATGGCCTTGGAGGTCCAGGTGGCGTAGCAGTACCAGTTGTTCGTCTCCCTGCCCAGCCGCTCGGCGAGGTCGGCGGCCACCCGGTGGTAGCTGTAGGCGATGACCATCGCCTGGAGTGCCGCGCTGCGGTCCTGGTAGGCCGCGATGCGCAGCACGTCGTCCGCGGTGATCGCGGTGTCGGACATTGGGGTCTCCCGTGTGCAGGTCCCGCCCGGAGCGCTCACCGTGCCTGGCGTCCCCGGAGGAGTCGGATACAGCAGCGTCAGATACAGCGTCAGATATAGGGGGCGGCGCTTCTCGATCCCCGTGGCCGCCAGGTCAGGAGCGTAGGAGGCGCGGCTTGCGACCCGCTTGCAGTACTGTTGCCGCTTTCGCCGGAGCTGCCGGTGATGCGCGTGGTGTTGCGCCGCCCCGGGCCTGGAGGGCCCGGGGCGGTGGTGGTCACTCCTTCACCGTGACCTTGCTGATCACCACGAATCCGCCGAGCGCCCCCGCGGTGCCCGCGGCCGTCGTCGTGGTGAGGTTGACCACCAGGTCATAGGTGCCGGGAACAAGCTGCCCGCGCATGGGGATGGAGGCCGTGTAACGTCCCGAGCCAGGGGTGAACGTCAACTCCACGGGCGGCGAGGGGTGCCGCGACTCACCACCGCCCGTCAGGTCCGCGACCACCTCCAGCCGCCACCGCCCGGCCAGCCAGTCGACGAGTTCGCCGGTGACCTCCCAGCTCACGTCCACGGTCCAGCCCTCGCCGCGGCGCACCACCTTCGTGGGTTGCGCACCGGGGTCGACAACCTGCCCATGGAGCACCCCGGCCAGCTGCTCCGCCGGCACTTTCATGAGGTGGAACTCTCCGGTCGTCATGTCGGTCTCCTCTCGACGGGACAGGTCCCCGTGTGAAGGAGCAGAGCGACGACACCGGCCGTCAGATACGCGCCGTTTCCCGCGCGGCTACCGCAGGCGCACGACGTCGGGGCCGAGGCCGCCCACGTCTCCGACGCCGAGCAACTGCAGCGTGCGGACCAGCTCGGCGCGCAGCAGTTCCAGCACCCGCCGCACGCCCGGCTCGCCGCCCGCCATGAGGCCGTACAGGTAGGCGCGGCCGACGAAGCACGCCCGCGCGCCCAGCGCCACCGCCGCCGCCACGTCGGCCCCGCTGCGCACGCCCCCGTCGAGGAACACCTCGGTACGCTCGCCCACCGCCTCCACCACGCGGGGCAGCAGCTCCAGCGGGGTGACGGCGCGGTCGAGCTGGCGCCCGCCGTGGTTGGACACCACGATCCCGTCCACGCCGACGGCGGCCAGCTCCTCGGCGTCGTCCACCCGCTGCACGCCCTTGACCACCAGCCGTCCGTTCCAGGCCGAGCGGATCCACTCCAGGTCGCGCACGGTCACCGACGGGTCGAACATCTTGTTGGTCAGCCCGGCGAGGTCGGGAGGGGCGTCGTCCACGGTGGCGAACCGCAGCGGCTCGCTGGTCAGGAAGTCGAACCACCACGCCGGACGCCACACCGCCTGCAGCACGCTGCGCCAGCGCAGGGCCGGCGGGATCGTCAGTCCGTGGCGCACGTCGCGCAGCCGCGCCCCCGCCACCGGCACGTCCACGGTCACCACCAGCACGTCCATGCCGGCGACCCTGGCCTGGGCGAGGGTGTCCAGGTTGCGGGCGCGGTCGCGCACCGCGTACAGCTGGAACCAGTTCCACCCGCCGGGCGCCGCGGCGGCCACGTCCGCGGCGGGCGTGGTGCCCATCGTCGACAGCGTGTACGGCACCCCCGCCCGCTCGGCCGCCCGCGCCACGGCCCGCTCGCCGTCGCGGTGCATCATCCGGGTGAACCCGGTCGGGCCGAGCACGACCGGCATCGCGATGCGCCGCCCCAGCACCTCGACCGCGGTGGGCGCGTCGCCGACGTCGCGCAGCACCCGGGGGCTGAACTCCACCCGGGCGAACGCCTCCCTGGCCCTGGCCATCGACAGCTCGCCCTCGGCCGCGCCGTCCACGTAGTCGAACACCATGCGCGGGGCGCGCCGCCGCGCCAGCAGCCGCAGGTCGGCGACGTCGGCGGCGTCGGCGATCCGGCTCGCCCGCGACCAGCGCGGCCACCCGGGCACGACGGCCCGCAGCTCCCGCCAGCGGGGCAGGCGCCGTGGCTGCCGTTCCATGGTCCCGATGATCGGGACGTTATCAGCGCGGGCGTACGGTGTACAGATGATCGACGACTGGGCGTCCCTGGCGGGCGGCTCGCCGGCCGCGCTCGCCACCGGGGCGGAGCTGATCGCCCGCTGGTCGGAGCCGCACCGCCGCTACCACACCCTCGGCCACCTGGCCGCCGTCCTCGAGGCGCTGGACGGGCTGGCCGGCGAGGCGGAGGACGAGACGGCCGTGCGCCTGGCGGCCTGGTTCCACGACGCGGTCTACGACGGCAGGCCCGGCTGGGACGAGGAGCGCAGCGCCCAGCTGGCCCAGGCCAGGCTCCCCAGGTGCGGCGTGCCGGCCCGGCGCGTCGCCGAGGTGGCCAGGCTGGTGCGCCTGACGGCCGCGCACGACCGGGTGGAGCCGGGGGACCGTGATGGGGCGGTGCTGTGCGACGCCGACCTGTCCGTCCTCGGCACGTCCGGCTACGACGCCTACGCCGCCGCCGTCAGGCGGGAGTACGCGCACGTCCCCGACGCGCTGTTCGCCGAGGGCCGCTCCCAGGTGCTGCGCCGCCTGCTGGCCACGCCCGTGTTGTTCCGCACCGGGCGGGCGCGCGAGCTGTGGGAGGAGCGGGCCCGCGCCAACATGACGGCCGAGCTAACGGCGCTTGCGACGCCGCAGCCCGGCGGCGACCAGACGCCGTAACAGCTCGTACGAGCTGACCTCCTGCGCCCCGAGGGCCACCGCCCGCGCGTGGACGGTCTCGGGCACGTCGTAGTGGTCGCGGTCGAACCCCCGCGCCGGCACCCCGAGCCGGGCCGCGAACTCGTGCAGCTCCTCCAGCGAGCTGTCGCTGACGAGATGCGACCACATCAGGCCGCGCGGTCCCGGCCACTGCGGCGGGTCGATGAGAACGGTCACGACGTCAAGGGTAGGACCCTGCCCCGCACGCGGAGATCACCGAGGTCGGGCACGACGACGTGGGCGCCCCGAGCGCGCAGCTCCTCCGCCCGGTCGCCGTGAGCGACCGCGACGACCAGCCCGAACCCGCCGCGCACGCCCGCCTCGACGCCGGGCAGCGCCGACTCCACCACCGCCACCCTGGCGGCGGGCAGGCCGAGCCGGTGCGCGGCCTCGGCGAAGAGTGCGGGGTCGGGCCGGCCGGGCAGGTTCAGCAGCGCGGCGTCGCCGCCGTCGACGGTCGCGTCGAACAGGTGCATGACCGCCGCCGAGGCGATCATCTTGCGGCCGTGCAGGCTGGCCGAGACCGCCGCCGTACGCGCGCCGCGCCGGCGCAGCTCGTGCAGCAGCGCCACCGCCGAGGGGAAGGCGGCCACGCCGTACTCCTCCACCTGTTCCATGAAGCAGCGGTCCTTGGCCAGGCCGAGCCCGTGCACGGTCGGCGCGCCCGGCTCATCGTCGGGCGAACCCTCGGGCGCCGTGATGCCGCGCGAGGCCAGGAACGTGCGGATGCCGTCGAGGCGGGGCCGGCCGTCCACGTGACGCAGGTAGTCGTCGCGGATGTCGAACGGCGCCGAGCGGCCGCGCAGGAACGTGTCGAAGACGTGTTTCCAGGCGGCCGCGTGGCCCCGGGCGGTGTCGGTGACCACGCCGTCGGCGCCGAAGACGACGGCGCCGATCGAGGTCAGATCGATGACGGGCTCGCTCACACAGCGAACGTAACCCGGCTACCAGATGACGGGTAGTTCCTTGACGCCGTACACGATGGCGAGTTCCCTGAACGGCACCTCGCCCGCGACCCGCAGGCCGGGGAAGCGGCGCAGCAGCGCGGGGAAGGCGATGCGCATCTCCATCTGCGCCAGCGGCGCGCCGACGCAGCGGTGGATGCCGTGGCCGAACGCCAGGTGCGAGCCCGCCGTCTCACGGCCCGGCCGCACCACGTCCATGTCGTCGCCCAGGGCGGGGTCGCGGTTGGCGCCGCTCAGCGAGCACAGCACCATCTCGCCCTTCTTGATCGGCACCCCGTGCAGCTCCAGGTCGTCGCGGGCGAAGCGCGGGAAGGCGACCTGCACGACCGTCATGTAGCGCAGCAGCTCCTCGACCACGTCCACGACGTAGCCGTCCACCTCGCGCACCTTCGCCGCCTGCTCCGGGTTGCGCAGCAGCCACAGGGTGCCGAGGGCGAGCATGCTCGTGCTGGTGTCGTGGCCGCCGGTCAGCAGGCCGTCGGCCATGCTGGCGAGCGTGCGGTCGTCGAGCTCGTCGCCGTGCTCGCGCAGCAGCTGCCCGAGCAGCCCGTCGCCGGGGTTCTGCCGCTCCCTGGCCACGAGGTCGGTCAGGTACGCCATGGCGTCGTTGATCGCCTGCAGCGACGCCTCCGGCCCGGCGGTGAAGTCGAAGCGGTCCTTGCTGAGCTTCTCGAAACCGGCCCGCTCCGCGTACGGGACGCCGAGCAGCTCGCACACCACGAGCGACGGGATCGGCAGCGCGAACTCCTCCACCAGGTCCACCGGCCCGCCCTCGGCGCCCTTGGCCTCCATCCGGTCCAGGCACTCCGCGACCAGGGCCTCGATGCGCGGCTCCAGCCGGCGCAGGCGCCGCATGGTGAACTCGGGCGTCAGGTACCGGCGCAGCCGGGTGTGCTCGGGCGGGTCACGGAAGCCGAGCCCGCCCGGGTCCTCCTGGTTGGAGCCGAGCCCGATCACGCCGGCGAAGTCGTTGCTGAAGCGCTCGTGGTCGCCCAGCACGCCGCGTACGTCGTCCCAGCGGGTGACGAGATAGACGGTCTGGCCGCCGGGGATCTCCATCGGGAACACCGGGTGCTCCGCCCGGATGCGGCCGAGCTCGCCCACCGGGTCGAACTCGGCACGCATGAACTGAACGAGGGGGAACTCATCTGTGTCTGCCATCGATATCCGTTCCTGCTGGGATACATCGCATGATGTCGGGATAAATCCCTCCGTAGATGCTCCCACCAACGACCCTCGATGGCCCCCTCCGAAAGAACGAATTTACATGTCAGACCCCTATCAGACGGGGGAAAGGGTCCGTACCACTTCGTGAGGGGGCGGCTCCGGAAGCGGGGCCGCGACGGGCAGTCCGGGAG
>NZ_POUD01000114.1 GCF_003236395.1 Nonomuraea aridisoli | reverse complement strand
TCCTCGAAGGGCGCCGCAGCTACGACATCGGACTGAAGGCCGGCATCACCGACGCCTTCCCTCACCTGCGCCACCTGGTCTTCTCCCGGACCCTCACCGAGAGCCCCGACCCCGCCGTCGAGCTGGTCGCCACCGACCCCGCCCAGACAGTGCGCGACCTCAAACGCCAGGACGGTAAGGACATCTGGCTGCTCGGCGGCGCCGAACTGGCCGGTGCGCTCTACCAGCAGATCGATCAGCTGATCCTCAAGGTGGGCGCACTGACCGTCGGCGCCGGCATCCCGATGTTCTCCCGCACCGCCACCTTCGACCCCCGCGCCTGGAAACTCAGCGATCACACCGTGCTCGACAGCGGTGCCGTCTTCCTCACCTACAACCGCCTCACCCAAACCGCCGCTGTCGCCTAGGGACGTGGGTCAACGACCCCGCTCCGCCAGGTCAGCACAACGACACACCAGGCCGGCCTGGGGCCTTTCCACCGCGACGGCGCCGCCATCGCTGGACACCATCCACGACACCGGCTCGTCGGCGGCCGCCGCCCGCTCAGATCGGTGGAGCGGAGGCAGCGCACCTGACATGGCTGACATACCGGAAGACCCCTGGATATCTGTCTGGCGCATGCCTGACTACCGTAAGTCGGTCGGACGGCGCGGAAAGCTTGTGGACAAGCGGTCGTCGTCCACAGAACCGCGTTCGGGTGTCTCGCGTCCCGCCCGGCTGCGGGATTCTCCCGGACATGAACCCGTCGCTTCCCGCCCAGCCCTCGCTCCGGCTCTGTTCCGACACCTCCGGGCGGCCACCGGACGAAGGCCACCCAGAGGCCGCGCCGCCCTCGCTGATCCGGCGGACGCGGCGGGTGACGCGGGCGGTCCTGCAGGCCGTGGCCTGCCGGCAGACCGCGGCGCACGTGTGGGGCCTCCAGGTGCTCCCCGTGCCGGAGGCCGACTGGCCGGTGGAGGTCGTCGCCCCCGGCCACGTCGCGCTCTCGGGCTGCGTCACGTACGTCGTGCCGCTCCCGGAGGCGGACGTCACCGAGCACGAGGGCATCCGGCTCACCACCAGGGAACGCACGGCCCTCGACTGCGCCCGTGCGCTGCCTCGGATGGAGGCGGTGGCGATCCTCGACCAGTTCGCCCGTCAAGGGGTCGATCTGGCGGCCCTGTGGCACCGGCCGCTCAACTCCTGGCGGCTGCGCGGCACCCTCAGCCTCGCCGACCCCGGGGCCGCGTCGCCCCGGGAGAGCCGGCTGCGGGTCATCCTCATCGAGGGCGGCCTGCCGCGTCCCGCCACGCAGATCAGGGTCGCCCTGGGCGGCGACCGGTGCGCGTACCTCGATCTGGGGTGGGAGGAGTTCAAGGTCGCGGTCGAGTACGACGGGCGCCGGCACCACACCTCGCCCGCCGACCTCAGGCGCGACGCCGACCGGCGTGCGGAGCTACGGCGGCGCGGCTGGCGGGTGATCGCCGTCCGGTGGGACGTCGTGCCCGGCCAGGGCGCCGACCTGCTCCACTGCGTGGCCGGCGCCCTGATCGAACGCGGCTGGCGACCCGGCCCGGAGGGCACCACCCGCATCCTGCGCCGCATCAGGGCCGCCCGCCGCCGCTCCCGCTACCGCTGAGCCGCCCAGCATCCGGCTCCCCTCGGCCTCCGGGCGTCACCGAGCGCACCGGCGGGCGCGCAGACGTCCGTCAGGAGATCTGACGTGGCGCCGCCACCTCGAACGACGGTCGGTAGCGGGGGCGTAGCGGCATCGGCGCCCTGGTCGGCCTGCCCGCCGGCCGGCTCGGCGACCGGCGGGGGTCGTGCGGGCCGGGGTCAGTTGATGGAGACCGGGAGCTCCTTGATGCCGTTGATGAAGTTCGAGCGGAGCCTTCTCGCCTCGCCCGTCTGGCGGAGGCGGGGGTAGCGGCGGGCCAGTTGCTCGAACAGCACGCGCAGTTCGAGCTTGGCCAGGTGGTTGCCGAGGCAGAAGTGGGCGCCGCCCCCGCCGAAGCCGATGTGCGGGTTCGGGTCGCGGCCGATGTCGAAGACGTCGGCGTCCGGGAAGACGGAGGTGTCGCGGTTGGCGGAGGAGTAGAAGACGACCACCTTGTCGTCGGCCTTGATCTCCTGGCCGCCGAGCACCTGGTCGCACGTCGACGTACGGCGGAACAGGTTGACCGGTGACACCCAGCGGACGATCTCGTCGGCGGCCGTGGAGGCCATGGTGGGATCGGCGGCCAGACGGTCCCACTGCTCGGGGTGCTCGAAGAGGGCGAGCATCCCGCCCGAGGCCGCGTTGCGGGTCGTCTCGTTGCCGGCCACGGCGAGGAGGAGGACGAAGAGGTTGAACTCGTTCTCGTCGAGGGTCTCGCCGTTCTCGTCGGGCTGGAGGAGCTTGGTGACGATGTCGTTGCGCGGGTTCGCGCGGCGCTGGACGGCGAGCTCGTTGGCGTACGCGTAGAGCTCCATGGCGGCTCCCGAGCCCTCCTCGGGAGAGGAGGCGTAGTCGGGGTCCTGGCTGCCGATCATGCGGTTCGACCAGGAGAACACCTTGTCGCGGTCGGTCACCGGAGCGCCGAGGAGTTCGCAGATCACATAGAGGGGCAGGGGCGCGGCGACCTCGGTGACGAAGTCGACCTCGCCGCTCAGATTGTCGAGGAGGTCATCGCAGATGTCGCGGATGTGCTGTTCGAGGGCGTTCATCGCGCGTGGGGTGAAGCCCCGGTTGACCAGGGAGCGCCGCCGCGTGTGCTCCGGCGGGTCCTGGTTGAGCATCATGAGCCGCTGCATGGCGAGCTGCTCCTCGCCGACCTCGTCGAAGAGCGCGAGCCTGCGGGCGGAGGAGAAGAGATCGGAGTGCCGTGAGACGTGCACGACATCCTCGTAGCGGGTCACGGCCCAGAAGCCGGGCTCGCCCTCGTGCCAGTGGACGGGCGAGTTCGCGCGCAGCCAGGCGAGCTGGTCGTGGGGCGGTCCACCGGTCGCGTATACGTCCCGGTCGACGAGGTCGATGTGCACGCGGTTTCACCTCTGATGATCAAGCGCTTGGTCAGGTGTACTGAAACGTGTTCTATTACGTTGCTGTACGGCCGTCAAGGACGGCACGAGCTCGTTCCTGATCTTGCCGTAGGCGGGGTATGGCGTGCGTAAGGGCGTTCTGCCTGCCGCGACGAGGTGCCGGAGCACGCGCGGTTTGTCGTCCGACGTTTTGGTGGGCGACGTTTCGGCCGTGTGAACGCACTCATCGGCCCGGTCGATCGGCCCCACCTGCCCGAATCATCGGCCATAGGAGTTTTCCGAGGTCACGGATCGGACGTATCCCCCTCGGCACCCTTGACACGCTCCGCCTCGCCGCACGAGCATCAGGGGCAGAGACATCCGATGTATCAGAGAAGGATGCGGTGTGAAGCTGCTGCGAGTAGGACCTGTCGGACACGAGCGGCCGGTGGTGATGGACGCCGCCGGAGCCCTGCGCGACATCGGTGAGCCTGAGATCGACGGGGCTTTCCTCGCTTCCGGGGGAGTCGAGCGCGTCCGCGAGGCGCTCCAGCGCGGCGCTCTGCCCGTCGTCGACGCGGAGGGGCTGCGGATCGGCGCCCCGATCGCGCGCCCCGGGAAGATCGTCTGCATCGGGCTCAACTACCGTGACCACGCCGCTGAGTCGGGGGCCGAGGTGCCCGCCGAGCCGGTCGTGTTCATGAAGGCCAGCAACACGATGGTCGGCCCGTACGACGACGTGCTCATCCCCAAGGGCAGTGTGAAGACCGACTGGGAGGTCGAGCTCGCCGTCGTCATCGGCAAGGAGGCGCGCTACCTCGGCAGCCGGGAGGAGGCGCTCGGTGTCATCGCGGGCTACGCCGTCGCCAACGACGTCTCCGAGCGCGAGTTCCAGCTGGAGCGCGGCGGCCAGTGGGACAAGGGCAAGTCGTGCGAGACGTTCAACCCGCTCGGGCCCTGGCTGGTGACGCCCGACGAGGTCGGCGACCCGCAGGACCTGCCGCTGCGCCTGTGGGTCAACGGCGAGCCGCGCCAGGACGGCACCACCAAGGACATGATCTTCGATGTCGCCGAGGTCGTGCGCTACCTGAGCCGGTTCATGGTGCTGGAGCCGGGCGACGTGATCAACACCGGCACCCCGGCCGGCGTGGCCATGGGCATGCCCGGCCAGCCGTACCTCCGGGCCGGCGACGTGGTGGAGCTCGAGATCGGCGGGCTGGGGCGCCAGCGCCAGAAGGTGGGGCAGGCATGAGCGCGTACCGGATCGTCGGGATGGAGACGCACGACGTGCGTTTCCCGACGTCCCGGGAGCTCGACGGCTCCGACGCGATGAACCCCGACCCCGACTACTCCGCCGCCTACGTCGTGCTCAGGACCGACGACGGCCACGAGGGGCACGGGTTCGCGTTCACGATCGGGCGCGGCAACGACGTCCAGACGGCGGCCATCAGCGCGCTGGAGCCGTACGTGGTGGGCAAGGACGTCGAAGACCTCGGCGCCCTCTATCTCGACATGGTCAACGACTCGCAGCTGCGCTGGCTGGGCCCGGAGAAGGGCGTCATGCACATGGCGATCTCCGCCGTGGTCAATGCCCTGTGGGACCTCAAGGCCAAGCGCGCGGGCAAGCCGTTGTGGCGGCTGCTGTCCGAGATGTCGCCTGAGGAGATCGTCGAGCTCATCGACTTCCGCTACCTGAGCGACGCACTCACGAAGGACGAAGCCCTCCAGATCCTGAAAAGTCAGGAAAAGGGGAAGCAGGAGCGGATCGCCTACCTCATCGAGCACGGCTACCCCGCCTACACCACCTCCCCTGGCTGGCTCGGCTACGACGACGAGAAGCTGCGCCGCCTCTGCAAGGAGGCGCTGGAGCAGGGCTTCGGGCAGATCAAGCTCAAGGTCGGCGCCGACCTCGACGACGACCGCCGGCGCCTGCGGGTGGCCCGCGAGGTCTGCGGGCCCGGCTTCCCGATCGCGATCGACGCCAACCAGCGCTGGGACGTCGGCTCGGCCATCGAGTGGGTGAACGCGCTGCGCGAGTTCGACCCGCACTGGATCGAGGAGCCGACCAGCCCCGACGACGTGCTCGGCCACGCCGCCATCGCCCGGGGCATCGCGCCGATCCCGGTCGCCACCGGCGAGCACGTCCAGAACCGCATCGTGTTCAAGCAGCTGCTGCAGGCCGAGGCCCTCTCCTACCTGCAGATCGACTCCGCCCGCGTCGGCGGGGTCAACGAGAACCTCGCGATCCTGCTGCTCGCGGCCAAGTTCGGCGTGCCGGTGTGCCCGCACGCGGGCGGCGTCGGGTTGTGCGAGCTGGTGCAGCACCTGTCGATGTTCGACTACGTGGCGGTCACCGGCACCATGGACGGCCGCGTCATCGAGTACGTCGACCACCTCCACGAGCACTTCGTCGACCCGGTCGTCATCCGCGCCGGCCGCTATGCCGCTCCGTCCGCGCCGGGCTTCAGCGCGCAGATGCACGCGGAGTCGATCGCCGCCCACACCTTCCCCGACGGTGAGGTCTGGAGGACCGCATGACACAGCAACTGAAGGCCCTCGTCACCGGTGGCGGCTCCGGCATCGGCCTGGCCGCCGCGCACGCCCTCGCCGCCCGCGGCATGAAGGTCGCCTGCCTCGACCTCAACCCGCCCGGCGAGCCGTTCGTCGGGATCAAGTGCGACGTCACCGACGACGCCGGGGTGCGGGCTGCGGTGGCCGAGGCGGCCGAGCGGCTGGGCGGCCTCGACGTGCTGGTCAACAACGCCGGCATCGGGGCGCAGGGCACCGTCGAGGACAACCCCGACAGCGAGTGGCACCGGGTGTACGACGTCAACGTGGTCGGCATGGTGCGGGTGACGCGGGCGGCGCTGCCGTACCTGCGCAGGTCGGAGCACGCCTCGATCGTCAACACCTGCTCGGTCGCGGCGACCGCCGGGCTACCGCAGCGGGCGCTCTACAGCGCCACCAAGGGCGCGGTGTTGTCGCTGACCCTCGCGATGGCCGCCGACCACATCCGAGAGGGCATCCGGGTCAACTGCGTCAACCCGGGCACCGCCGACACCCCGTGGGTGGGCAGGCTGCTGGATGCGGCCGACGACCCCGAGGCGGAGCGGGCGGCACTGAACGCCAGGCAGCCGATGGGCCGCCTGGTCAGCGCGGAGGAGGTCGCCGCGGCGATCGCCTACCTGGCCGGCCCCGAAGCCGGCGCGACCACCGGCACCGCCCTCGCGGTCGACGGTGGCATGCAGGGGCTGCGGCTCCGGCCATCCCACTAAGGAAGGAACACCCCCCATGAAGTTCGGACCGGTGGTCGCGGTGGCCGCCCTCGTGGCGCTCACCGCGTGTGGCTCAGGAACGTCGACGGAAGGAGGAGGCGCCAGCACGAGGATCGGCATCGATCATCCGAGGGCCGACTCCGACTTCTGGAACTCCTACATCAACTACGTCCCGCAGATGGCCGACGAGCTCAAGGTCGACCTCATGCCGGCCACCAACTCACAGAACGACGTGAGCAAGCTCGTCAACAACGTGCAGGCGCTGGTCGGCCAGGGAGCCAAGGTGATCGTCATGGCGCCGCAGGACACCGGCGCCGTCGCCAACACCCTCCAGCAGCTGGAGAACAAGAAGATCCCGGTCGTGACCGTCGACACCCGCCCCGACAAGGGCAAGGTCTACATGGTCGTACGCGCGGACAACCGCGCGTACGGCACCAAGGCGTGCGAGTTCCTCGGCGAGCAGCTGGGCGGCGAGGGCAAGGTCGTGCAGCTCCAGGGCGCGCTCAGCTCGATCAACGGCCGTGACCGGTCCGAGGCGTTCCTGGAGTGCATGAAGACGAAGTTCCCCGGCATCACGGTGTTCAGCGAGCCGACGGAGTGGGAGGGCAGCAAGGCGGCCTCCATGCTCCAGACCCGCCTGGAGCAGAACCCCGACATCAAGGGGATCTACATGCACGCGGGCGGCGTGCACCTGGCTCCGACGCTGCAGGTGCTCAAGCAGAAGGGCCTGCTCGTGCCGCCGAGCGACCCCAAGCACATCTTCGTGATCTCGAACGACGGCATCCCGCAGGAGTTCGAGGCGATCCGCAAGGGCGACATCGACGCCACGGTGTCGCAGCCGGCCGACCTCTACGCGAGGTACGCCCTCTTCTACGCCAAGGCCGCGGCCGAGGGCAAGACGTTCAAGCCCGGTCCGACCGACCACGGCAGCACGATCATCCAGCTGCCGAACGGCCTGGAGGACCAGCTCCCGGCGCCGCTCGTGACGAAGGAGAACGTGGACGACCAAGCCCTCTGGGGCAACCAGGTCAAGTAATGAAATTTCACGTTGAAGCCCGAAATGTCGTCAAACGTTTCGGCCCGACCATCGCGCTCGACGGCGCGCGGATCGCGATCACCGAGGGCGAGACCCACGCGCTCGTCGGCAGGAACGGCGCCGGCAAGTCCACCCTGGTCTCGATCCTCACCGGCCTCCAGGGGGCGGACGAGGGCGAGGTGCTGTTCGCGGGCGAGCCGGCGCCCGCCCTCGCCGACCGCGACGCCTGGCGGCAGCGCGTCGCCTGCGTCTACCAGAAGTCCACGATCATCCCCGCGCTCACGGTCGCCGAGAACCTCTTCCTCAACCGCCAGTCGTCCGGCGGCACGTTGATCAACTGGCGGGCGCTCCAGGTCCGGGCCCGCGAGCTGCTCGACACGTACGAGGTCGACGTCGATCCGCGGGCGCTGGCCGGAGACCTCGGCGTGGAGCAGCGCCAGCTCGTGGAGATCGCCCGGGCGTTGTCGTTCGGCGCCCGGTTCATCATCCTCGACGAGCCGACCGCCCGGCTCGACGGCCCGGCCATCGAGCGGCTGTTCACGCGCATGCGCTCGTTGCGTGAGCAGGGCGTCACGATGATGTACATCTCCCACCATCTCGACGAGGTCTACGAGGTCTGCCAGAGCGTCACGGTCTTCCGCGACGCCCGGCACATCATGACCAGGCCGGTCGCCGACCTGCCGCACGACGAGTTGGTCGCCGCGATGACCGGGGAGGCCACCACGGCGTACGAGGCCCGCCTCCACACCCCCGGCGACGACGTGGTGCTGTCGGGCGAGGGCCTCACGCTGGCCGGCCGCTACACCGGCGTCGACGTCTCCGTACGGTCGGGCGAGGTCGTCGGCCTGGCCGGCTCGGCCGGCAGCGGCAAGGTGAGCGTCGCCGAGACCCTGGCCGGGCTGCGCAGGCCCGACGCCGGCACGGTCACCGTCAACGGCACCCGGGTCAGGCCCGGCGATGTGACCGCGGCGATGCGGGCCGGGCTGGGGTTCGTCCCGGAAGACCGCCATCACGAGGGGTTCGTCCCCTTGTTGTCGGTCGGCGAGAACGCCACGTTCCCCATCGCCCGCAAGCTGGGCCGCTACGGCGTCGTGTTCCCGCGACTGCGGCGGGCCAAGGCCGAAGAGATGATCGGCGCGCTCGACATCAAGACCGAAGGCCCCGACCAGCCGGTCGGCGACCTGTCCGGGGGCAACGCGCAGAAGGTCGTGTTCGCCCGGGCGCTCGTCGACGACCCCAGAGCGCTGGTCGTGATCAACCCCACCGCGGGCGTCGACGTCAAGGCCAAGCAGGCGCTGCTCGGCGCCGTCGAGGACGCGGTCGAGCGCGGAGCGGGCGCCGTCGTGGTCTCCGACGAGCTCGACGACCTGCGGATCTGTGACCGGGTGCTGGTGATGTTCCACGGCAGGGTCGTCAAGGACATGCCGCGCGGCTGGACCGACCACGAGCTCGTGGCCGTGATGGAAGGCATAGAAGATTGACCACTTTGACTGCACCGTCCCCCCGGGTGCGGCTGGCCAGGTTCCGTGACCTGACCCTCGTGCCGGTGATCCTCCTCCTGCTGATCGTGGGAGCGGTCCTCGATCCGACGTTCCTGACGGCGGGCAACCTGACGAACGTGCTCCAGCAGCAGTCGGCGATCTCGCTGCTCGTGCTCGCCGAGGCGATGATCCTGATCGCCGGGAAGTTCGACCTGTCGCTGGAGTCGACGGTCGGCACCGCACCGGCCATCGCGGTGATGCTGGTGGTCCCGGTGGCGGCGGGCGGCTTCGGCATCGGGCTGCCCGGCGTGCTGGTGATCCCGCTCGCGCTGCTCATCGGCGCGGCCATCGGGGCGTTCAACGGTTTCCTCATCGTCAGGTTCCAGCTGTCGGCGTTCATCGTGACGCTGGCCATGCTGATCATCGTGCACGGCTTCCTGCAGGGACCCACCGAGGGCAAGACGCTGTTCCAGCTCCCCGATTCGATCCTCTACCTCGGCAGCGCCGTGTGGCTCGGCCTGCCCGCCGCCGTGTGGATCGCCGGGGTGCTGTTCGCCGCGGGCATCTTCGGGCTCGGCTACCTCAGGCTCGGCCGCGCGCTCTACGCCATCGGCGGCAACGCCGACGCCGCCCGCGCCGCGGGCATCCGGGTCGACCGCGTGCTCTACGGCGTGTTCATCATGGGAGGTATGCTCGCCGCGCTGGCCGGCATCCTCGAGACCGGGCGCCTCGGGGCCATCGGCAACAACATGGGCGTCGGCTGGATCTTCATGGTGTTCGCCGCGGCCGTCATCGGCGGCGTCAGCATGGACGGCGGCAAGGGGACGATCCTCGGCGCGCTCACCGGCGTGCTGGTGATCGGCCTGGTCCAGAACATCCTCACCCTCATCGGCGTCTCCGGCTTCTGGCAGCCGGTCATCTACGGCTCGATCATCCTGGTCGCCCTGATGATCAGCCGGATAGCGGGCGGAAAGGCACAAGATTGACCAAGAACCTCAACGTCGAGCTGCCACGCCACGGGCTCGGCGGCGCCCCGCTCGGCAACCTGTTCGACACCGTCCCGGACGAGCAGGCGCGCGCCACCCTCGACGCCGCCTGGGAGAGCGGGGTGCGCCTGTACGACACCGCGCCCCACTACGGGCTCGGCCTGTCCGAACGCCGCGTCGGGTCGGCGCTGGCCGGCCGCTCGGGCTACGTGCTGTCCACCAAGGTCGGCCGCCTGCTGGTGCCCACCGACGCAGGTGACGCGCCCGACGACGACCACTTCGCCGTGTCCGCCGGGCTGCGGCGGGTGTGGGACTTCTCCGGCGACGGCGTGCGCAGGTCGCTGGACGACTCCCTCGAACGCCTCGGGCTCCCGGCCGTGCACATCGCGCTCATCCACGACCCCGACGACCACGTGGAGCAGGCCATCGCTGAGGCGTACCCGGCGCTGGCCGAGCTGCGCGACGAGGGCGTGGTGCGGGCCATCGGCGTCGGCATGAACCAGTGGGAGGCGCCGCTGCGCTTCGTCCGCGAGACCGACGTCGACGTGGTCATGCTGGCGGGCCGCTACACGCTGCTCGACCAGTCGGGCCTGCCGCTCCTCGACGAATGCTGCCGGCGCGGCGTCCGGGTGATGGCGGCCGGGGTGTTCAACAGCGGCATCCTCGCCACGCCGGAGCCGTCGGGCACCTTCGACTACCAACCGGCGCCGTCCCCGCTGGTGGAGCGGGCGCGCCGGATCGCCGAGGTCTGCGACCGCCACGGGGTCACGCTGCCGCAGGCGGCCATGGCGTTCCCGCTGCGCCACCCGGCCGTCGCCACGATCGTCGTGGGCGCCCGCGCCCCGGAGGAGGTCACGGCCAACGCCGCCCTGTGGTCCCGCCCCGTCCCCGACGACCTCTGGGACGACCTCATCGCCGCCGGCCTGCTCCCGAAGAGCGCTCAGGAGGGGATGTAGAGCCAGGACGACGAGGGGCCGGGCTCGTACGGCGAGTCGAGGCGTTTGGCGACGACGCCGGGCAGGCCCTGGCCGCGGGCGGCCTCGCGCACGGGGCCCGCCTCGCCCGGCCACGACGGGGCGGTCTGCCAGTGGGCGCCGTTCAGGTCGAGCGCCTCCAGGGCCGCGCGGCGGGCGGTGTACGGCTCCTCGACCAGCGACCGCCCGTCGTCGTAGAGCAGGTCGTAGAAGACGAGGATCTCCGCGCGCCCGAGCGTGGCCACCTCGCCGTCCAGCACGGCCGTCCGGCTGCCGAACGACGCCGCGAGGCCCCGCAGCCACGGGTGCTCCCTGGCGGCGTCCGTACGGCCGCCGTCGATGGGGACCAGCAGGCGGCGCCCTCCCCAGGCGAACTCGAAGGCGTAGGCGGAGACGTCCTTCGGGGGACGGGCGCGTTCGACCGGCAGCATGGGCGCCACCTCGGGGAACGGGTCGCGTACCGCCGAGCCCATGCGGTGGATCATCCAGTTGTCGCCGCGCGTCCTGAAGAGCACGAACCGGCCGGAGGCGCGCCGGCCGTTCAGGACGACCTTGACCTCGCTGTCCGACCACTTCTCCGTCCGGTACGTGCCGGTGTCCCAGACGGTCATGGTGCCGCCGCCGTACTCGCCCTTCGGGATCTCGCCGTGGAAGGTGAGGTACTCCATGGGGTGGTCCTCGGTGTGCACGGCCAGGTGGTTGATCTCGGGATCGGCCGGCAGCCCCTTGGGGACCGCCCAGGAGACCAGGACGCCGTCGCGCTCCAGGCGCAGGTCCCAGTGCAGCGACCGCGCGTGGTGCTCCTGGATGACGAACGCGTTCCCGTCGGGGGAGGTGGACTCGGCCTCGGGGACGGGCTCGGGGGTACGTTTCGGGTCGCGCTTGCTCCGGTATCGCTCCAGTTTGTCGGCCACGGCACCGGTCCTACCCGCTGACGCCGTCCCTGATCTGAGGCCGGGCCACGGTTACGCGACGCCGGCCGCATTCGTCCGATGTCAGTCGAGCTCCAGCGCCCGGCGCAGCCACGACTCCACGCCCGCCACGTGCACGGTGGCCCAGGACCGCGCCACGTCGCTCTGGCGGGCGGCGATGGCCTCGTAGATCGCGGTGTGCTGCTCGCGCGTCTTCTCCATCGCCCCCTCCTGGGTGAGCCCGCGCCAGATCCGGGCCCGCGTGGTCGGGCCGGCCAGGCTCTCGATGAACGAGCAGAGCACGGTGTTGCCCGACCCCTGCGCGATGCGGTGATGGAACTCCAGATCGTTGGCCACCAGCTCCTCGACCGTGGGCTCGGCGGGCAACGACTCGAGGATCACCCGCAGCTGGTCGATGTCGGCGTCGCTCATCAGCTTGGTCGCCATCGCCGTGGCGGCGGGCTCCAGGATGCGGCGGACCTCGAAGAACTGCAGCACCGTGTCGTCGCGGTGCAGGTCGAGCACGAACGACATGGTGTCCAGCAGCAGCCCGGGCTCCAGGCTGGTGACGTACGTGCCGTCGCCCTGGCGCACGTCGAGCACGTTGATCAGCGACAGGGCGCGCACGGCCTCGCGCAGCGAGTTGCGCGACAGGCCGAGGCGTACGGCGAGGTCGGCCTCCTTCGGCAGCCGGTCTCCTGGGGCCAGCTCGCCGGAGAGGATCATCTGCTTGATCTTGTCGATGGCCGCATCGGTGACCGCCACGCTTTTCTCCCTAGACATCGGATGTCTAGGAGTCTAGAGCGTGGAAGCGGACCGGATCGACACCTGCCAGGCGGGCGGCCCGGCCCCTGGCCTCCAGGGCGCGCAGATGGGCCGCGGCCTCGCCGGCCGCCATGCCCCGCAACATGGGGGGCAGGTCGGCCCACGGCTTGTTCCAGGTCATCATCGAGGCGACCTCCCAGATGGTCAGCGGCTCCGCCCGTTCGGCGAGGAGGGCGTGCAGCCGGTCGAGTTTCTCCTCGTGATGGTGGCGGATCTGCTCGGCCCGTGCCGCAACATCCGGAAATATCCACTCATGGGCGGGAAGGGCGTCGATCGCGCCCAGCTCGCCCACCCGGTCCAGCGACTCCAGGAAGTCGCCCAGCGGATCGACGTCGTCGCGGTCGTACGGATAAATCCCGATGTGCGGGGTGATGGCGGGCAGGACGTGGTCGCCGGTGAACAGCCGGTCGGCGTCCTCCAGATGCAGGCAGATGTGCCCGGGCGTGTGGCCGGGGGTGTGCACGGCGCGCAGCTTGCGTCCCGGCAGGTCGACCAGGTCGCCGTCACGCAGCTCGCGGTCGGGCTCCGCCGGCGGCGTGGGACGGGAGCCCGCCGCTTGCCGCATCTCACCGGGGTCGGCGCCGGCCCGCCGCAACATGTCGGCCTGGAAGGCGTCGTGCTCCTGGGAGGCGTGCGCGTTCATCATCCTGACCAGCTCGGCGTCGCTCTCGTGCATGGCGATCCACGCGCCCGAGGCCTCCCTGACCTGGCCGGCGAGCCCGGCGTGGTCGGGGTGGAAATGGGTGACGACCACCCCGCGCACCCCCGCCACGTCGAACCCGAGCGAGCCCAGGCCACCGCTCAGCGCCTCCCAGGCGTCCGGATGGTTCCACCCGGCGTCCACCAGCACCGGCCCTCCCGGCGACTCGACGGCGTAGACGAGCGTGTAGCCGAGCGGATTGCCGGGAATCGGCACCGGCACGCTCCACACTCCGCCGCCGAGGTCCTGCGGCCGCTGCTCCGCGTACGGCCTGCGCCTGGTCTTCATCTGCTCCCCGATCGTGGTACGAGTTCGCGCGGGCCGGGTCAGCTCACGCGTTCCAGGATGGTGGCGGTGGCCAGCGCCCCGCCGGCGCACATCGTCACGAGCGCCGTGGCCGAGTCGGACCGTTCGAGCTCGTGCAGCGCCGTGGTGATCAGTCTCGCCCCGGTGGCGCCGACGGGATGGCCGAGCGCGATCGCGCCGCCGTTGACGTTCACCCGGTCGAGGTCGGGCTCGTGCACGCTCGCCCACGACAGGACGATCGAAGCGAACGCCTCGTTCACCTCGAACCTGTCGATGTCGCCGATCGTCATCCCGGCCTGCGCGAGCACTCTCGCCGTCGCGTCCACCGGCCCGTCCAGGTGGTAGTACGGCTCCGAGCCGACCAGCGCCTGGGCCAGGATCCGCGCCCTCGGGCGCAGCCCGTGCCGCCGTGCAGCCTCCTCGCTCATCACCAGCACGGCCGCCGCGCCGTCGGAGATCTGCGACGAGGTGCCGGCGGTGTGCAGGCCGCCGTCCAGCACCGGCTTGAGCGCGGCCAGGCCCTCGACGGTGGTCTCACGCAGCCCTTGATCCTTGCGGACGTCGCCGACAGGCACGATCTCCCGTTCGAACCGCCCGTCGGCCCACGCCTTGGCCGCCAGCCGCTGCGACCGCGCCCCGAACCAGTCGAGCCGCTCCCGGATCAGCCCGCGCCGCTGCGCGATCCGCTCGGCGGCGGTGAACTGGTCGGGCAGGTCGATGCTCCAGTCGTCCGGCCGCGGCTGGGCGGGCAGCACGTTGCTGCCGAGCGGCGCCCGGCTCATGACCTCGACCCCGGCGCCGACGCCGACCTCGATGGCGCCCGCCGCGATCATCGCCGCCGCCAGATGCACCGCCTGCTGCGACGAGCCGCACTGGGCGTCGATCGTGGTGACCCCGGTCGCGTACGGCAGCCCGGCGTAGAGCCAGGCGTACCGCCCGACGTGGCCGCCCTGCTCACCGGCCTGGGTGACGCAGCCGGTGAAGACCTGCTCGACGGCCGCAGGTTCGATCCCGGAACGCTGGACGAGCCCGCCGAACGCGGTGGCCAGAACCTGTTGCGGCTTGAGCCCGGACAACCAGCCCGCGCGCTTGCCGATGGGAGTACGTACGGCCTCGACGATCACCGGTGTGCCCACAGCCACCTCCAGAACGATGCTCTGGCGTGACTGTAACGGGTTCTACTTTATCCCGAAAGGCTGTGCTTACGGCCGCGTGCTTATGGCCGCGTGCTTATGGCCGCACTCCGTGCGGCGTGCTCGGTCGCCCTGGATGCCGTCGCCTTCCCCCGCTCCGCTCGCTCCGCTCCTCCAGGCGCCGGCAGCTCCCTCGCGTGTTACTGGGCCTCGCGTGTTACTGGGCCTCACTCCGCAAGGCCGGCTCGGTGGCTCTGGTTGCCGTCGTGTGCTTGTGGCCGCGCTTCGTGCGGTGTGTTCGTCGCTTGGCTGCCGTTGCCTTCCCCCGCTCCGGTCGTTGTGCTTCTCCTGTCGCCGGCAGCTTCCTCGCGGCCCACGCTGCAGTCGTTGCGCTCCTTCAGACGCCCACAGTTCCCTCGCGAGGCCGATCTAGAGTCGGGGACTGTGACGTTACGGGGCCGGTTTGCCGCAGGGGGTTGGCGTAGTGGCGTGGCGCGTGCCGCGGCGGTCGTGGCCGGGCTGGTGGTACTGGCCGGATGCGGGTGCCAGGTCGAGAGGCGTCACGTGGTGATGCCGTCGCCCGACGCGTCGCCGGAGCAGGTGGTACGGACGTGGCTCGACGCGATCATCGGACGGGACGAGAAGACGGCGCGCGCTCTCATGATTCCAGGGGAGGGTTTGCGCCTGGAGTTCGAGGACCCGTACGGCCCCTTTCAGAACTGGCCTCGGTGAGCAACGTCAGCGTCGGGCGTCCGAAGAAGGACAGGCACTGCCCGAGAGACGAGACGTGCGTGAAGCTCTTCGTCTCCCTCGACCGTTCTGAGTTGCCCTCGCCCCACGTCGTGTTCAACCCCGCGCCGACCCTCAACCCGCGCCCCCGCAACCCGCGCTGGCCCTCAACCCGTGCGGCCCTCAACTCGCGTCGTATTCACCCGGCGCTGTGCGCCTCCGTCGTGTTCGTCTCGCGGTCCGCGGTGAGTCGCTTCGGGGCTCAGGGGGCGGTGGGCTTGGCGGCCTCTTCGGGGAGGCTGAAGATGTCGAACAGGGTGGTGTCGAAGAACATGGCCACGTGGCTGACCAAAGCGCCGGTGAAGGTGAGCACCATGATGGCGAAGCGTCGGTGGGCGTCGCCTTCGCGGAAATAGACGGCGAAAGACGTCTGCCCGTTGGCCGCTATGGGGACGAATTTGAGGTCGCCGGCGCGTTCGGCCGGGCAGTGGGTCCTGGTGAGCTCGGCGATCGCCTCGGGGCCCTGGTACCAGCCGACGAAGGGAGGCATCTCCCAGACGGCGTCCTTGGTGAACAGGTCGACGAAGGCGTCGACGTCGTAGTTTTCGAACGCCGCGACGTAGCGGTCGAGCTGCGCGCGCTGCTCCTGCGTCAGCGGCTCCACCGGGTCGTCGGGGCTCGGGGAGGCCTGGCTGAGCTGGGCGCGAGCCCGCTGCAGGATGCTGTTGACCGCCGCCGTGGACGTGCCGACCGCCTCGGCCACCTCGGCGGCCTTCCACTTGAGCACGTCGCGCAGGATCAGCACCGCGCGCTGCCGGGGCGGCAGGTGCTGCAACGCCGCGACGAACGCGAGCCGGATGCTCTCGCGCGAGGTCACGATCGCGGCCGGGTCGTCGCCGGCCGCGCCCACCATCGTGTCGGGCACCGGCTCCAGCCACGGCACCTCGGCATCCTGCACCAGCGGCGCGCTCGCCTCCTCGCTCGGCGCGCCCAGCCCCGTCGGCAGGGGACGTCTGCTGCGGCTGTCGAGCGCGGTCAGGCACGCGGTGGTGGCGATGCGGTAGAGCCACGTACGCAGCGAGGAGCGCCCCTCGAACCCCTCGTAACCCCGCCACGCGCGCAGGTAGGTCTCCTGCACGAGATCCTCGGCGTCGTGGACCGACCCCATCATGCGGTAACAGTGGGCCAGCAACTCCCGCCGCATGGGATCAGCCTGCCGGAGGAAATCCTCGTTCGTCGGCTTGTCGCTCATAGCCCCCTGTATAGCCGCCCCCACCGACAGAAAACGACGCCGCTAGGAGTCTGAGGGGCGACGCGGGGTGATGAGGCGGGTCACGGCTTCGCGGAGGCTGTGGCGGCGTTGTCCGGCGCGGGCCGGGTCGTCGGCGCCCGCGAGGTCGCGCAGGGCGGGGGAGGCCTGGCTCCAGCTCTGCACGAGGCCCAGAATGAGGGCCAGGACGTCGGCGGGCGCGTGCGTGGAGCCCGGGGCGAGCGTGGCCTGGGCCTGGGCGACGGCGTCGACCTTGCGGCGGTAGGCGTCGTACTCGATGTCCGAGGCCTTGATGCCTTCGAGGTTGCGCCAGGTCAGCAGGCGGCCCACGGTGGGGTGGGCCTCAAGGTAGTCGTAGAGGGCGACGGCGTAGCCGGGCAGGTCGTCCTGCGTGATCGGGACGACGTCGATCATCGTTTCGACGTCGCGGACGATGACGGCGTCGAAGAGGCCCTCCTTGTCGCCGAAGTAGATGTAGATCAGCCGCTTGTTCACCCCGGCGCGCTCGGCGATGCGGTCGACACGGCCTCCCGCCAGCCCGTGCTGCTGGAACTCCTCTACGGCGGCGTCGAGCAGTCGCGCCTTGGTGGCGGCGGACTGCTCCGCCTTGGTCATGCGTGCCACGAAATCCTCCAGACCTCATCGGGCGGGGAGCGGGAACCCGACGTTTGGATGTTCCCCATCTGGTTAGTGTATGGTCCGAAGAAGTTCTCCAACTAGTTAGGTACTGAAGATGGCAACCACCTGGTTCATCACCGGCACGTCCCGTGGCTTCGGCCGTGAGCTGGCCGAGCAGGTGCTGGCCCGCGGGGACCGCGTGGCCGCGACCGCCCGCAGGCCCGAGCAGCTCGACGATCTGGCCGAGCCGTACGGCGACCGGCTGTGGCGCCGCGCCCTGGACGTCACCGACACCGCCCGGCTCCGTGAGGTCGTCGACGCCGCGTTCGCCGAGCTCGGCCGCATCGACGTGGTCGTCTCCAACGCCGGATACGGCATCATGGGCGCGGCCGAGGAGCACACCGACGCCGAGGTCGAAAGCCTCGTCGCCACCAATCTCACCGCGAGCATCCACCTGGCTCGCGCCGTCACCCCGCACCTGAGGGCCCAGGGCGGCGGGCGCATCGTGCAGGTCTCCAGCATGGGCGCGCACATCGCGTTCCCCGGCTTCTCGCTCTACCACGCGAGCAAGTGGGGCATCGAGGGGTTCTTCGCGGCGTTCGCGCCGGAGGTGGAGCCCTTCGGCATCCGCACCGTCCTCGTCGAGCCCGGCATGATCGCCAACACCTTCTACGACGCCGTCCAGACCACCGACCCGCTGCCGGCCTACGCCGACCGCTCCGACATCGCGCGCGGCGACGTGGACCCGGCGGACCTGATCGGCGACCAGACGAAGGTCGTCGCCGCCATGATCGAAGCGGCTCTCGCCGCCGAGCCACCGCGCCGGCTGCTGCTGGGCTCCGACGCCTACGCCCTGGTCCGCACGGCCCTCGCCGACCGGCTCGCCGAGGTCGAGGCCCAGAAGGACCTCGCCCCCAGAACGGACGCGGCCCACGCCTGACCGCCCAGGCGCGGGGGCGCGTGTGGGTGATCAGTGCGGGACGGTGAGGACGATCTTGCCGGTGGTGCGGTTGGTCTCGCCGAGCTCGTGGGCCTTGACGGCGTCCGCGAGCGGCATGGCGGCGGCCACCTCCGCGCGCAGGGCGCCCGCGTCCACCAGCGCGGCCAGCGCCCGCATCGCGCCGTAGTCGGGCTCGACCAGGATGGCCTCCGACCGGATGCCCAGCTCGTGCGCCCGCGCGTGCAGGCCCGGGTCGAGCAGGCTGATCGCGAGCGAGACGATCGTGCCGCCGGGCCGCATGGTCCGCAGCGAGCGCGGCCCGTAGTCGCCGCCGATCGTCTCCAGCACCACGTCCACGTCGCGGACGACCTCGGCGAAGTCCTGCTCGCGGTAGTCCACCAGCTCGTCGGCGCCGAGCCCGCGCAGGAAGTCGTGCTTGGCCGCGCTGGCCGTGCCGATCACGTAGGCACCGCGCGCCTTGGCGATCTGCACCGCGAGGTGCCCGACGCCACCGGCGGCGGCGTGGACGAGCACCCGCTGGCCCGACTTCAGCCCGGCCACGTCCACGAGCGCCTGCCAGGCGGTCAGCCCGGCCAGCGGGATCGCGGCGGCGTGCACGTGGTCGACGGAGCGCGGCTTGCGCACGAAGTGGCGCGACGGCGCGGTCACGTATTCGGCGAACGCCCCGTGACCCTGCGGGTAGCGCAGCATGCCGAACACCTCGTCGCCCGGCCGGTAGAGCGCCTGCCCCAGGCCGGACTCCTCCACCACGCCCGAGACGTCCCAGCCCAGCACGAACGGCGGCCTCAGCGGCAGCACCCCGCCGCTCGCCCGTGTCTTCCAGTCGGTCGGGTTGAGGCCGGCGGCCTCCACGCGTACGAGCACCTCGGTGGGGCCGGGGACCGGCTTGTCCACCTCGACCATCCGCAGCACCTCAGGACCGCCCAGGGCGTCCTGGCTGATCGCCTTCATCGTCTTCATGGGTTCCAGCCTGCTGGCCGGGCGTCCGGTACGCGAGGGGGCAGGAGGCGGCGATGGGTAAAAACCGGTCAGAAGTCGGCGAAGAGGCGGGTGGCGGCGGTCTCGATGCGCCGCTGGATCTGGTCGTACGTGCGCCGCCCGCGCAACATCTCCAGCAGCTCCTGCACCCACACGCTGGCCAGCGAGCCGGCGAGGTCGATCTGCTCCTCGCTCGCGGCCTCCAGCGTCAGCCCGTCGGCCGAGACGCGCAGCAGCAGCCCCGTCATGCGGTCGCCGAACGGCGTCTCGACGTCGGCCATGATCAGCGACCGGATGAGCGCGTCGGCCAGCTCGGGCTCGCGCATGAGCCCGCGGGTGGCCCTCATGAGCACGTCGACCGCACGGCTCGCCGGGGTGACGGCCCCGGGCGGGCGGCGGTCGATGCTGCTCTCCAGCAGGTCGAGCTCCTCGCCGACCACGGCCACGACGAGATCCATCTTGGACGGGAAGTAGCGGTAGAGCGTGCCGAGCGCCACGCCCGCGCGCTCGGCGACCGTGCGCATCTGCATGGCCTCGACCCCGCCGCGTGAGGCGAGGGCGGCGGCGGCCTGGACGATGCGCCTGCGGCGCTGGTGCTGGCTGCGCGTACGGACGCTCTGCGCGGGGTGGCTCTCCATGGTCGCCTCGATGTCGCTGGAGGGCGCGGCGACGGTCGCGTGCGTGGGACGCATGAGAACACGTTATCTGATTTCACGAAGGCACGGCTTGTTACCAGCGAGTCACAAAGAAGCCGAATAGGCCCATGTCCCCGGCGTTACAGCCATATATCGCGCATTATCGACGCAGGGCGTCGCTGGACAGAGATTGGAATCTGTTCTAGTTTCCGAATCGGCTTACCTAGCGCTTGCTGGAGGACCCGTGGACTTCAACCTGGACGAAACCCAGCAGGACCTCAGGAAGCTGGCCGCCGACGTCCTCGCCAAGGAGGCGGACGAGGAACGGCTGCGCCAGGCCGGGCTGCTGGGCGTGTGCGTGCCGGAGGAGGCGGGCGGCGCCGGGCTCGGCCCGGTCGAGATGGCCGTGGTGCTGCGCGAGGCGGGCGCCCGTGCGGCGCCGGTGCCGGCCCTGCCCACGCTGGCCGGCACGCTCGCCCTGGCCCGCCACGGCGACCTGGACCAGCAGTGCCGCTGCGGCGACCGGGTCACCCTCGCGCTGCGCGAGCCAGGCCGCGCCCTGGCAGAACCGCCCCGGACGGCCGCGCGCTGGGCGGACGGCGCCTGGACGCTCACCGGCCGCAAGGTCACCGTGCCGTACCCGGGGGCGGCGACGCTGGTCACCGCGGACGAGGGGCTGTTTCTGGCGGAGCCGACGTCCACGGTCCAGGAGTACACCTCCACGGGGGAGCCCGCCGCCACGCTGGTGTTCGACGACGCCCCCGCCGAGCGGGTGGCCGGGATCGAGGCGGCCGCCGACACCGTGCGCGTCTTCACGGCCGCGGCCGCCGCCCAGGCGAGCGGCGTGCTGGCCGGCGCGCTGGAGCTGACCACGTCGCACGTCAGGACGCGCCGGCAGTTCGGGCGGGCGCTGGCCGAGTTCCAGGCGGTGACCATGCAGGTCGCCGACGTCTACATCGCCGGACGGGTGCTCGACGTGGCCATGTGGGCGGCGGTCTGGCGGCTGGGGGAGGGACTGCCGGCCGAGCGGGACGTGGCGCTGGCCGCGTACCACGCCTGTGCGGGGTTCACCGCGCTCTACACCTGCCAGCACCTGCACGGCGGGCTCGGGCTCGACGTGACGTACCCGCTGCACCGCTACTTCGCCCAGGGCAGGCACCTGACGCACCTGCTCGGCGGCGCCGACGCCCAGCTCGACCTGATCGGAGCGCTCGTCTGATGCTGATCGACCTGACCGCCGAGCAGCGCGGGCTCCGCGACGAGCTGCGCGCGTACTTCCGGACCTGCCTCACCACCGAGCAGCGGGCCGAGATCGCCCAGGACCCGTTCGGCGAGGCGTACATGGAGCACTGCCGGCGGCTCGGCCGCGACGGCAAGCTCGGCCTCGGCTGGCCGAAGGAGTACGGCGGCAGCGGCTACGGCCCCCTGGAGCAGCAGATCTTCGCCAACGAGATCGCCCGCGCCGGGGTGCCGTACCCGATCATCACGGTGCAGACCGTGGGGCCCACCCTCATGCAGTACGGCACCCAGGAGCAGAAGGACCTCTTCCTGCCGCGCATCCTCGCCGGAGAGTGCCACTTCGCGATCGGCTACAGCGAGCCCGAGGCGGGCACCGACCTGGCCTCGCTGCGGACGACCGCGGTGCTCGACGGCGACCACTACGTCGTCAACGGCCAGAAGATCTTCACCAGCGGCGGCCACCACGCTGACCACATCTGGCTGGCCGTCCGCACGAACCCCGCGGCGAAGAAGCACAAGGGCATCACCATGATGATCGTCTCCACGGACGACCCCGGCTTCTCGTGGACCCCGATCATCACCATGGACGGCCGCCACCACACGAACGCGACGTACTACTCCGACGTGCGCGTCCCGGTGGACATGGTGGTCGGCGAGGTGGACCGCGGCTGGGACCTCATCGTCAACCAGCTCAACCACGAGCGCGTGACCCTCGGGCCGGCCGGCGGCCTCGGCCACACCTACGACCGCTTCCTCGCCTGGGCCCGGCGCACGGGCCTGGAGGGCGAGCCGGACGTGCGCCGGGCGCTCGCCCGCGTGTGGGCCGCGTTCCGCACGAACGAGCTGCTCAACTGGCAGGTCGCGGCGAACATGGACCTCGGCTGGCTGGGCGCCCCCGACGCCTCGGCCACCAAGATCTACGGCTCGGAACGCACGCAGGAGGTCGGCCGGATCGTCGCCGACGCCCTGGCCCGCCACGGCGACCCATCCGACCCGGAGACGGCCGAGCTGCTCGAACGCATGGACCGCGGCGCCAAGGGCGGGCTGGTGCTGACGTTCGGCGGCGGCGTGAACGAGGTGCAGCGGGAACTGATCGCCATGCTCGGCCTGAACCTGCCGAGGCCGCCGCGATGACGGGCACACCGACGGGCACACCGACGGGCACACCGACGGGCACACCGACGGACACGCTGCACGAGCTCGCCGCCAAGCAGGCGGCCCTCGGCGAGGTGCGCGGCGCCCCCGGCCCCGACCCGGTGAACGCCCCCATGATCCGGCACTGGCTGACCGCCATGGGCGATGCCAACCCGCTCTACCTGGAGCAGGGCCTCGCCCCGCCCGCCATGGCCCAGGTGTGGACCATGGACGCGCCCCGCGACCGCTCGCCGGTCGACGACGTGCTGGCCGCGCTCGACGCCGCCGGCTACACGGGCGTGGTGGCGACCGACTGCCGGCAGACCTACCACCGCTACGCCCGCCTCGGTGAACGGCTCACGCCCGCCACCCGCTTCACGGACCTCGCCGGCCCCAAGCGCACGGCCCTCGGCGTGGGCTTCTTCGCCACCTGGAACGTCACCTGGTACGACGCGGACGACCGTCCGGTCACCGAGATGCTCTTCCGGGTGCTCAAGTTCCGCCCGCCCGAGGTGGCCCAGCCGTATCCGCTGCAGCCCGTGGTCAACCAGGACACCGCGTTCTTCTGGGAGGGCGCGAAACGGGGGGAGCTGCGCATCCAGCGGTGCGGCGACTGCGGCGCGCTTCGCCACCCGCCCGGCCCGATGTGCCCGGCCTGCCGCTCGACGGCCCGCACCCACGCGGTCGCGACCGGCCGCGGCACCCTCTACAGCTACGTCGTGCACCACCACCCGCCCGTGCCGGGCCGCGAGACGCCGTTCGTGGTGGGCGTGGTGGAGCTGCCGGAGGGCGTACGGATCGTCGGCAACGTCGTGGACTGCCCCGTCGAGGAGGTCGAGGTCGGCATGCCGTTGCGTGTGACGTTCCGCCCGATGGACGACCGGCTCGTCCTGCCCCTGTGGA
The DNA here is from genome assembly GCF_003236395.1 of Nonomuraea aridisoli. Lineage (GTDB taxonomy): Bacteria > Actinomycetota > Actinomycetes > Streptosporangiales > Streptosporangiaceae > Nonomuraea > Nonomuraea aridisoli. Next base: position 3,169 of record NZ_POUD01000114.1, on the reverse strand, counting down.
CCCCGGAGGAGGCATGACGTCCGAGACGCTGCCCGAGCTGGCCATCGACCTCACGCCCACGCTGATCATCTCGACCGCCCTGGCCACCCGCGACTTCACGCCGGTGCACCACGACACCGCCCTCGCCCGCGCCCAGGGCTCGAAGGACGTCTTCCTCAACATCCTGACCACCATGGGGCTCGTCCAGCGGTTCGTCACCGACTGGGCGGGGCCGCGGGCCGTCGTGGAGCGCATCGACGTGCGGCTCGGCGTCCCGGCGTACGCGGGGGACCGGCTCACCTTCGGCGGGACGGTCACCTCGCGCGAGGGCGGGCGGGTCACCGTGCGGGTGCGCGGGCGGGTGAGCCTGGGCGACCACGCCACCGGCACGGTCACGCTGAAGGAGGACGGACGGTGCTGAGCGGGCGCGCCGCCGTCGCGGGCATCGGCGCCACGGAGTTCAGCAAGGAGTCGGGACGCTCCGAGCTGCGGCTGGCCGCCGAGGCCGTGCTGGCGGCGCTGGACGACGCCGGCCTGTCGCCGGCCGACGTGGACGGCATGGTCACCTACAGCCAGGACGCCAACCAGGAGATCGCCGTGGCCCGCGAGACGGGGGTCGGCGACCTGACGTTCTTCTCCCGCGTCGAGTACGGCGGCGGCGCGGCCTGCGGCACCGTCGCGCACGCGGCCATGGCCGTGGCCACCGGCCTGGCCCGCACGGTCGTCTGCTACCGCGCCTTCAACGAGCGCTCCGGCCGCCGCTTCGGCCAGCCGAACGCCGGCCTGAGCGGCGAGCCCACCTCGCAGGGTCTGGAGATGAGCTGGCACGTCCCGTACGGGCTGATCACCCCGGCCGCCTGGGTGGCCATGTTCGCCCGGCGCTACCTGCACGTGTACGGCGCCACCTCCGAGGACTTCGGCCGCGTGGCCGTGACCATGCGCCGGCACGCGGCGACCAACCCGGCGGCCTGGTTCCACGGGCGGCCGATCACGCTGGAGGAGCACCAGGCGTCCCGGTGGATCGCCGAGCCGCTGCACCTGCTCGACTGCTGCCAGGAGAGCGACGGGGCGGTGGCGCTGGTGGTGACGTCCGCCGAACGCGCCCGCGACCTGCGCCGCCCGCCCGCGCTGATCAGGGCCGCCGCCCAGGGCTCGGGGGCGGGGCAGATGATGATGACGAGCTACTACCGCGACGACATGACCGGCTTACCGGAAATGTCAGTGGTGGCTCGCCAATTGTGGGAAATGTCGGGACTGTCCCCGTCGGACGTCCAGGCGGCCATCCTGTACGACCACTTCACCCCGTTCGTCCTCACGCAGCTCGAAGAGCTCGGCTTCTGCGGGCGCGGCGAGGCCCCCGGCTTCGTCCGCGACGGCGGCATCGCCCTGGACGGGCCCCTGCCGGTCAACCCGCACGGCGGACAGCTCGGCGAGGCGTACATCCACGGGATGAACGGCATCGCCGAGGCCGTCCGCCAGCTGCGGGGCGACGCGGCCAACCAGCTCGCGGGCGTGACCAACGTCCTGGTCACCGCAGGGACGGGGGTGCCCACGAGCGGGCTGATCCTGTCGTCGGGGTGACGCTCAGCCGTTCCACGCGCCCGCGACCTGGCGGGTGGCGGCGTTGAGCCGGTTCCACACGTTGATCGTGGCGATGGCGGTGAGCAGCGCGGCCAGCTCGGTCTCGTCGAAGTGGTCGGCGGCCCCGTTCCACACCTCGTCGTTCACCGCCTCCGGCCGGTCGCTCAGCCGGGTGACGGCCTCCGTCAGAGCGAGCGCCGCACGCTCCGCGTCGCTGTAGTACGGCGCGTCCCGCCAGCCGGCCACCGTCCAGATCCGCTCGTCGCTCTCGCCGTTCTTCTTCAGGTCGCGGGCGTGCATGTCGAGGCAGACGCCGCAGCCGTTGATCTGGCTCGCGCGCAGGTAGACGAGGTCGAGCAGCGCCTTCGGCAGACCGGCGCCCTCGATGCTGCGGCCCAGCGCGTGCAGGGCCTGCATGGCGCCGGGCAGGACGGCGGCGGGGTGCTTCATCCGTGCGTGCATGGTGGTGTCCTCAGGGTCGCGGGCGGCACGAGCGCGGTCGCCCGGTTGGATATGTCAGAACAACGACGCTCCGCGGAGAAGGAATGTGACAGATGGCCGACCATGAAGATCTGTTCGAGGCGCACCGGGGCCAGCTGCGAGCCGTGGCGTACCGGATGCTCGGGTCGGTCAGCGAGGCCGACGACGCGGTGCAGGAGACCTGGCTGAGGTTCGAGCGCACCGACACCAGCGAGGTGCGGAACCTGGCCGCCTGGCTCACGACCGTGGTGGGCCGGGTGTGCCTCAACCTGTTGCGTTCGCGCGAGACCCGCCGTGAGGAGCCGCTGGAGATCCGGATGCCCGACCCCGTGATCACCGGGGCCGAGGGCGCCGACCCCGAGCAGGAGGCGCTGCTCGCCGACTCGGTGGGGCTCGCGCTGCTCGTCGTCCTGCAGACGCTGGACCCGGCCGAGCGGCTGGCCTTCGTGCTGCACGACATGTTCGCCGTGCCGTTCGACGAGATCGCCCCTGTCCTCGATCGCACGCCGGCCGCCACCCGGCAGCTCGCCAGCCGCGCCCGCCGCCGTGTGCAGGGCGCCGACGTGCGGCCCGATCCCGACGTGGCGCGGCAGCGGGAGGTGGTGGAGGCGTTCCTGGCGGCCTCGCGGGGCGGCGACTTCGACGCGCTCGTGGCGGTGCTCCACCCCGACGTCGTGCTCAGGACCGACTCCGGGCCCGTCGCGGGGGCGTGGAACGAGCTGCGCGGGGCGCTCACCGTGGCCAGGCAGGCGTTCATGTTCCGCAGGTTCGCCGAGTTCGCCGCGCCGGTGCTGGTCAACGGCGTGCCGGGCGTGCTCACCGTACGGGACGGCCGGCCGCTGTCGGTCATGGCCTTCACCGTCGCCGGCGGCAAGGTCGTCGCGCTGGACATCCTCGCCGACGCCGAGCGGCTGGCCCGGCTCGGCGCGGCGGGCCTCGCCGAGGAGGCGTGACCGTCAGGGGCTCTGGAAGCTCGCCATGGAGAAGAACACGATCATGGCGATCGCCACGCAGATGAGGAACCCGACCGCCTCCCACGCCCAGTCGTGGTGGCGGTCGCGGCGCCGGCGCGTCTGGGGCCGGGCCTGCTGGGGGCGGCGCCTGGCGACCGGACGGGAGCGCACCGGGC
>NZ_POUD01000113.1 GCF_003236395.1 Nonomuraea aridisoli | reverse complement strand
GCCACCCCCGGCGCCGCCGCCGACTCCACCTCGGCCGCCGGCGCAAGTGTCGCCGGCCCCGTTCCGGCCCCCAACCGGTCGCTCGCCGCGCAGAGCGTGGCCTCCGCCGCGCCGCGTTCGGGCACCGCGCGGACCATGGGCAAGGTCTACTTCCGGTTCGGGAGCAAGGAGTACTGGTGCTCCGGCGCCGCGGTCGCCGCCAAGAACCGCAGCGTGGTCGCCACGGCCGGACACTGCGCGTACGACTCCCGCCAGGCCAGGGCCGCCGACTACTGGATCTTCGTCCCGAACCCCGGCGCCAACGGCGAGACGCCCGACGGCATCTACGTGGGCGCCTCGATCAGCATGCACGAGGACTGGTCCGGCAAGGGCGACTACGACTACGACTACGCGTTCGTGTCCGTGCACCGCGGTTTCACCTGGGCCGCGAAGGACGGCGGCTACGTCATGCAGGACGTCGGCACGCTCCAGGACAACGTCGGCGGGCTCGGCCTCGACCTGAACAAGAAGCCGGGCACGTACACGGTGACTCCGTTCGGCTACCCGGCGGGCGCGCAGCCCGACGGCACGACCCCGTACGACGGCAAGTCGCTGCGGACCTGCCCGACTGGTCCCACCCGCTTCACCGTGGCCCCCGCCCGTGACGTGCAGAAGGGCGTCGAACTGCAGCCCTGCGGCTTCAGCGCCGGCGTCAGCGGCGGCCCCTGGGTCATCGGCTACGACGAGAACCACCGGCTCGGCAACCTGAACGGCGTCAACAGCCTGACGTGGAACCGCAATCCGGGCGGTTTCTACGACGCGGTGTCGTCCCCGTACTTCGACACCACGACCGGCCAGGTCTACCGCCACGCCGCAGCGGTCACCACCCCGGCAAATGTGACCTAAGTCATAGCAACCAAACGATCACAACGGGTGATCAGCCAGTTCGTTCGTCACGGGATGATCACGTCCAGGTTTGGAACGTTCGACCAGATTCGCCGGTAATTCCAGGCTTGCAGGTCAAGCTGTAGGTTCCGGGCTGTCCGTTTGCTGAGTTGCGGAGGCGCATGAGGCGCCTCCGGTCAGCGCAACCTGGAGTTAGCTTGAAGCGAATCATCCTTCCCGCCGGTGGCGCCCTTCTGGCCACCGGACTGCTCGCCTCCGGCCTCTCCGGCACGGCCGCCCAGGCCGCCGCCGGCGTCGCTCACGACCCGATGGCGCGTAACAACGCCGAAGCGGTCTCCGTCGCCTCCTTCTGGCTCGCCTCGAACGGCGCCGCCCTCCGCTCCGCCACCCAGTACACGTGGGACTCGAAGGAAGTGCGGAAGGTCGTCTCCAAGGGCGGCTACGACCCCGACGGCCGGCCCGGCATGACGGCGCCGACGAGCGAGTCGAAGTCCACCGGCTCGGCCCAGAACGTCAACCTGCCCAAGACCGTCGGCAAGGTCTTCTTCGTCGACGGCTCCGGCCGGTACCGCTGGTGCACGGCCACCTCCATCCAGTCGAACTACCGCAACCTGGTCGCCACCGCGGGCCACTGCGTGTACGACACGGAGACCAACTCCCCCACTCTCGACAAGTGGGTCTTCGTCCCCGGCTACTACCAGGGCAAGGCCCCGTGGGGCATCTACGTGGGCAAGCAGGCCTTCACCCACTACGACTTCGACGTCTACGAGGACTACGACCGCGACTACGCGTTCGTCACCGTCTACAACGGCGTCCTGTTCAACGGCGTCAAGCAGGTGGACCGCAGGGACTTCCAGCGCTTCACCGGGCCGAAGCGCTCGTGGGGCGGGCGTTACTACATCCTGCTGTCGAAGGACGCGGGCCGCCTCGGCGACAACGTGGGCGGTCAGGGCTTCGCCTGGAACCAGGCCACCGGCAAGCCGGTGCGCACCTTCGGCTACCCGGCGGCTCCGCACCCTGACGGCGACAAGCCGTACTCGGGTGTGACGCCGAAGCACTGCTACGGCAGCACCACCGCCAAGACCGTCGGCGCCTCCTGGCTGAAGATCGAGGAGCACGTCGGCCTCAAGTGCGCCGTCACCCCCGGTTACGACGGCGGCCCCTGGCTGCTCAACTACAACAACGGCAAGCGTCTCGGATACGTCAACGGCGTGACGAGCACGTTCGCCGACCAGGACGCCAACGACCGGATCGACTACATCACCACGCCGTACTTCGACGGCGAGACGGCCGCGGTGTACAACGCGGCCAAGAACTCGTGGTCGGGCCGCATCGTCGGCCCGCGCGGGGAGCTGTACAAGTAAGCCCTACCAGGGGAAAGCGAGGGCCTCCGGCACAGTGTGCCGGAGGCCCTCGCCTTGTTTCAGGGATCGGTACGCCACACCCGGAAATCGGGCAAATCCGTCATTCTAAAAGCGAACCTGAACGTTTCCTGTGTGGAACGAGCCAGATTAGACGGGGGAGGTTCCCATCTGGTTCCTGTGATCTGAATCACATTAGGCCGACTACGGATTGTGGCGGGGCACTAAACGGCACTTTCGTCCCAGCAACATCAATCCCCGCATTTCCTGCAAAAACGTAACTTCGCGATCACGGCCGGCGAGATCGTCTGACAGGTCACGAACAGGTCACGGCGCCGGAGGGGCCAGTCGGATGTTTCAAAGCGGGTTCCACCTGCGGAGATCACCACGCTATGTTCCTTGCTATCCCTTTACTGACGCATGGGACGCAAGTTGCGACCCACGACAGAGCAAGGAGCAGTTCCCTTGAAGCGCATCCTCATCCCCGCCGGTGGCGTCGTCATGGCCACCGGCCTCCTGGCCGCCGGCCTGGCCGGTACGGCCACCGCCGACACGGTCGTGGCGAAGGACAACATGGCGACCTCGGCCGCCAACGCGAAGGCCATCGCGCAGTTCTGGGCGGAGAACAACGGCGCTGCCCTCCGGGCCGCCAAGGAGTCGAACGTCTGGGACAAGACCGACGTCGCCCAGCTCCAGAGCAAGGGCGGGTACAGCTCGGACACCAAGCCGGGCTCGACCGCTCCGATCGGCGAGGAGAAGAAGACCTCCAGCAAGGTCCAGAACGTCAACATGCCGAAGACCATCGGCAAGGTGTTCTTCGTCAACGACAAGGGCGAGAAGAAGTGGTGCTCCGCCACTTCGATCCAGTCCAAGTACCGCAACCTGGTCGCCACTGCCGGCCACTGCGTGTACGACACGGCGACGAACTCCGACGTCATGGACAAGTGGGTCTTCGTCCCGGGTTACTACCAGGGCAAGGCTCCGTTCGGCATCTACGTGGGTAAGCAGGCGTTCACCCACTACGACTTCGACGTGTACGAGGACTACGACCGCGACTACGCGTTCGTGACCGTGTACAACGGCGTCAAGCTGGACGGCACCGGCCCGCAGGTCAAGCAGGTCAACAAGGCCGAGTACGACGCCTACAAGGGCGCCAAGAAGCTCAAGGTCGACGAGATCTCGAAGGACGAGTACGAGGCCGGCGTCTCCAAGTACGGCCCCGAGGGCCCGTACGCCTACGACGTGGTCAAGGGCAGCGTCTCCAACGTTGGCCACGACTACGTCGCCAAGGAGGGTGAGACCAAGATCCTGACGGGTCGCGAGGTCACCGAGTACGACTACAACAAGGCGCCCAAGGGCACCGAGGCGCTCATCAACGGTGAGCAGTGCCCGACGATCTGCCAGATTGACCCCAAGGACCCGACGGTCAAGGGTCAGAGCGGCGTGACCGTTGCCATCTCCGAGACCGAGTACAAGGAGCTCGTGGCCGCCAAGGCCAAGGGTGAGTTCCTGGGCAAGGTCGAGGCGAAGAACGGCAGCTTCTACAAGACCCAGTACTGGGTCAAGCAGTGGATCAAGGTCGACGCCGACCAGATGAAGTACTACAAGGTCATCGGTTACTTCATCGTGACTCCGCCGGAGCTCGCGGTGAAGGACGCCGGTCGCCTGGGCGACAACGTCGGTGGTCAGGGCTTCGCCTGGAACCAGCCCACCGGCAAGTACGTCCGCGTGTTCGGCTACCCGGCCGCTCCTCACCCCGACGGCAACAAGAACTACACGGGCGTCACGCCCAAGTGGTGCTACGGCAAGACCAGCAGCAAGCTGCAGGGTTCCGCCGCCAAGAAGATCGAGGAGCACGTCGCCCTCAAGTGCGCCATGACCGAGGGCGCCGACGGTGGCCCGTGGCTGTACAACTACAAGAACACCAAGCGTCTCGGCTACGTGAACGGTGTCATCAGCACCTTCAACGACCAGGACAAGAACGGCCGCGTGGACTACGTCTCGTCGCCGTACTTCGACGGTGAGACCAACACCGTCTACAAGGCCGCTGCGGCCTCCTGGTCCGGCAAGATCGTCTGAGGACCACGTTCCGCGACCGGACCTGAGCCGTTCGTGTAACCGTTGTTAGCAGAGAGGGCCCGGCAACCAGCCGGGCCCTCTCTGCTTTCCCGGAAAGTGAAGGGCGTTTTGACGCACGGGACGCTCGGACGGTGCCACTGGACCCATGTGATGTGTGTCACACAGGCTTTCTGGAACGACTCAGGAAGGAGCCCTGACCCCGCCAGTCACACTGTCAACGCACTCATGTTGATCAGGCCAAATGGTCACAAGACGGCTTCTTTGAAACTCCTGCGCATCAGCCTCTAAACATCACAGAACGATCACGGCCCCACGAGTCGCCTCTTTTCCTGTCAAAGCGGCTACCCGGGATCAAGATCGACACTGTATGTTCCTGGCTATCCCTTTACTGACGCATGGGACGCAAGAGGCGTTCCACGACAGCGCAAGGAGTTACCGTGAAGCGCATCCTCCTCCCCGCCAGTGGCGCCATTCTGGCCACTGGTCTTCTGGCTGCCGGCCTGGCCGGCACCGCCCAGGCTGACGACAAGGTCGAGTCGAAGACCTTCGCCGCCGAGGCGAAGGCCGTCCAGACCATCAACTTCTGGGCTCGGTCGAACTTCGCCGCGCTGAAGGGCGCTGTGGCCTTCAACCCGGACAACCTCGAGGTTGCCCAGGTCAAGAGCGGTGGCGGCTACTCGGCCGACACCAAGCCCGGCTCCACCGCCCCCATCGGCGAGGAGAAGAAGACCACCGCCAAGGTCCAGAACGTGAACCTGCCGAAGACCATCGGCAAGGTGTTCTTCGTCAAGGACGGCAAGAAGTACTGGTGCTCCGGCACCTCGATCCAGTCCCAGTACCGCAACCTGGTCGCCACGGCCGGGCACTGCGTCTACGACGTGGACAAGAACGAGGCCGTGCTGGACAAGTGGGTCTTCGTCCCCGGCTACTACCAGGGCAAGGCTCCGTTCGGCATCTACGCCGGCAAGCAGGCGTTCACCCACTACGACTTCGACGTCTTCGAGGACTTCGACCGCGACTACGCGTTCGTCACGGTCTACAACGGCCTCAACCTCAGCGTGACCGGCCGCTCCGTGAAGCAGGTCAACAAGGCTGAGTACGACGCCTGGAAGGGTCCGAAGAAGCTCAAGGTCGAGGAGATCTCGAAGGACGCCTACGACGCTGGTGTGTCGCAGTACGGTCCCGAGGGCCCCTACGCCTACGACGTCGTCAAGGGTGGCGTGACCAACGTCGGCCACGACTACGTCGCCAAGGAGGGCGAGACCAAGCTCCTCCTGGGCAAGGAAGTCACCGAGTTCGACTACAACAAGGCGCCCGCCGCCACCGACACGCTGGTCAACGGCGAGAAGTGCCCGTCGTGGTGCCAGATCGACCCCACGGACGCCACGGTCAAGGGCGAGAGCGGCAAGACCGTTGCCATCTCCGAGGCCGAGTACAAGGAGCTCGTGGCCGCCAAGGCCGCCGGCAAGTTCCTTGGCAAGGTCGAGGCGAAGGACGGCAGCTTCTACAAGACCCAGTACTGGGTCAAGCAGTGGGTCAAGGTCGACGCCGACCAGATGAAGTACTACAAGGTCATCGGCTACTTCATCATCACCCCGCCGTCCGTCGGTCTGAAGGACGCCGGCCGTCTCGGTGACAACGTCGGTGGCCAGGGCGTTGCCTGGAACCAGGGCCCCGGCAAGACCGTCCGTACCTTCGGTTACCCCTACGGCCCGCACCTGGACGGCAACCGTCCGTACACCGGTGTGACGCCGAAGTGGTGCTACGGCAAGTCGGCGAGCAAGGTCCTCACCATCGCTTCCAAGAAGGTCGAGGAGCAGCAGTCGCTGAAGTGCGCCGTGACCGCCGGCTACGACGGTGGCCCGTGGCTGTCCAACTACAGCAACGCCAAGCGTCTCGGCTACGTCTCCGGTGTCACCAGCCTCATCGCGGACACCGACAAGAACGACCGCTACGACACGATCACCTCGGCGATCTTCGACGGCGAGACCGCTGCGATCTACAAGGCCGCTTCGGCCGCGTGGTCCGGCAAGCTCGTCAAGTAGTACCGCTCAGAGATCACGTCGGAACGGTTCCCGTTCTGAAGCAGTAACCAAAGGGCTCGGCAGCCAGCCGGGCCCTTTGGCCTGTTCAAGGTCGAAAATTCTGTGATTCCCCTTACCTGAGTGACTAAAGGGTCGATAGGGTCTTTACACCCTTTTTGACAACAGTGGAGCCTCCCGTGAAGCGCCTGCTCTTCCCCCTCGCAGCCGCCGGTCTCAGTGCCGCCGTCCTTGCCGTGCCCGCCAACGCCGCCCCCAGCTGGGCCACGGACGACCTTCTGCCCAAGCCTGCGGACGCCTACAACGCCGCCGCCTTCTGGCTCGACGCCAACGGAGCCGCGCTGAAGAAGGCCACCCAGTACCGCCTGGACACCAAGGACGTTCCCAAGCTGGTCAGCTCGCAGAGCCAGGGCGCCCCTGACGGCAAGCCCGGCATGACCGCTCCGACCGGCACCACCAAGCCCGCCGCGTCCAAGAACGTGAACCTGCCCAAGACCATCGGCAAGGTGTTCTTCCAGGACAAGGACGGTGAGTACCACTGGTGCTCGGCCACGTCCATCCAGTCCAAGTTGCGCAACCTCGTCGCCACCGCCGGCCACTGCGTCTTCGAGAACGGCGGCAAGGACGACGTCTACGACAAGTGGGTCTTCATCCCCGGCTACTACCAGGGCAAGGCCCCCTACGGCGTCTACGTCGGCGCGTACGCCTACACCGCCTATGACCTCGATACCTACGACGACTACGACGGTGACTTCGCCTTCGTCGCCGTCCACAACGGCTTCTCGCTGGCCGGCAGCAAGGAGGTCAGCAAGGCCGAGTTCGCCGACTGGGCCGGCGACAAGTGGGTGAAGCACGAGGAGATCAAGAAGGAGGAGTTCGAGCCGAACTTCTCCAAGTACGGGCCCGCCGGACCGTACTGGTCGAAGGACTTCGACACCACCCCCGTGAAGGTCGGCCACGACTACACGGGCGACAAGACCCTGACCAGGATCGAGGTCACCAAGGCCGCCTTCGACGAGGCCCCCAAGGCCACCGCCGAGCGCAAGAACGGCGAGCAGTACGAGAAGGTCGAGCGGACCCCCATCACCCAGGCCGAGTACAAGAAGCTGGTGGCGCAGAAGGCCGAGGGCAAGTTCCCCGGCCTGCTCGAGGTCGACAAGGACACGAACGGCAACGAGATCGCCTGGTACGAGAGCCACTACTACGTCGTTCAGTGGGTCAAGACCGGCTCGACCGTCCGCTACTTCCGCGACCACTACATCATCGGCATCGCCAAGGACATGGGTCCCCTCGGTGACGTCGTCGGTGGTCAGGGTGTCGCCTGGAACCAGAAGCTCGGCCAGTCGGTGACCGTCTTCGGCTACCCCAGCGCTCCCCACCCCGACGGCGACCGTCCGTTCTCCGGCCTGACGCCGAAGTGGTGCGCGGGCAAGACCGGCACCAAGAGCTGGCAGGTCAACATGTTCAAGGTGGAGACCCACCAGGTGCTCAAGTGCTCCATGACCGGCGGCGCCGACGGCGGCCCCTGGCTCATGAAGTACGACAACGGCAAGCGCACCGGCTACGTCAACGGCGTGACGAGCATGTTCCACGACTACGACGGCAACGACCGCGTCGACTACATCAGCTCGGCGATCTTCGACGGCGAGGTCGCGGACGTCTACAACAAGGCGAACTACGCGAAGACCAAGTCGCTCGTGAGCCCCAAGGGCGAGCTGCTCCAGTAACCAGAGCCCGGCCTCTGAGCCGGCTCCCCTCCCGACAACGGCCCGGACCTCGCGCCTTCCTTCTAGTGGTCGTCGCAAAGGCCCGGGCCGTTTCGCGTCTTTGACAACGGGCCTTGCGCGAGAGCAGTCTCACGTCTCAGCGCGGGTGAACAGTCGCGCTCAGACGGCCGCGAGCTCCCGCGCCCGCTCCCTCAGCTCCCGCACCGGCCGCTCCTCCCGGTACGGCTCCAGCCGCCGCCGCAGATCCGCCGCGTACGACCGGGACCGCACCGACTGCAACTCCCCCGCCAGCGCCAGTGCGTCGGCCGCGGCCGTGCACGCCTCCTCCACCTCCCCGCACTGCAGCAGCCCCGCGGCCAGCAGCGACAGGTTGAACATCCGCCCCCGCACGTAGCGGCCGTCCATGTCGAGCGACCGCCGCGCCTGCTCGACGGCGCGCCGGCCCTGGCCGAGGTCGCGGAAACAGTGGGCGAACTTGGCCGACAGATAGGCCTCGTCGAAGTAGCTGAGCCACGGCGGCTCCTCCCCCGCCCTGCGGGCCGCGAACGCGCGCTCGGCCTCGTTGAGCGAGGCCCCGCAGGCGCGGTCGTCGCCCAGACCGGCGTGCGCGTGCGCCTCCAGGACGTGAGCGGAGGACTGCAACGTCTTGACCCCCGCTCGGCGGGCGGCCATCTGGGAGGCCCTGGCGAGGTCGAGGGCGTGGGCGGGCTGGCCCATGTAGATCGCCTGGTGCGCCATGCCGGCCAGGATCTCGCCGCCCAGCGTCTGGTCACCGGCGCCCCTGGCCAGGCTCAGGGCCTGGATGAGGTAGCGCTGGGCGATGCCGTGCTGCTCCATGTCGTAGGCCATCCAGCCCGCCAGCCGGGTCAGCTCGGCGGCGGCCGCGGCGAGCTGCCTGCCGGCGGACTCGCCGTACGAGCCCTCCTTGAGTAACGGCGAGACGGCGGTGTCGAGGTATTTGATCACCGAGGAGCGGACGCGGCCGCTGCCGAACCGGTTGTCGAGCTCACCGAAGGAACGGGTGACCTCCTGGATCGCGGCGATGTCGGTCTGGCCGACCCGCCGTGTGCCGGTGCCGCCCAGGCGCCCTTCGGGCGGGGACGTCAACCAGCGAATGGCTCCGACGGAGCCGGCCCCGATCGCGAACGTCGAGTCGATCAGGAACCTCCGTCTCTCCACATCGGCCCGCCACAGCGCCGTCACGGTCGAGACCCCCTCCTGCCACGTGTGCGTGAACTCCTGGCCGAGATCCGGGGGCGTGCTGGTGGCCGCCATCCCCAGGTGTTCGGGGGTGACCGGCCGGCCCAGCCGCAGCGAGAAGATTTCGGCGAGCAAGGACGGAACCGGATCGCGCGGACGCTGCCCGCCGATCCAGCGCAGGACGGAGCTGTGGTCGTACCTGAGGCCCGGGGTGCCGCGCGCGGCTCCGAGATCGTTGAGACACCTGGCAAGTCCTTTGTGAGAAAAGCCCGCCTCTGCGATGAGCTGCTGCAGCAGTCGATTCGGCTCGCGTTCCATCGCTCTCCTCGTCACAGGAGTCGGCGCCCACGTCCTTACAGAGAGCTACAGTTATAGCACTTACGGTAAAGAAATCTTGGACATTCCCCAAGGTAGCCTCAATAAGCCCCCACCCCACGGTCATGCGGGCTACCCACGACATCGCCGGTTAGGCATGAAAAAGGGACGCCCCTGCGAGGGGCGCCCCGGCTCGGCTCAGACGCGCGCGACCCCGTCCGCGCGAGCCTGGGCGGCCACGGCCGCGGTCACCGCGGGCGCCACCCGGTCGTCGAACGGGCTCGGGATCACGTACGTCGGCGACAGGTCGTCGCCCACCACGCCGGCGAGCGCGTTCGCGGCGGCCACCTTCATGTTCTCGGTGATCGCGGAGGCTCGCACGTCGAGGGCGCCGCGGAAGACGCCGGGGAAGGCCAGCACGTTGTTGATCTGGTTGGGGAAGTCGGAGCGCCCGGTGGCCACGACGCCGGCGTGCTTGGCGGCCACGTCGGGGTGGACCTCCGGCGTGGGGTTGGACAGGGCGAAGACGATCGCGCCCGTAGCCATGGCGGCGATGGCCTCCTCCGACAGCGTGGAGCCCGACAGCCCCACGAACACGTCGGCGCCCTCCAGGGCCTCCTCGGTCGAGCCGGTGTGCCGCGCGCGGTTGGTGTCGCGGGCCAGGGCCTCCTTGACCGGGTTGAGGCCCTCGCGGCCCTCGTAGATCATGCCCTTGGAGTCGGAGACGGCGATGTCGCCGATGCCGGCCTCCAGCAGGATGCGGGTGACCGCGATGCCGGAGGCGCCCGCGCCGGCCACGACGGCCCGCAGGTCGCCGAGCGGGCGGCCGGTCAGGCGGGCGGCGTTCTGGAGGGCGGCGAGCACCACGATGGCGGTGCCGTGCTGGTCGTCGTGGAAGACCGGGATGTCGAGCCGCTCGCGCAGCCGGTCCTCGACCTCGAAGCAGCGCGGGGCGCTGATGTCCTCCAGGTTGACGCCGCCGAACGACGGCACGAGCCGCACGACGGTCTCGACCAGGGCGTCGACGTCGGTGCAGTCGAGGCAGAGCGGGACGGCGTCGACGCCGGCGAACTCCTTGAACAGCAGCGCCTTGCCCTCCATGACCGGCATGGCGGCCGCCGGGCCGATGTCGCCGAGGCCGAGCACGGCCGTGCCGTCGGTGACCACGGCGACCACGTTGGAGGTCCAGGTGTACTCGCGGGCGAGCGCCGGGTTGTCGGCGATGGCGCTGCAGACCCGCGCGACCCCCGGCGTGTAGGCGAGCGCCAGGTCGCCCGCGTCGCGGACGGGAACGGTGGACCGGACCTCGATCTTGCCTCCGCGGTGCAGCGGGAAGGCGGGGTCGAGGTTCTCGGTGGAAGAAGCGGAAGCGTCGGGTGTGGCGGCCACAGCGACCCCTGTCGTCATCGGAGCGGAAGAAACCATCGGCGGACACGCGCGAGCGGGCTGGCTTCGGTAGCTGCCAGATTCCCCTCGCCGAGCGTCTCGTGAGGGGGTTCGGGGGTCACCCGTCTCTCGATTCTGCCATATACCGGCCCGGGAGCCGGACTGACGCCGTTCCGTTGACGCATCGTTAAAGGCCGGATGACAGACCGCAGCTAAATGGCCTTTAAACTGCACAAAACGCAAGTTTCCTGGCTTTTCACTTCGAGGAGGCCGTACATGGCCCTCAGCCCCAAGGGCCGCCGTGGTTTCACCGCCGGCGCGCTCGCTCTGACCGCCGCGCTCGCGCTCGCCGCCTGCGGCAGCGAGACCGGCACGAGCTCCGGCACGACCGGCGCGAGCGCGTCCGCCGCAGCAGGCGGAGCCCAGCTGGTGCAGCCCGGCAAGCTCACGGTCTGCACCAACATCCCGTACGAGCCGTTCCAGTTCAAGGACGACAGCGGCAAGATCGTCGGGTTCGACGTGGACATCGTCGACCTGGCCGCGAAGAAGCTGGGCGTGACCCAGAACATCGTGGACATCGACTTCGCCGTGATCAAGAGCGGCGCGGCGATGGCGGCGAAGAAGTGCGACGTCGCCGCAGCCGGCATGACGATCACCCCCGACCGTCAGCAGAACATCGACTTCTCCGTCCCCTACTTCGACGCCACCCAGGCGCTGCTGGCCAAGAAGGGCACCGGCGCCGCCTCCCTGGAGGACGTCAAGGCCAAGGGTCTCAAGCTGGGCGCCCAGGCCAGCACTACCGGCCTCGACTACGTCAAGAAGGCCGGCTTCGACCCGACCGAGTACGCCGACTCCGCCAAGGAGCTGCTGGCCCTGCAGGCCGGCCAGGCCGACGTGATCGTCCAGGACCTCCCCGTCGTCCTCACCTGGCTGAAGAAGCCCGAGATCGCCGAGAAGTTCGAGATGATCGCCAGCCTCGACACCGGCGAGCAGTACGGCATCGGTCTGAAGAAGAACGCCGACCCGGTCCTGCTCAAGACCATCAACGACGCCATCACCCAGGCCAAGTCCGATGGCACGTACGAGCAGATCTTCGTGAAGTGGTTCGGCAAGAAGCCCGGCGAGCTGGGCTGATCCATGGCCGACCAGCCGAAGACGGCTGAGCCTGCCCGCGCCAGGCTCAGCCCGCGGAAGAAGCAGCGGATCAGCCGCGCCGTCCAGTACGTCGTCCTGGCCGCGGCGCTCGTCGCCGTCGTCCTGTACGCCGACTGGGGCAGCCTGGCGGAGAACTTCGCCAAGCCGGAGGTCGCCTCCGAGGCGCTGCCCGAGCTGTTCACCGTCGCGCTGCGGAACACGATCATCTACGCCGTCGGCGGGTTCGTCTTCTCCTTCGTGCTCGGCCTGTTGCTGGCGCTCATGCGGCTCTCGCAGGTCCGGCCGTACCGGTGGATCGCGATCCTCTACATCGAGATCTTCCGCGGCCTCCCCGCGCTGCTGATCTTCCTGATGATCACGTTCCTGCCGCTCGCGCTGCCGGGCTTCGAGGTCCCCGGAGGCACGTACGGGCAGGGCATCCTCGGGCTCGGCCTGGTGGGCGCGGCCTACCAGGCCGAGGTGTTCCGCGCGGGCCTGCAGGCCGTGCCGAAGGGACAGGTCGAGGCCGCGCGGTCGCTGGGCATGTCGGCGAGCAGGGCGCAGCTGACCGTGGTGATCCCCCAGGCGATCCGCATGGTCATCCCGCCGACCACCAACCAGTTCGTCGCCCTGCTCAAGGACTCCTCGCTGGTGCTGTTCCTCGGCGTCTCCGGCGAGTACGTCGAGCTGGCCAAGTTCGGCAACGACCTGGCCTCCCAGTACGCCAACGCCACACCGATCATGGTGGCGGGCGTGACGTACCTGATCGTCACGATCCCGCTGGGATACCTCGCGTCCCGGCTGGAGGGACGTAAGGGGAGGAACCGATGACGCACGCCATCGAACTGCAAGACCTGCACAAATATTTCGGCAAGAACGAAGTGCTCAAGGGCATCGACATGACGGTCGAGCCCGGGCAGGTGGTCTGCGTCATCGGCCCGTCGGGCTCGGGCAAGTCCACCCTGCTGCGCTGCGTCAACCTGCTGGAGCAGCCGACCTACGGCAAGGTGTTCGTCCAGGGCGTCGAGGTGACCGACCCCGACGTCGACATCGACGCCGTACGCCGGCACATCGGCATGGTCTTCCAGCAGTTCAACCTCTTCCCGCACATGACGGCGCTGCAGAACGTCATGATCGCCCAGCAGCGGGTGCTCAGGCGGAGCAAGCGGGAGGCCGAGGTCATCGCCCGCGAGAACCTCGACAAGGTCGGCGTCGGGGCCAAGTGCGACGCGCTGCCCGGCCAGCTCTCGGGCGGCCAGCAGCAGCGGGTGGCGATCGCCAGGGCGCTGGCCATGAGCCCGGGGCTGATGCTCTTCGACGAGCCCACCTCCGCGCTCGACCCCGAGCTCGTCGGCGACGTGCTCACCGTCATGCGCAAGCTGGCCGAGGAGGGCATGACCATGCTCGTGGTCACCCACGAGATGGGCTTCGCCCGCGAGGTGGCCGACCGCGTGGTCTTCATGGACGGCGGCGTCGTCGTCGAGGACGGCCCCCCGGCCCAGGTCATCGGCGACCCCCAGCAGGAGCGCACCCGCGCGTTCCTGCACCGCGTGCTCCACCCCGAGGACTGACCCCGGCGGGGCCGCCCGGAAGGACGCGCCCCGCCGTGGCAACACGCCGCGAACGACGTCCCGCCCGCGCCCGCTCTGATGTAATACTCGGGCATGGACCTCACCTCTTACGCCGAATGGGCGGTGCGCCTGGTGAACGATCCGCACCCGCCCCAGGGGCTGAGGCGGTTGCGCGACGAGCTGGCCGCCGTGTTCGACGCCGCGGGTGACGACCGGGCCGTGGCCGAGCGCCTGAACGCCCTGCTCGAACGCTATCCCGTACGCCCTCAGCTGTCGGACCACGACGGCAACGACTGGCACCTGCACCTGGCCGAGGACCCGGCCGCGACCGCCGTGATGGGCCTGGCCGCCGTCGTCGCCGAGCACGGTGTCGACCGGCTCGGCCGGTGCCGGGAGCCGCACTGCGGGCAGGCGTTCCTCGACACCTCCTCCAACCGCTCCCGCCGCTACTGCTCGGCCCGCTGCGCCAGCCGCGCGAACGTGGCCGCCTTCCGCGCCCGCCGCAGGAACGCCTCCTGACGCCGCCTAGCGCCGCCTGCGCACCAGCGGCCAGTAGCGCAGCACCACGCGGCCCACGATGTCGCTGACCGGGCCGAAATCCCAGCTGTCGCGGCGCCCGCCGGCCCGCTGGTTGTCGCTCTCCAGCCACCAGCCGTCCTCGCCCCGCCACTGCGCCCGTTTGACGATGAGCCGATCCGGATCGCCGGGCAGCCGGGCCACCACGAGGTCGCCGGGACGCACGGCCGCCCCCCGGCGGACGATCAGCCAGTCGCCGGGCTCCAGCGCCGGGCGCATCGAATCGCCCTCGACACGGACTCTCATGGGCCGTAGCCCCCTCCTCCACAGGCATTGGGACACGAGTAAGGTCGGTTGTGGACCAAGCTGATTCAGCATCAAGGAAGGACTTTCTGATGCTCGCACGACTGCTACGACCCAAGCATGTCGCATCCGCCCACTGCGACCTGCCGTGCGGGGTCTACGACCCCGCCCAGGCCCGCATCGAGGCGGAGTCGGTCAAGGCGATCATGGAGAAGTACGCGGCGAACGAGGACCCGGTCTTCCGCACCCGTGCGCTGATCATCAAGGAGCAGCGCGCCGAGCTCGTCAAGCACCACCTGTGGGTGCTGTGGACCGACTACTTCAAGCCGCCGCACCTGGAGAAGTACCCCCAGCTGCACCAGCTGTTCTGGGACGCCACCAAGCTCGCCGGCGCCGCCGGCGGCAAGGGCACCGTCGACCCCGCCCAGGGCGAGGAACTGCTGGCCAAGATCGACGAGATCGCCAAGATCTTCTGGGAGACCAAGGCTGCCTAAAACGGCCTATAAGGCTCTGTGCGGCCACCGGGCCGCACAGAGCCTTTTCCGTTGATGGCGCGTCTGAATCGTCCAAGCACCTCTCAGGGGCGGTAAGTTGCAGTCAGCGTCAGATACGCGAGGAGGAACGTGACCGAGGAAACCGAGACGCGCGCGGAGGGCGTGACGGGCATCCGCGATGTGGTGAGCATCAGACTCCCAGCCGCGAGCGCCTACCTGTCTGTGCTGCGTACGGCTACCGCCGGCCTGGCGGCGCGGCTTGACTTCACCCTGGACGAGATCGAAGACCTGCGGATCGCGGTCGACGAGGCATGCGCCATGCTGCTCAGCGAGGCGGTGCCGGGCACCGACCTGACCGCGGAGTTCGAGCTGACGGGGCAGGAGATGCAGGTCCGGGTGGAGGTGGCGACGGTCGGCAGCTCCGCGCCCAAGCGTGACGACTTCGCCTGGATGGTGCTGACCGCCCTGGCCGACGACGTCGACGCGGTGAGCGACACTCCCGATCGCATGGCGATCGTCCTGCGCAAGCGCCGAGGCGCGGCCCAGAAATCGGCGGGGCCGGCGTGACGGAAAGGACTGGAGCCATGGCCACCAGCGAACACGCCGTGCCCGACAGGGTGCGCGCCCGTCAGCTCTTCGCCGAGCTGGCCGAGCTGGGCCCCGAGGAGCCGCGTCGCCAGCGCATCAGGGACGAGCTGGTCGAACTTCACCTCCCCCTGGTCGAATACCTGGCACGCCGGTTCCGCAACAGGGGCGAGTGGCTCGACGACCTCACCCAGGTCGCCACCATCGGTCTGATCAAGTCCATCGACCGCTTCGACCTCAACCGCGGCGTGGAGTTCTCCACGTACGCGACGCCGACCATCGTCGGCGAGATCAAGCGGCACTTCCGCGACAAGGGCTGGGCGGTGCGGGTCCCGCGCCGTCTGCAGGAGCTCAAGCTCTCGCTCACCAAGGCGATCAGCGACCTCTCGCAGCGCGAGGGGCGCGCGCCGACGGTGGCGGAGCTGGCCTCCTATCTGAAGATGACCGAGGAGGAGGTGCTCGAGGGCCTGGAGTCGGCCAATGCCTACTCCACCGTGTCGCTCGACGCGCCCGACTCCGGTGATGACGACGCCCCCGCGGTGTCCGACTCGCTCGGCATCGTGGACGAGTCGCTCGAGGGCGTCGAATACCGCGAGTCGCTCAAGCCGCTGCTCGAACGGCTGCCGCCGCGCGAGAAGCGCATCCTGCTGCTGCGGTTCTTCGGCAACATGACGCAGTCGCAGATCGCCACCGAGCTGGGCATCTCACAGATGCACGTCTCGCGGCTGCTCGCCCGCACCCTCGCGCAGCTGCGCGAGGGCCTGACGGCCGAGGACTAGTCAGCCGTCGCCGTAGAGTGCGTGGGTGGTGGGGGGAGCGAGCAGTGCCGCGATTCCCGCCACGGCGACTACGGCCAGCGGGATGCCGAGCTGCGGCACCCCTGACTGGATGAGCGTGTAGGCGACGGGGAGCAGGAAGATCTGCGCCAGCACGGCCGGTGACCTGCCCCATCGCTGCACCCGGAACAACCCGCCACCGGCGACCCAGAGCAGCCCGGCGCCCACCAGCAGCGCGAACACTGCCTCGGCCAGCGCGGTCGACAGGCTGACGGGGTTGCCGGTCAGCGCCTCCACGGCGGCGAAGACGCCGAGACCGACGGCGACGAGGCCCTCCAGGGCGACGACCGCGGTGGCGATGAGGAGACTGAGCGGGCGACCGTTCACGCCCGTACCTTACCGCCAGGCCCTCTCGGTCCGAGAAACAGCCAAAAAATGGGACGTTAGCCCCATAAGGCACAGCCCATCGACCGGCTACGCTGGCGCTATGCGCGCAATGCTGCTGGTCAACCCCAAGGCCACGACCACGAACGCCCGTACGCGTGACGTGCTGATCCGCGCGTTCGGCGCGGCCGTGGAGCTCGCCGTCGAGGAGACCCGCTACCGCGGGCACGCCGCGCGGCTGGCGGCGACGGCGCGGGCCAAGGGCTACGACGTGGTGGCGGTGCTCGGCGGCGACGGCACGATCAACGAGACGGTCAACGGCCTGCTCAACCCGGTGGGCGGCGGCGACGCCCGGCACCTCGCCGACCCGAGCTCCGGGCGGCCCTGGCTCGTCGTGATCCCCGGCGGCAGCGCGAACGTCTTCGCCCGCGCGCTGGGGCTGCCGAACGACCCGGTGGAGTCGACCGGCGTGGTGCTGGAGGCGCTGAGGGAGGGCCGCCGGCGTACGGTGGGCCTCGGCCAGGCGCTGTGGGAGGGGCAGAGCAGGTATTTCACGTTCTGCTCCGGCATGGGGTACGACGCCGAGGTTGTACGGGCCGTGGAGGGCCTCAGAGGCTCGGGGCGTAAAGCTAC
The DNA here is from genome assembly GCF_003236395.1 of Nonomuraea aridisoli. Classification (GTDB taxonomy): domain Bacteria; phylum Actinomycetota; class Actinomycetes; order Streptosporangiales; family Streptosporangiaceae; genus Nonomuraea; species Nonomuraea aridisoli. The sequence goes on along the minus strand of NZ_POUD01000113.1, from coordinate 8,880 downwards.
CCCGGCCCGGTATGTGAACACCGCTCTACGGCACTACCTGGCCACGGACAAGCGGCATCCGGCGATGACCCTGACCGGTCCCGGCATCCCCAGGGCCCGCGGGCTCTTCATGGCGATCATCTCCAACACCTCGCCGTGGACGTACGTCGGCCCGCGTCCCGTGCGCCCGACGCCGTGGGCGAGTTTCGAGACGGGTCTCGACCTGCTCGGGCTGCGCCGGATGGGTGCGCTCGCGCTCGCACCGGTGATCCGGCACATCCTCACCGAGAGTGACGCCCTTCCGTCCGGCCGCCACCTCGTCCAGCTGCACGACGAGGCCGAGTTCACGCTCACGGCCGACCGCCCGGTGGCCTTCCAGCTGGACGGGGACTACCTGGGCGAACGCGAAACCGTAACATTCCGGTCTACACCGAACGCGTTACAAGTTTTGGTCTAGCTGGTTACATTCGGTCATTGTGTGACGCATCCGACATCCATAAGGGGCAAAACTTCGCGCCAACCCCCTTGCGTGCACTCTGCGTGGCTGACAGTCTCATCATGGACGTCGGAACGTAGGACCTTTAACAAACCCATAAGGGCCCTCCGCCGCTCCGTGGACAATCCCCCGTGTCCTCATCATGGATGCGGGTAATTGTTCGCCGTAGTTAGTGAAACCTTTCACAAAGTAGTAGCCGTACGGAGCCGACCAGAGGCTCCATCTACTAAGGAGTGGACGCATGGACTGGCGCCACCGAGCTGCCTGCCGTGACGTGGATCCCGAGACGTTCTTCCCGATCGGAAACTCCGGCCCGGCCCTCATGCAGATCGAAGAGGCCAAGCAGATCTGCCGTTCCTGTTCGGTCGTCGACGCGTGCCTGAAGTGGGCCCTGGAGTCCGGCCAGGACGCCGGCGTCTGGGGCGGGCTCAGCGAGGACGAGCGCCGGGCGCTCAAGCGTCGCTCCGCCCGGGCCCGCGCGCGCCTCAGCGCCTGACCGCGCGCGCGTCACACCGCCCGCTTCAGCCAGGCGGGAGTGGAAGCGGGATGGAGAGGACGGCCTCGGTGCCGCCCCGCAGGCGCGGCTCGATCGTGAGCCGGCCGGACAACTCCCCCTCCACCAGCGTGCGCACGATCTGCAACCCCAGGCTGGTGGAACTGTCGAGCTCGAAGCCGGCCGGCAGCCCCTGACCGTCGTCCCAGACGGTGACGTTCAGCCGGTCGAGCGCCGTCTCGGCGACGACCTCCAGCCGTTTGGGCCGCCCGTGTTGCAGCGCGTTCTGCAGCAGCTCGGTGAGCGCCATCGCCAGCGGCGTGGCGATGAGCGAGGGCAGCACGCCGAACTCCCCGACCCGGCGGGGCGTCACAGCCACCTCGGGCGAGGACACCTCCCCCGCCATCGCGATCACGCGGTCGGCGATCTCGTCGAAGTTCACGAACTCCTCGGGCGCGTGGGACAACGTCTCGTGCACGATCGCGATCGAGCCGACCCGGCGTACGGCCTCCTCCAGCGCCTCGCGGCCCTCCGGGACCCGCAGCCGTCTGGCCTGGAGCCGGAGCAGGGCGGCCACGGTCTGCAGATTGTTCTTGACCCGGTGGTGGATCTCGCGGATGGTGGCGTCCTTCGTCATCAGCTCGCGCTCACGCCGGCGCAGCTCGGTGACGTCTCTGATGAGCACCAGCGCGCCGATCCGGCCGCCGCCCACGATCAGCGGGATCGCCCGCAGCTGCACGATGGTGCCGCCCGACTCGACCTCGGTCTCCTTGGCCGCGCGCCCGCTGGCCACGATCATCAGATCTTCGTTGATCGGCTCGTCGGAGTAACACAGCGCGGCGGTCACCCGGCCCAGCTCGGCGCCCACCAGGTCGGCGTGCAGGCCGAGCCGGCGGTAGGCGGACAGGGCGTTCGGGGAGGCGTACGTCACCCGGCCGGCCCGGTCGAGCCGGAGCAGCCCGTCGCCGACGCGCGGCGAGCGGACCAGGATCGGCTCCTCCCCCGAGAACGGGAAACGCCCCTCGGCCACCATCTGCGCCAGGTCGGATGCGCTCTGCAGGTAGGTCAGCTCCAGCCGGGACGGCGTGCGCGCCGACGACAGGTTGGTGGAGCGCTGGATGACGCCCAGGAAGCGGCCCTCGCCGCCCTCGACGGCCCGGCGCACGGGGATGGTCTCCTCCCTCACCGGCACGCCCGTGGACCAGTCGGGGTCACCCTCGCGGCAGATGCGGCGTTCGTTCCAGGCGGTGTCGATGAGGTGGCGCTCGCCCTTGGCGACGACGGTGCCGACGACGTCGTCGTGGTAGACGGTCGGGCCGGTCGTCGGGCGCATCTGCGCGATCGCGATCCAGCCGGACTCGCCGAGCAGCGGGGCCCACAGGATGAGGTCGGCGAAGGACAGGTCGGCCAGCAACTGCCAGTCGGAGACCAGCGAGTGCAGCCAGTCGAGATCGGCCTCGTCAAGGGTGGTGTGGCGGGCCACGAGGTCGCTGAGAGTCGGCACGACTGCATCATGCGTGCTTTTGCCCCTGACAACCAAACCGACAACCAAACCGACAACCGCATCGGCTCCCTGCCGGGCGCGTACGTCCGGCCGCGTAGAGGACAGGTGGCAGGACGTGGGCATAACTCTGTACGACGCGGGCGCACGGCCACGCAGTCGCACAGTGAAGACAGATACGGCATCGTGCAGGCAATCAGACCTTTGCTGAAATCTCAGCATGTGATAACCGTCACATCGTCGCAGCCGCCCGCCACCTCCGGCACGGCGGGCCGGTTGCCTGAGGCGGGCCTGCGGGAGGTGATCCACACGGGCGGGTGCTCTTGCCGCGACATGACGCGTCACCGGACCTCGGTTACGACGTTGCGGGCCGCTGCGGATATCCTTCTCCATCAACCTGAGCTGCCCGGAGCCGCGCGTGCCCGCGCCCGTACGCGACCGGCGCCGGTGAGCCGCTTGCGCCCGCGGTTGACCGCTCGGGCGAAAGTGAGTTCCGATGATCTCGCGGTGATCAGACACGCCCTCACCGCCGTGGCAGAAGTGAAGGTGAGCGCGTGACAGACGACGGCCCCCGCGTTCCGAAGTACTACGACGTGAAACGCAGCCTGCTCGAGCTCACCAAGAGCCTGCCGCCCGGCACGGCGCTGCCGCCCGAGCGCACGCTCGCCGTACGGTTCGAGACCTCCCGCACGACGGTCAGGCAGGCGCTGACCGAGCTGGTTGTCGAGGGACGGCTGCTGCGCATCCAGGGCAAGGGCACGTTCGTGGCCCAGCCGAAGGTGGCCCAGGTGCTCCAGCTCACCTCCTACATCGGCGACCTGCGCACCGCCGGCCTGGAGCCCGACACCAAGATCCTCGACATCGGCTACATCACCGCCGACGAGGCGCTCGCGCGGCGGCTGGCCATCAACCCCGGCGGCCGGGTGCTGCGCATCCACCGCCTGCGGCTGGCCAACGGCGAGCCCGTCTCGATCGACACCACCCACCTGTCCGCCCGCCGCTTCCCCCGGCTGCGGCGCGAGCTGGAGGTGCACTCGTCGTTGTACGAGACGCTGCACAACGCCTACAACGTGCGGCTGACGGACGCCGAGGAGATCATCGAGACCGTGCTGGCGACGCCGTACGACGCCAAGGCCCTCGGCGTCGACGTCGGCCTGCCGATGTTGCTGCTCACCCGGCACGCCTTCGACGCCGACGGCAACCCCGTCGAGTGGGCGCAGTCGCTCTACCGCGGCGACCGCTACAAGTTCGTCACGCGCCTGCGCCGTCCGTAGCCTCCGGCGCTTCTACGCTGGGGCCATGAGCGTTCTGGTCGTCACGGGAACCGACGGCGGCGTGGGCAAGACCGTGGTGACGGCGGCGGTGGTGGCGCTCGCGCTGCGGCGCGGGTCCGCCGCGGCCGTGGTCAAGCCCGCGCAGACCGGTGTGGCGGCCGGGGAGCCGGGTGACGTCGACCAGGTGATCCGGCTGTCCGGGGCGGCCACCACGTTCGAGCTGGGGCGTTTTTCCGAGCCGCTGTCGCCCGCCGCGGCCGCGCGGGCCGCCGGGATGCCGCCCGTGTCGCTGGCCGCGGCCGCCGTGCTGGTGCGGGAGCTGGCCGAGAGCAACCGGCTGGTGATCGTGGAGGGCACCGGTGGGCTGCTCGACCGCTACGACGACGACGGCGCCACCATCGCCGACCTGGCCCGGTCGCTGCACGCTCAGGTGCTCGTGGTCGTACGGGCCGGGTGCGGAGCCGTCAACCACACGGCGCTGACCCTGGAGGCGCTCGCGCACCGGGGGCTCGACCTCGCCGGCGTCGTGATCGGCCGGTGGCCGCAGGCGCCGGGGCTCGCCGAGCGGAGCAGCGTGGCCGACCTCGAGATGCTGGCCGCGCGGCCGCTCGCCGGCGCGCTGCCGGACGGGGCCGGGCGGCTCGCGGCGCCGGAGTTCGCCGAAGCGGCCCGCGAGGGGCTGTCCGCCACGCTCGGGGGCGTCTTCGACCCCATCGCCTTCCGCCACCGCCACACTCCGGAAGGGTGGGGTTAGCCCCACCCCCCGCCGGCACACCAGGCCCATTTCCTCCGCCCTGGGCTGGTCAATACCGTTAGGGGCATGAAAGTCCCCCGCCCCTGGTCGGCACGGGCCTGGCTCGACACGGCCCACGTGGTGACCGGACTGCCGGTCGGTGTGCTGCTCGGCGGGCTCACGATCGTGCTGGCCGTGGCGCCCCCCGTGCTGCGCCGGGCCGTTCCGCGGTTCACGGGGGTGCAGCGGTCCCGGTTCGACGCCTTCCTCGGCGTCCGCATCCCGCCCGTGCCGGGCCCCGCGGACTGGCGCAGCCCGGCGATGTGGCGGCAGATCGGCTACCACGTGCTGTCGCCGGTCGTGAGCGCCGTGGGGACGTTCCTGGTGGCCGTGGTGTGGGGCGGGGCGGTGGTGGGCCTGCTGGCGTTCCTGGCGCCGCGGCTCTACCGGCCGCCGATGGAGTTCTGGATCGATCTGAGGGACGACCGGGTGCTGGCCGCGTTCATCGCGGTGGGGCTGGGGTTGTTGCTGCTCGCGCCCGTGCTGGCGCGCGGCATGGCGGCGCTGGACCTGTCGGTGGCCCGTACGCTGCTCGGCCCCAGCCGCGACGAGCTGGGCCGGCGGATCGAGACGTTGCGGGAGAGCCGGGCCGGCGTGATCGACGCGACCGACGCCGAACGTCGCAGGATCGAACGCGACCTGCACGACGGCGCCCAGCAGCGGCTGGTGTCGCTCGCCATGAACCTCGGCCTGGCCAGGGCCACCCTGACCGACCTGCCCGAGCCCGCCCGCAAGGCCATCGAGCAGGCGCACGAGGAGGCCAAGCAGGCGCTCAAGGAACTGCGCGACTTCGTGCGCGGCCTGCACCCGGCCGTGCTCAACGACCAGGGCCTCGACGCGGCGCTGTCCGGCGTCGCCGCCCGTGCCCCCTTTCCCGTGAAGCTGCGCGTCGACATCGAGCGGCGTGTCACTCCGACCATCGAGGCGGTGGCCTTCTTCATCGTGTCCGAAGCACTGACCAACATCGCCAAGCACGCCGCGGCCACCCGGGCCGAGGTGACCGTGCGGCGCGAGGGCGACCGGCTGCACCTGCTCGTGTACGACGACGGCTGCGGCGGCGCCCGGATGGACGGCGGCACGGGTCTGCGCGGCCTGGCCCAGCGGGTCGACTCCGTGGACGGGACGCTGCGCCTGTCCAGCCCGCTGGGCGGCCCGACGACGATAGAGGTGGGACTGCCGTGCGAGTAGTGCTCGCGGAGGACTCCGTGCTGCTGCGCGAGGGCCTGATCCGGCTCTTCGACGCCGTGGACATGGAGGTCGTGGCCGCCGTCGGCGACGCCGAGGGGCTGCTGCGCGCGGCCGAGGAGCACCGTCCCGAGCTGGTCGTCACCGACGTGCGGATGCCGCCCACGCACACCGACGAGGGCCTGCGGGCCGCGCTGGTGCTGCGCCGCAGGCTGCCGGGCCTGGCCGTGCTGGTGCTCTCGCAGTACGTCGAGGAGCGCTACGCCGCCCAGCTCCTCGCCTCGGCCGCGACGGGCGGCGTCGGCTACCTGCTGAAGGACCGGGTGGCCGACGTCGCCGAGTTCTTCGACGCGCTGCGCCGGGTGGCCGCCGGGGGCACGGCGCTCGACCCCGAGGTGGTGGCCCAGCTGCTGCTGCGCGGCCACAGCGACCCGCTCGAACGGCTCACGCCCCGCGAGCACGAGGTGCTCCAGCTGATGGCCGAGGGGCGTTCCAACGCCGGCATCGGGCAGGCGCTCGTGCTCAGCGAGGGCGCGGTGGGCAAGCACATCGGCAACATCTTCGCCAAGCTCGACCTGGCGCCGGCCGAGGGCGACCACCGGCGGGTGCTCGCCGTGCTGCAGTTCCTCAAGATCAGGAGCCTGCCGTGAGGGCGCTCTGGCTGGCCGCCGGGGCCGTGCTGACGGTGGTCGCGCTCGTGGTCTCCACGACGGTGCTCTGGCACGAGTTCGCCCGCGCCAGAACGCCGCGCGACGACACGACGCGTTCGATCCCGTTCGCCCACGAGCAGGTGCGGATCATCGTGGGCGAGGGCGACGTTAGCCTGTCCATCACCTCCGGGCGGGCCGGCGAGCTGTGGATCGGCCGCTCGCTGCGCTGGTCGCGCGACCGGCCGACGGTGACGGAGGACTGGGACGAGCGGACGGCCACCCTGCGGCTCGAAGCCGTCTGCCCCGACCAGCCGGCCGGTCCCCTCTGCCACGCCGACTACGCGGTCAGCGTCCCGCCGGAGACCGACGTCGAGGCGAACATGTCGCACGGCCCCCTGTTCGCAAGCGACCTGTTCGGCAGCGTGCGCCTGACGTCGTCGTCCGGCATCGTGCACGTGATGGACCTCGCGGGGCCCCTGCGGGTGCGGACCGGCACCGGCGACGTGCTCGCCGAGCGGCTCGCCGGCGGCGAGGCCGACGTGGAGACGGGATCCGGGATGGTGCAGGTGAGCTTCATGGAGCCGCCCGACACGGTCAGGGCCGTGGTGCGCACGCGCGGCGACGTCACCGTGCGCACGCCCGCCGTCGCCTACGACGTGGACCTGGAGGCCGCCCGCAGCCGCGTGGACGTCGAACGCGACGAACTGTCGACGCGCAAGATCACCGCACGGGCGCCCCGCGGCACCGTCTCGCTGTCGACGTGCTGCGGGTGATGCCGTGCCCAAAATCTGTTTACCGGTGTGACTGGTTGGTAAGTTCCCGGCATGGAGTCTGCGAAGCACGCCGGTGACGCCGCCGTCGCCGTGTCCAAGGCCTATGGCGTCGAGACCATGTTCACCCTGTCGGGAGGGCATGTCTTCCCGCTCTACGACGGAGCCGTCCACGAGGGCATGCGCATCCTCGACGTACGCCATGAGCAGAGCGCGGTCTTCGCCGCCGAGGCGACCGCCCGGCTGACCAGGAAGCCCGGCCTGGCCGTGCTCACCGCCGGGCCCGGCATCACCAACGGCGTCAGCGGCGTCGCGACCGCCCACTTCAACGGCTCTCCGGTGGTCGTCCTGGGCGGGCGGGCGCCGCAGTCGCGCTGGGGCAGCGGCGCCCTGCAGGAGATGGACCACCCGCCGCTGCTGGAGCCGATCACCAAGCTGGCGTTCACCGCCTCCGGCGCCGAGTCCGTCGGCCAGGACGTCGAGTCGGCCTTCCGCACGGCGCTCGCGCCCCACCGCGGCCCGGTCTTCCTCGACTTCTACATGGACCACCTGTTCTCCCCGTCGCCCGTCCACGAGGTGCGCACACAGTCCCCGTCGCCGCTGGAGCCCGACCCCGACGACCTGGCCGCCATCGCGCGCCTGATCGCCGAGGCCGAGCGCCCGGTCGTCGTGTACGGCTCCGACGTGTGGATGGACCGCGCCGAGGAGGCCGCCCGCGACTTCGCCGAGACCTGGCGGCTGCCGGTGATCCCCAACGGCCAGGGCCGCGGCATCCTGCCGTCCGGCCACGAGCTGCTCGTCACCCGCGCCCGCGGCCTCGCCTTCGGCCAGGCCGACCTGGTGATCGTGGTCGGCACACCGCTCGACTTCCGCCTCGGCTACGGCTGGTTCGGCGGCAAGGACGGCGCTCCGCTGGCCAAGGTGGTGCACATCGCCGACACGCCCTCGCAGCTGGCCACCCACATGCAGCCGGCCGCCTCCGCCGCGGGCGACCTGTCGGTGGTGCTCTGGAGCCTCGCCAGCGCCTGCGCCGACGCGGGGGTCAAGCCCGACACGTACGGCTCCTGGGTGTCGAAGCTGTCCGAGGCGGCCGCCGCGGCCATCGCGGGCGACGCCGAGCTGCTGGCCGCCGGCTCCGACCCGATCCACCCCATGCGGGTGTACGGCGAGCTCGGCAAGGTGCTGGACGACGACGCCGTGGTGATCGGCGACGGCGGCGACTTCGTCTCGTACGCCGGCAAGTACGTCGAGCCGAAGCAGCCGGGCAACTGGCTCGACCCCGGCCCGTACGGCTGCCTCGGCACCGGCCTGGGCTACGCCATCGCGGCCCGCCTGGCCCGGCCCTCCTCGCAGGTCGTGCTGCTGCTCGGCGACGGCGCCGCCGGCTTCTCCCTGATGGACGTCGACACCCTCGTCCGCCACCGCCTGCCGGTCGTCATGGTCTGCGGCAACAACGGCATCTGGGGCCTGGAGAAACACCCCATGCAGCTGCTGTACGGCTACGACGTGGCCGCCGAGCTGCAGCCGCACTGCCGTTACGACCAGGTCGTGACCGCGCTGGGCGGCGGCGGCGAGCTCGTCACCAAGCCGTCGGAGATCGGCCCCGCGCTGCGCAGGGCGTTCGACTCAGGCATCCCGTACATCGTGAACATCGCGACCGACCCGCAGGTCGCCTACCCGCGCAACACGACGGGGGTGTGACGGCCTACTGCTGCGGCTTGGTGGGCGTGGGGGTCGGG
>NZ_POUD01000112.1 GCF_003236395.1 Nonomuraea aridisoli | reverse complement strand
CGCCCGCCCTCCTCGGCGACGACCTCGCAGTGGCGGCCGAAATGCGAGCGCAGCACCGGGAGGAAACGGGCGTCGATCAGCACCACGGCCGAGACGGGCGAGCGCCGCCGCTCCATCTCCGCCACCACCCGTGCCCACTCCACCGGCAGGTCGAAGTCGTCGGGACGCTCGGCGGGCAGATCGGTGACCTCCGCGGAGACGACGCGGTCGACGCGGAACGTCCGCCGGCCGGCCTCCGTGTCCGCGAGGAGGTACCAGATCCCGTCCTTGTCGGCCAGACCGAGGGGGTCGGCCAGGCGCTCCGTCCCCCCGTACACCAGCCTGACCTTGCGCCGTCGCACCACGGCGTCCCGCAACGTGCCGACGAGGCCGGGCGGCTCGCGCTCGGCCTCGCCCCACCCCGCCGGATCGGAGACGACGGCTCGCGCCGCGGCCTCCGCGTCGGCCCGGAACGTGGCGGGCAGGGCGCGGACGAGCTTGCGCAGGGCGGAGGACAGCACGGGCTCGCCCGAACCGGCCGGACCGAGGAGCACGAAGAGGGCCTGCGACTCGGCCGCGGTCAACCCGGTGAGATCCGTACGGGCGCCGCCGACGAGCTGCCACCCGCCACCGCGTCCCGCCTGTGGGTAGACGGGGATCCCGGCGGCGGAGAGAGCCTCCAGGTCACGCCGGGCCGTGGCCACCGAGACCTCCAGCTCCCCCGCCAGCTCGGACGCGGTCACCCGGCCCCGGGCCTGGAGCAGGAGCAGAGCGGTCACGAGACGGTCGGCGCGCATGTCTCTCATCTTCGCGAACAAAGTGCTCAGTTGATGAGCACTTTGGCGACGAGGATGGTCTCACAACCCCGAGAGAGGAACCGGACATGTTGCGCGGACTCACCACCGTCACCTTCTACTCACCCGACTTCGAGGCCACCAAGCGCTGGTACACCGACCTGTTCGGGATCCCGCCGTACATGGACACGCCGGCGTACATGGAGTGGCGCGTCGGCGACTACCGGCACGAGTTCGGCTTCGTGCACAGCTCCTACGCCGGCGGCGAACTGGCCAGGACCCCCGACCCGGGCACGGTCGGAGTGCCGGCGGGGGCCGTGGTCTTCTGGCACGTGGACGACGTCCCGGCGACCCTCGAACGGCTCGTGGCGATGGGAGCCAAGGAGCACGACGCGCCGCGCGACCGCGGCACCGGCTTCGTCACCGCCTCGGTGATCGACCCCTGGGGGAACGTGCTGGGCCTGATGTACAACCCGCACTACCTGGAGGTGCTGGCCACGACGGCCGCGAAGGGGAAGTCAGATGGAGACGCCGGGCTGCATGAGGCGGCGGGCGGCCTCGGTGATGGAGCCTGACAGGGACGGGTAGACCGCGAACGTGTGGGCGATCTGGTCGACGGTCAGCCGCTGCTGCACGGCCACCGACACGGCCAGGATCAGCTCCGAGGCGCGCGGCGCCACGACCACACCGCCGAGCACGATGCCGGTGTGGGGGCGGCAGAAGAGCTTGACGAAGCCGTCGTTGAAGCCCTGCATCTTGGCGCGCGCGTTCGTGGCCAGCGGCAGCTTGACCACGTTGGCCTCGATCTCGCCGGCCTCGATGGCCCGCTGCGCGACGCCCACCGCCGCGATCTCCGGGTCGGTGAAGATGTTGGAGGCCACGGTGGACAGCCGCAGCGGCTGCACGGCCTCGCCGAGCGCGTGCCACACCGCGATGCGGCCCTGCATCGCGGCCACGGAGGCGAGCATCAGCACGCCGGTGCAGTCGCCGGCCGCGTAGACGCCCGGCGCGGACGTGCGCGAGACCTTGTCGACCTTGATGAAGCCGCCCCGGTCGAGCTGCACCCCGGCCTCCTCCAGGCCGATGCCGGAGGTGTTGGGCACCATGCCGACCGTCATCAGCGCGTGGGAGCCCTCGGCCGTGCGGCCGTCCTCCAGGGTCACCACCACGCCGTCGTCGGTGCGCTTGACGGACGCCGCCCGCGAACGGCCCATGACGTTCATGCCCCGCCGCCGGTAGACCTCTTCGAGCACCTCGGCGCCGTCGGCGTCCTCGTTGGGCATCATGCGGTCGCGGCTGGAGACCAGCGTGACCTCCGCCCCCAGCGACCGGTAGGCCCCGGCGAACTCCGCCCCGGTCACGCCCGAGCCGATCACGATGAGATGTTCGGGCAGCTCCTCCAGGTCGTAGAGCTGACGCCAGTTGAGGATGCGCTCGCCGTCGGGCTCGGCCCCCGGCAGCACGCGCGGGGTCGCGCCGGTGGCGACCAGCACCACGTCGGCCCGGATCGTACGGTCGCCCGCCCGCACCACCTGCGGATCGACGAGCCGCCCGCGCGCCCTGATGATCTCGACGCCCTCGGCCTCGACCCTGGTCGCGATGTCGGCCGACTGCGCCTGCGCCAGCTCCTTGACCCGCTTGTTGACCAGCGGCAGATCGACCCCGACCGATCCGACGTCGCCGTCGGGCCCGCCGGTGAACGACACACCGAGCGAGGCCGCGTCGAGCAGCGCCTGTTTACGGACGGAGGTCGCGATCAGGGTCTTGGAGGGCACGCAGTCGGTCAGCACGCAGGCCCCGCCGGGCCCGTCCTGCTCGACCAGTGTGACTTGCGCGCCCAGTTGCGCCGCCACCAGCGCCGCCTCGTAGCCGCCGGGTCCGCCGCCAATGATCACGATCCTCGTCACGGTTCCATTGTCCCGTACATCCCGGACTGCACTGCAACCGGGCCGTGGCCGCTCCGGGCGGAGGTGAAGATCTCGATCCAGAAGCGCTGGCGCTCGTCACCCGCGCCCACCAGGTACGTCGCCTTCAGTTTGGGCGGCAGCAGCGGCGCGAGCCGGGCGACGGCGGCGCGGTGGGCGCGCAGTTGTGAAAGCTCGGCGTTGGCGAGGACGCGGTGCACGACGTCGCTCGCGTCCGCCCCCTCGGGGCCCTCCTCGGCGGCCGCGCGCAGCCGGGCGGCCCAGCCGTCCACGTCGCCGGCCAGCTCGCGCAGCCCGGTCACCTGCCGGGAGGCCAGGCGGGCGGACAGGTCGGTGAGCGGCACGGGGGCGTACTCGCCGTCGCCCAGGTAGATCTTTCCCAGCTCCAGCGGCAGCCCGCGGCCGTGCAGCTTGATGAGCCGTTCGAGGGTGCGCTTGGTGATCCAGGCGCGGCCCTCGTCGTCGATGTCGTTCTTCCACCACTCCAGCACGGTCTCGGCGACCGGGCCGTACCGCTCGATCAGCCACTCGTTGGCCGGGATGTCCTCGGGCGTGATGTCCAGGGAGACGGTGAAGCGGGAGGCCTGGGCGACGGTGTTGCGGGCGACCAGGAGCTTGCGTCCGAGGTGGTACGGCGGGTTCTGCAGCGCCACCTGCGCCCGCAGCCCTTCGATGCGCCGCCCGGCCAGCGACCATTCCTGTGTGATCTCCATGAGCCGGGCGAAGGTGGACTTGTCCTTGGGCCGGTTGTACTCGTCCCAGACGACCGCCTTCGGCTCCTCGCCGGCGAAGACGCGGGCCATCAGGTTGTCGAGCGTGCCGTCCGGGGTGGGCACCGGGACGCACAGGTCCTCGACGTTGGTCACGGGCAGGGAGAAGTAGACCGGGTCGCGGCCCAGCTCCTCGCGGACGACCTCCCTGACGACCTCGGTCTTGCCGCAGCCGGGCGGGCCCTGGATCAGCACCGCCCACCGGCGCCGCAGGGCCTCGCGGACGACCGTGCGGACCGCGTCCGGCAGGTGCGCGGGGGCCGGCACGTCGGCGCCCGCGCGGCGCAGCTCCTCGACCACGGCGGCCAGCACGTCGGGGGCCTGGTCGCGGCCGGGCGTGCCGTCCTGGCGGGGCACGGCCAGGCGCAGCCGCTCGCCGTTCACCAGCGGCAGGCCCCAGTGCGGCGGGAGCCCGGCCAGGGCGCAGTCCACGACGTGCTCCAGCGTGCGCGGGGACATCAGGCGGCGCAGCTCCGGCGGCAGCGTCGCCCACACCCGGAAGACGCCGGACAGGTCGACGTCGGCGAACTTGCGGGCGAGAGCGGCGCGCCAGGCGGTGTCGGCGGCCGTGACCCGCAAGGTGGCCATCCGGTCGAGGATCGCCAGGTCGGAACGGCGGGCGGACGTCTCCGTCAGCGACTCGTTGTCGGTGAGGAAGACGCCGACGCAGCCGAGCGCGCGCAGGTCGTGCTCGCCCAGCGTCCAGGAGCAGGCGATCTGCATGAGCTGGGCCTGGATGGTCTCGCCGGCCTGCAGGGAGTCGTCGATGAGCAGCACGAACGGGCGGCCCGGACTGAGCTGCCGCATGATCAGCTGGCGCAGGACCAGCTCGCCGTCCTGACGTACGGGGGCGTTGACGAGGAGGTCGTCGGGCGTCAGGTTCGCGGCGGGCACGTAGACCAGGCGGACGTTCTCCATGTTCTCCCGGACGTGGGTGAAGAAGGTGGAGGTCTTGCCGATGCCGTGCTCGCCGAAGACCTGGCCGGTGATGCCGAGGTCGATCATCGCGTCGATGAAGTCGGCGAGGGCGGAACGCCTCGTCCGGCGGCCGTTCACCTGGTGACCTCCTTGGCTCGGGTGGGGCCAGTACATCGGGGACAGCCAGGAATATCATCTGATTTGCCGTTTAATACCGGCATGCGTGAGGACGATCTGCGAGTGTGCCTGCGGGTGCTCGCCGAGCTGGCCGAGGCTCCGCCCGACGACCCCGATCTCGTACGCGTCCAGCACGCGGTCAGCGCCTTCACCAAGCGCACCCGGCAGAACGCGCGGACCAGGGAACGACGGCGGCGCGTGGCCGAGGACGCCGAGGCACTGGCGACCCCCCGGCCCCAGGCCCCGGCGAGCGCCGACCACGCGGACCGCGACCTCGTCGCACCGACCCCGGACAGTGTCGGCCCGGTGGGAGGCGGCCTCGTCGCACCGACCCCGGACAGTGTCGGCCCGGCGGGAGGCGGTGTCGTCGTGTCGTCTTCGGTCGGCTTCGGCGACGGGCTGCGGCGGTGTTACGTGTGCAAGAGCCACTTCCGGGGCGTGGGCCGGCTGTGCCCGCCGTGCGACGCCGAGAACCGGGCGCGCAGGCACGCCCGTGCCGATCTCACCGGCAGGCGGGCCGTCGTCACCGGCGGCCGGGTGAAGGCCGGGTTCGAGCTGGTGCTGAAGCTGCTGCGGGACGGGGCCGCGGTGACCGCGATCACCCGGTTCCCGCACGACGCGCGCCGCAGGTTCGCCGCCGTGCCCGACAGCCCGAAGTGGGCCGACCGGCTGACGGTCACCGGGATGGACCTGCGCGACGTCCCCGCGCTGCTGCGCTGGTGCGACGCGCAGGTGGACGCGGGCGAGCCGCTGGACATCCTGGTGAACCTCGCCGCCCAGACCGTGCGCCCGCCCGCGGAGTCGTACGCGGCTCTGCTGGCGGCCGAACGGGCCGCCGAGCTGACCGCCGGGCCGGGCACGAGCCCGGGCATAGAGCTCGCCGGCGCCGGAGGCGACGTCTCCGGCCTGATCCCCGACCTGTCGCCGGTCAACTCCTGGACGCGCCTGGTCGAGGACGTCGACCCGGTGGAGCTCCTGGAGGTGCAGCTGATCAACGTCACCGCGCCGTTCCTCCTGCTCGGCCGGCTCCGGCCGCTGTTGGCGAGCTCGCCGCACCCCCGCAGGTACGTGGTGAACGTCTCGGCGGCCGAGGGCCAGTTCGACCGGCGGCACAAGGGCCCGGAGCACCCGCACACCAACATGGCCAAGGCCGCGCTCAACATGCTCACCCGCACCAGCGCCCGCGAGCTGGCCGCCCACGGCGTCTACGTGACCAGCGTCGACCCCGGCTGGTTCTCCGACCAGCAGCCGGAGCCGGACCGCCGCCGCCGCGCCGCGGCCGGCTTCCGCCCGCCGCTGGACGACGTGGACGCGGCGGCCCGCGTCTACGACCCGATCGTGCGCGGCGAGGCCGGCGACCCGCCGTACGGGTGCCTGCTGAAGGACTACCGCGTCGCGCCCTGGTGACCGGTCACGCGGCCACGGCGCCCGCGGTGACGAGCAGCTCGGGGAGGGTGCCGACGAAGCCGTCCTGCAGCAGCCGCAGCGCGACCGTCCACGCCTCCGGCCGCCCGCCGAGGTTCTGGTGCACCAGCTCGGCGAGCCGGCGCAGCACCCGCGGGTCCGGCGGCGCCGCCGGGTCGGGGGCGAGCACGGCGTCCGGGGTGACCATGGACAGCACCTCGTCGGCGGACAGCTCGCGATGCCGCAACGCGTCGGCCACCTGCGGCCCGTAGACGGCGGCGGCGTCCCAGTGCGCCCGCCGCAGGGGCGAGCGCAGCCGGCGGTGGGCGCCGTGGCCGGTCTCGTCGCAGAAGAACGGCCGCAGGTCCACGTCCCCGTCCCGGCCGGTCAGCGTGCGGACCGCCGCCGCGCCGCGCAGCCCGGGAAGCCACAGCGACTCCGCGTACAACTCCAGGGCCTCGGGCGGGAGGATCGCGGCGATCTGCTCGGCGGTCAGGGTGCCCATGACGAAGCCGTTGCCCGCCACCTTCACCGCGGCGGGCGCGCCGACCAGCGCCAGGCGCTCGCAGACGGCCGCGAGCAGCTCGGGGGTGGGCGCGGGGACGAGCGGCGCGACCTGCGGGTGGTCGAGGACCGCCAGCCGGAGCAGCTCGTACGGCGTGTCGGAGCGCAGCGCCAGCAGCCGCGCGACCGGGTAGGGGAAGGGCCCGTCGTGCCGCCGCCGTTCCGGCTCGGCCGCCAGCAGGGCGTTCCAGTCGATCCGCGGCGCGCAGGGGTGCCGGCGGTGGACGACCGAGCGCACCAGCGGCGCGGATCCCAGCGGGTCGCGGCCCGCCGCGTCGCCGAGCTCGGCCACCGACGTGAGCCATTCCGGCCGCCGCACCCGCTCGCTCAGCTCACGGAGCCGGTCGGCGCCGTCCTGACTGCGCAGCGCCGCCCGGACGTACGCGCCGACGCTCGGCTCCGACTCGTCCGGCCCCCAGCGGGCCTCGGGCAGCCGGTCCTCCTCTAGCCGCCGCAGCTCGTACGAGCGGTGGCTGTCCAGCAGCAGCCGGCAGGCCCGTACGGCGCCGTGCGGCTCGGCGCCCCGGCCCAGCGTCCGCAGGGCGTGGGCGGCGACGTCGGGGTCGCTGGAGTGCAGGAGCGCGTTCAGCAGGCGTTCGGAGGTCGCCTGCTGCAGGACGTGCGCGGGAAGCGGGACGGGGGTGACCCCGTCCCGCCGGGAGGTCTGGCCGGCCAGCTGCCGCAGGACGTTGCGCGGCGTGGCCGGCGAGAGGAAGAGCGCGCCGTTGACCTCGGGGTCGTCCAGGTCCAGCAGCCGGCCGAGCAGGCACGACTTCGGGTCGAACAGCGCCGGATCGGACAGCGCCGGATCGGACGGCGCCGGATCGGACGGCGCCGGATCGGACAGCAGGCCGGCGGGCGGGCGGCCGTCCCGCCGCAGGGACGCCTCGACGACCGTGCGGTTGAGCATCCCGTAGCTGGTGTGGGCCTGCGCGGTCAGGGGGTCGGCGAGCAGCGTGTCCAGCTCGCCGGAGGTGGCGAAGCGCAGCAGGCCCGCGGCGCAGGCGCGGATGTCGGCCGCCCTGATCCGGGCGACAGCGGCAAAAGTCACGGATCGACACCGTACGGGGTCGGCGATCACATCGCCAGCGCCGGGCGTACCCGGTGGCAGGCCATCGGCGGGTGATGCCGCTCGGGCCAGTCGTCGCCGCCGGGCGTGATCAGCCAGATCCACCGGTCGGGCATGGCGGGGGTGATCGGCGGAGCGTGCCCGTCGGTGAGCACGATCACCGCGTCGGGATGCCCGTCGAGCTCACCGCCGCCATCCGCGACCGGCCGGCCCCCGTCCGAGGCCGGCCGGTCGCCGGGTGCGCCATGACGGCCTTCGACGTGGTCGCGGACCGCGGCGAAGCTCGTGCCGCCCCCGCCGTACACCCGCTCGCCCGGCCGGAACGGCATGACCACGGCGTCGAAGCTCAGCCAGTGCGCCTCCGCCCCGTCGATCCGCCCGACCAGCTCGGTCAGCCACTCCACCACGCCGTCCGGCATCGACCCCGACGTGTCGAGCGCGATCACCAGCGTCTTGACCCGCTCCCGGCCGCGCCGGGCCAGCGTGGGCTCATGGCCGAGCGCGGCCAGCACCGCGCCGCGCTTCTTGGGGTAGACCAGCCGCTCGCCGTCCCTGAGCTTGGAGCCGAGCACGTCGACGAGCCACTGCTGCCACCATTCGACGCGGCGCGTGGCGACGGTGCGCCCGCGCAGCGCGTGCGCGCCGAGGTCGCCCCAGAGCCGGTCGACGCGCTCCCCCGCGCCTTCGGTGCGCTCCAGCAGGTCCAGCAGCTCGCCGCGCGCCACGGCGTTGCCGCGCCTGGCCGCGATCAGCACGCTGCGCAGCACCTCGTTGCCGATGCGGTCGACGGTCTCCTGGTCGAGCCCGTCCAGGAGCAGGTGGACGCAGGGCGGCAGCCGGGGCACGGGCGGCCGGCGCATCCGGCGCAGCTCCCGGTAGACGATCATGTCGGTGGCGGTGAACTCCTCGTAGGGCAGCGCCGTCAGCCCCTGCTCCGCCAGGTCGGCCTGGTACGCCCGGTGCATACGCGCCGGGTCGACGCCCACCGGCCGCCCGTCGATCACCGGAAGCCCGCGGGCGCCCAGCCGTACGAGCGCCACGTGGTTGATGGTCACCTCGCAGGCCAGCGTGAAGACGGGGTCGTCCAGCAGCTCCGGCTCGGCGAACAGGTGCCGCTGCACGAGGTGACGCGCCTCGTGGAAGAGGACGAACCGCACCCCTTCCAGGCCCAGCGCCACGAAGAAGTCGGGGTTGTAGAGCAGCAGGCACGTGCCGTCGCCGGAGGCCAGCACGGCCGCGGTGTCCACGGCCGTGGTCGGGACCTGGTGGTGGCACTTGCTGTAGATCCACGACGCGATCGCGCTGTGCGTCAGGCCGAGGTCGAGCAGCGCCTGCTCCTTCAGCCGCCGCGCCCGCTCGACCGTCTCGGAGTCGGCCGGCCGCCACCGCTCCAGCGCCCGCCGGTCGGTCAGCTCGACGACCGGCGCCCTTGGCCTTCCCGTCTGTCCGTACGGCATGGAGCCCAGCATGCCTGACCGTTGCATGACACGGCTTCGTCCCGGGGGTGGAACGACTCGGCCGCGGGGCGTGACAGGATAGCGCGGTAGCTGGATGAGCGTCACCCGTCGAGAGGGGTGGATCGTGGCATGGCTTTCGCACTCGGGGAAGCCGAATGACCGCAGGCTTTACGCTGCCTACGGCTCCAACATGGATCCGGAGCAGATGGCCATGCGTGCGCCGCATTCTCCGATCTGGGGCGTGGGCTGGCTGCCCGGCTGGCGGCTGACGTTCGGCGGCTACGACTCGTCCTGGGAGGGCGCGGTCGCGACGATCGTGGAGGATCCCGACGAGCACGTGTTCGTGGTGCTCTACGACGTGCCCGAGTGGGAGGAGACCTCGCTCGACCAGTGGGAGGGCGCGGTGCGCGGCGCCTACCACAAGGTGCGGCTGCGGGTGCAGACGCTGGAGGGCGAGGTCGTGGCCTGGTTCTACGTGCTCGACGGCTACGAGGGCGGCCTGCCCTCGGCCCGCTACCTCGGCTGTCTGGCCGAGGCGGCCGAGCGCGCCGGCGCCCCCGACGACTACGTCAAGGAGCTCCGGCAGCGCCCCTGCACGTCCTACGGCGGCTAGATCGGGTAACGCCCGGCGTCCGCGGTGAGCAGGTCCGCGAGGAATGCCGCCTGCCGCGGGTCGTCCCAGTCGCCCGTCTCGCCGCCGTTGACCGCCGTCCACACGCCCCACTCCAGCAGCATGTACGTGACGGCGACCGGCCACAGCGCCCGCTCCCGCTCCGTCAGCCGCACGTGGGCGAGATAGGCGTCGCGGAAGGCCGCCCACTCCGTGCCGGTGAACAACCTCCCCGGGCCGCCCGGCAGGTCGTTGTGGAACAGCAGCACGGCCAGGGCCAGGTCGAGCAGCCTGGGCGCCCGTTCCCCGTTGTCGGGGTCGATCAGCACGGGCCCGGCCGCGCCGTAGACGAGGTTGACGGCCTTGTAGTCCAGCGGCACGTCGGCCACGGGCAGCCCGGCGTCGCGGATCGCCGGCAGCGTGGTCGTCATGAACGACGCCAGCAGCGGCGCGAGCCGGCCGAGCACCTCCTCACGCAGGCCGGGCCGATAGCAGGCGAGCACCTTGTCGAGGCCCGCCACGTCCTCCTCGACCGACGCCGCGTCGTGGTCGGGCCACACGAAACCGGGCAGGCCGGTCGAGCCGGCGGGCGCCGCGTGCAGGCGGCCCAGCAGGTCGCCGGCGGCGCGGATGTCCGCCGGTGAGCCGTCGTAGGGGCGCCCGTCGATCCACGGGTAGGCGACCCAGTCGTCCTCGCCGATCCGGTGCGGCCCGGCCAGCGGCGTCACCACCGGCACGCCCGCACCCGCGAGGTGGCGCACCCACCGGCCCATGGCATCGGGCGCGTGGGTGCGTTTGACGGCGACGGCCACTCCGCCGACGACGCCGCGGAACACCGGGGCGTAGGGGTGGAGGGAGTCCTGCGGCTCGATGCCGAACCGCAGGAACACCTCGGAGTAGTCCGTCACAGGCCGGACCCTAACGAAGACCCGACATTCCCGGCTAGCTCAGCGGCCGGCCCTTCGTCTCCTTCAGGACGAACACGTAGACGAGGGTCGAGATGAGCGCGAGCGCCGACATGTACCACGGGAAGAGCCCCGGGTTGTCGGCCTCCTGGAGGGCGGTGCCGATCAGCGGCGCGGTGCCGCCGAAGAGCGCCACGGTCAGCGAGTACGGGAACCCCGCGCCCGCCGCCCGCACCCGGGTCGGGAAGAGCTCGGAGTTGACCGCGGCCGAGATCGAGGTGAAGCAGCCGAGGAAGACCATGCCGACGAGCTGCACGACGAGCAGGCTCGCGTACGCGTCGGTGAGCAGGCCGAGCAGCGGCACCGGCAGCACGAGGAACCCGACGCCGAACGTGATGAGCATCGGCCGGCGCCCGACCCGGTCCGACAACATGCCGAGCAGCGGCTGCAGGATCATGAAGAAGACCAGCGAGATCGTGCCGATCTGCAGCGAGTCGGCCTCGTCGAAGTCCACCGTGATCTGCGCGTACGTGGGCAGGAAGCTGGTCCAGGTGTAGTACGCGACGGTGCCGGCGATCGTGATGCCCACGATGGTGGCCGCCGACCTCGGGTGGTGCTTGAGGAACTCGAACATCTTCGGACGTTCGGCCTCTCCCCGCTGGATCTCCTCGGCCACCGCCGAGGTCTCGTCGGCGCCCTTGCGAATCCACAGGCCGACGAGGCTGAGCACGGCGCCGACGACGAACGGGATGCGCCAGCCGTAGGAGTCCATGTCGGCCTCGGCGAGGCTGGTGGCCAGCACCGCCGCCAGGCCCGAGGCCAGGAGCTGGCCGATGGTCGTGCTGACGTACTGGAAGCTCGAGAACAGGCCGCGGCGGCCCTCGGGGGCGGACTCGACGAGGAACGTGGTGGCGGCGGCGAACTCGCCGCCCACCGACAGGCCCTGGACGAGCCGGGCAAGGGTGAGGATGACCGGCGCGAGCAGGCCGGCCGCCTCGTAGGTGGGGGTGAGGCCGACGATCAGCGAGCCCACGCCCATCAGCACGATGGTGAACGTCATGGCGGCCTTGCGGCCGTACCGGTCGGCGAAGGCGCCGACCAGCAGGCCGCCGAGCGGGCGCATGAAGAAGCCCACGGCGAAGACGGCGAACGAGCTGAGCAACGGCACGAGGCTGTTGCCGGTGCTCTCGGGGAAGATCTGGGCGGAGAAGTAGGTCGCGAGGAAGGTGTAGGCGTACCAGTCGTACCACTCGACGACGTTGCCGATGCTCGCCGCCATGAGCTGGCGAGCCCGGCTCTTGGGGATGCCGAGGGGTGACGGGGCCATGGGGGAGGTGGCCACCTGGACTCCTTTGCTGCCACGTGCGGGAATGCTTTACTGTGCAGGTAAGAGACCGAAACAGTCAAATGTCGGGGATTAGATTTACTATCCCGACACAGAAACGGTTCTAGGTGGACGTTCTCGACCGGCGGCTCGTCGCCGCCCTGCAGGTCAGCCCCCGCGCGTCGTGGGGCGAGATCGGCCGGGCCGTGGGCGAGCACGAGCGCACGGTCGCCCGGCGGCTGCAGCGGCTGATCGCCGAGGGCGTCGTCCGGGTCACCGCCATCTACGACGACCTGCGCACCGGCCACGGGCGTCCGGTGCACCTGGACGTCCAGGTGTACGCGGGCACGGCCGACCACGTGGCCAAGTCGCTGACCGAGCGGCCCGACACCCGCTCGGTGTACGCGCTGACCGGCGCCGCCGACCTCGGCTGCGAGCTGATCGCGCCCTCCCGCGAAGACCTGCACCGCATCCTGTCCGAGCAGCTCACCGGCATCGACGGGATCGTGCGCACGCAGGCGCAGGTGGTGCTGCACACGTTCAGGACCGTCGCGGAGTGGCACGCGCCCTACCTCACCGAGCAGGAGGTCGCCGACCTGCGGCCGGGCCCGCCCCCGGAGTGCCTGCCCGACGAGGAGGTCCTGTCGCCGCTGGAGCAGCAGATCGCCGACCTGCTCGTGGCCGACGGGCGCATCGCGTACACCGCGGTCGCCGAGCGGCTGGACCTCTCCCCGCCGACCGCCCGCCGCCGGCTCACCTCGCTGCTGGAGCGCCGGCTGCTGCTGCCGCGCGCCGAGGTGGAGCCCGCGCTGCTCGGGCTGCAGGTGGAGGCCATGCTCTGGCTGAAGGTACGCCCGCACGGGCTCGACCTGGTCGGCCGGCGGCTGGCCGCGCACCCCGACGTCCGGTACTGCGCCGCGACCACCGGCACGCGTTCCCTCGTCGTGCAGGTCGTCGCGGCGCACGAGGCCGACCTCTATCGCTTCATGACCGGGGTCGTCGGCCGGTACGACGAGATCACCGACGTCGATCTCACCCTCATCACCCGCGCCTACAAACGCGGCCATCTCCACAAGTCCGGACTGCTCACGCTGAACCACCGTTGGGAGACCACACCATGACGCCTGCAGAGAACGAAGTCGCCGACCTGTGCGTGGAACTGATCCGCGCCGACAGCAGCAACTACGGGGACGGCAGCGGCCCCGGCGAACGGGCCGCCGCCGAGGTCGTCATGGCCAGGCTGTCGGAGGTCGGCATCGACTCGACGTACATCGAGAGCGAGCCGGGCCGGGGCAACGTGATCACCCGGGTGGAGGGCTCCGACCCGTCGCTGCCCGCCCTGCTCGTCCACGGTCACCTGGACGTCGTGCCGGCCAACGCCGCCGACTGGTCGGTGGACCCGTTCGCGGGCGAGATCCGCGACGGCTACATCTGGGGCCGCGGCGCGGTGGACATGAAGGACATGGACGCGATGATGCTGGCCCTGATCCGCCAGATGAAGCGTGAGGGCCGCAAGCCGCGCCGCGACATCGTGTTCGCCTGGGTGGCCGACGAGGAGGCCGGCGGCGTGTACGGCGCCAAGTACCTCACGGCCCACCACCCCGAGTTGTTCGAGGGCGTCACCGAGTCGATCAGCGAGGTCGGCGGCTACTCGCTGGAGGTGGACCCGTCGCTGCGGCTCTACCTCATCGAGACGGCCCAGAAGGGCCTGTCGTGGATGAAGCTGATCGCCGACGGCACCGCCGGGCACGGCTCGATGCTCAACTCCGACAACGCCGTCACCGAGGTCGCCAGGGCCGTGGCCAGGATCGGCGAGCACGACTGGCCGCTGACCTACACCGCCACGGTCCGGCAGTTCCTCACCGAGGTCGCCGACGCCTTCGGCATCCCGTTCGACGAGGACGACCCCCAGCCGATCCTCGACAAGATCGGGCCGCTGGTGCGGTTCGTCGGCGCGACGCTGCGCCACACCGCCAACCCGACCCAGCTCGACGCCGGCTACAAGTCGAACGTCATCCCCGGCCAGGCCACGGCCGTGGTGGACGGGCGGTTCCTGCCCGGGTTCGAGGAGGACTTCTTCAAGACCATCGACTCGCTGCTCGGGCCGAAGGTGCGGCGCGAGTTCATCCACCACGACATCGCGCTGGAGACGACGTTCGACGGGGCGCTGGTGGAGTCGATGATCGCGGCGCTGAAGGCCGAGGACCCGGCGGCGCGGGCGATCCCGTACTGCATGTCGGGCGGCACCGACAACAAGACGTTCTTCGCCGACCTCGGGGTGCGCGGGTTCGGGTTCGTGCCGCTGCGGCTGCCCGGCGACATGGACTTCGCCTCGATGTTCCACGGCGTGGACGAGCGGGTGCCGGTGGACGCGTTGCAG
Source organism: Nonomuraea aridisoli (assembly GCF_003236395.1). Classification (GTDB taxonomy): domain Bacteria; phylum Actinomycetota; class Actinomycetes; order Streptosporangiales; family Streptosporangiaceae; genus Nonomuraea; species Nonomuraea aridisoli. The sequence goes on along the minus strand of NZ_POUD01000112.1, from coordinate 12,041 downwards.
TTCGGCGTCCGGGTGCTGGACAGGCTGCTCCTAAACTACTGATCTGTGAACAACGACCCGTACACCCTGGCCGGCGAGGCCGCGGCGGCGCTGCGTGGCGCCGCCGGCCTCGACTCCTTCGACGTGGCGCTCGTCATGGGGTCGGGGTGGGTGCCCGCCGCCGACGCGATCGGCGAGACGGTGAGCGAGATCCCGTTCGCCGACCTGCCCGGCTTCCGCGCCCCCGCGGTGGCGGGCCACGGCGGCAAGATCCGCGCCGTGCGCACCGCCGGGGGCCGGACCGCACTGATCTTCCTCGGCCGTACGCACCTGTACGAGGGCCTCGGCGTCGACGCGGTGGTGCACGGCGTGCGCACGGCGGCGGCGGCCGGCGTCCGCACGCTCGTGCTGACCAACGCCGCCGGCGGGCTGCGTCCCGAGACGCAGGGCGTCGGCGACCCGGTCCTGATCAGCGACCACATCAACCTGACCGGGGCCAACCCGATCACCGGCACCACGTTCATCGATCTCACCGAGGTCTACTCGCGCCGCCTGCGCGACCTCGTCCGCGAGATCGACCCGTCCATCGCCGAGGGCGTCTACGTCGCCTTCCGCGGGCCGACGTACGAGACGCCGGCCGAGATCCGCATGCTGCGCACGCTGGGCGGCGACCTGGTCGGCATGTCCACCGTCCTGGAGGCGATCGCGGCCCGCGAGGCGGGCGTGGAGGTGCTCGGCGTCTCCCTGGTCACCAACCCCGGCGCCGGGCTCTCCGGCGAGCCGCTCGACCACGAGGAAGTGCTGGAGGTGGGCCGCGCCACGGCCGCCCGCATGGGCGTGCTGCTCGCCAAGGCGGTGGACCGCCTGTGAGCGATCTCCTGGCGCTGGCCCGCCGGTGGCTGGAGCAGGACCCCGACCCCGACACCCGCGCCGAGCTGGCCACCCTCATCGAGCGGGAGGACCTCGACGAGCTGCGGGAGCGGTTCGGCGCCCGGCTGGAGTTCGGCACGGCGGGGCTGCGCGGCGAGCTGGGCGCGGGCCCCAACCGGATGAACCGCGTCACCGTCATGCGCGCCGCCGCCGGGCTGGCCGCCGTGCTCGGGCCGGGCAGGCACGTGGTGATCGGGTACGACGCGCGGCACAAGTCCGACGTGTTCGCCCGCGACACGGCCGCCGTGCTGACGGGGGCGGGGCTGCGGGCCTCGCTGCTGCCGCGTCCGCTGCCCACGCCCGTCCTGGCCTTCGCCGTCCGCCACCTGGGTGCGGACGCCGGGGTCACCGTGACGGCCAGCCACAACCCGCCGCGCGACAACGGCTACAAGGTCTACTGGGGTGACGGCTCGCAGATCGTGCCGCCGCTCGACGCCGAGATCTCGGCCGCCATCGACGCCGTCGGCCCCGTGACCTCGCTCCCCCTGGACGGCCCCGGCACGCTGACCGTGCTCGGCGAGGACGTCGTCACCGCCTACCTCGACGCCGTGACCGCTCTCCCCCTCGGTGACGCCCGCGACCTGCGGGTGGCCTACACGCCGCTGCACGGCGTCGGCGCGGAGCTGCTGACCAGGGCGTTCAAGGCGGCCGGGTTCGAGGAGCCGATCGCCGTCGAGGAGCAGCGCGACCCCGACCCCGACTTCCCGACGGTGGCCTTCCCCAACCCGGAGGAGCCGGGCGCGATGGATCTCGCCGTCGCGCTGGCCACGAAGACGGACGCCCACCTGGTGCTGGCCAACGACCCCGACGCCGACCGGTGCGCGGTGGGCGTGCCGCTGCCGGGCGGCGGCGTGCGCATGCTGACCGGCGACGAGCTCGGCGGCCTGCTGGCCGAGCACGTCATCACGCACACCACCGGCGACCGCATGGTGGCCACCACGATCGTCTCCTCCACCCTGCTCGGCAAGATCGCGCGGGCGCACGGCGTCCGGTACGGCGAGACGCTGACCGGCTTCAAATGGATCATCAAGGCGGGTCCGGGGCTGGTCTTCGGCTACGAGGAGGCCATCGGCTACAGCGTCGGCTCCGACTCCGGCCTGCCGGTCCGCGACAAGGACGGCATCGGCGCGGCGCTGACCGCGGCCGCCGTCGCCGCGGCGGCCCGGCGCGACGGCCGTACGCTGCTGGACCTGCTGGACGACCAGGCCCGCCGCTACGGACTGCACGCCACGTCGCAGGTGTCGTTCCGGGTGGCGGACCTGTCGCTGATCGCCGACGCGATGTCCCGCCTGCGGGCCGCACCGCCCGCGACGCTCGGCGGCCTGACGGTGGAACGCGCCGACGACCTCTCCCGGGGCGACGGCGGCCTGCCTCCGACCGACGGCCTGCGCTACCACCTGTCGGCCGGCGCCCGCGTCGTCATCCGCCCCTCCGGCACGGAGCCCAAGCTGAAGTGCTACCTGGAGGTCGTCGTCCCGGCACCCGACGACGTCACCGCCGCCCGCACCCGCGCCGCCCACGCCCTGTCCGCCCTGGAGCACGACCTGAAGACCCACCTGGCTCTCTGACCAACCCCCGGCAAGCGGCGCTCAAGTGGCCGCCAAGCGGGCGGGCGTACCACAGAGGCATGGCACCCGCACGAGCGGAGAGGCGGGTCCGGCTCCTGGGGAGTGCGCCCGATGAACAGTCTCGTGATCTCTTCCGTCACCGCCGGCCTCGCGCTCGCCGGGACGATGGTCGTCGCCGCACCGGCCCACGCCTCCGGCGGTTGCGCGATCAGGCCGTACGGGCTGATCGGCGCGCGGTGGGCCGAGCTGGGCGGCGAGCACGGCAGGCTGGGGTGTCCGACGACGCAGGAGACCGACGTCCACATGAACGGCGTCGGCTGGGCCGGGCGCAGGCAGTCGTTCGTAGGCGGGCAGATGGCCTGGTCGCCCAAGAACGGCTCCAAGCTCGTGGTGGCCGCCTACTCCAGCAACGGGTACGCCTACTTCGACTGGAAAGCGACCGACCGCTCCTGGGACAAGTTCCTCGTCCGCTGGACCAGCGCCGCCGACCCGCACGGGCGGCAGGAGGACTTCATCGGCGGCAACCGCGGCAAGGCCTGGACCCGCGTCCGGACCAACAGCGGCTACCGGTGGACCGTCAAGGGTTGCGACACCGGCGCGTTCGGCTCGACCTGCCAGCGCTCCTGGACGATCGCGGTCACCGGCTGACTTGGCGGTTCCGAAGATTGGCCCTATGGACCCTCTTAGTATCAACGAGGAGACCATCCGGGAAAACCGGCCGACTGAATCGGCTCTTGATACCACTGCTTCCCGTTGGTCTCATCATTGAGACCGGCGGAGAGAGCTCGCCACACTGCGGCGCGCGCTCGACAAGACGGATCCCCGGCGATCCGACCGGCCGGGACGTGCGCTGCTGATCAGAGGACGCCGCCGGGTCGGAAAATCACGGCTGGTGGAGGAGTTCATCCGCCAGACGCGACTCCCGCACCTGTATTACACGGCCACCGGCCAGTCCCTGGGCAAGGAACTACGCATTTTCGCCGATGATCTGCGCTCCTCCAACCTGTCCGACGTCTCCGGCTTCGGCGACGAGCAGCCCGGAACCTGGCATGATGCGCTCTCTCGCCTGGCGTACGTCCTGCCCGAGGACTCGCCCAGCATCGTGGTCCTCGACGAGTTGCCGTACCTGATCAAGGCCGATCCCTCGCTCGAAGGCGTGCTCCAGAAACTCTTCGATCGGGAGTTCTCCAGGCGGCCCGTGTTGCTGCTGCTCATCGGGTCGGACCTGTCCATGATGGAAGCGATCAACACCTATGAGCGCCCCTTCTATCAGCGGGCCGCCGATTTCGTGGTCGACCCGCTGACTCCGTACGACATGGTCCAGGCGCTCGACCTGCCCGCGGAGGAGGCTTTCGACGCGCATCTGGTCTCGGGCGGGCTGCCGATGATCTGCGAAGAGTGGCCCAGGGGCGGTTCGCTCTGGACGTATCTGGAACAGGCTCTCCACGATTCCCTCTCGGCACTGATCGTCAGCGGCGAGCGTGCTCTCGCGGCCGAGTTCCCACCGCAGGCGCATGCCGACCAGGTGTTCCGGGCGATCGGCTCCGGGCAGCGCACGCACTCCAACATCGCGGCAGCCACCCCGGACGTCCCTCGCGCCACGATGAACCGCGCACTCCAGCTTCTCCTGGAGAAGCGCATGATCGCGGTGGACCGGCCACTGTCGACGCGCCCCACGCGGGAATCGCGCTATCGCGTGGTCGACTCACACCTGCGTTTATGGTCGGTTCGATCAAGTGGCTGGAGAGCCGACCGTTCGACCATCACGACCTGAGCCAGCTCATCGTTCACCGTTCGAAGATGCCCGGGGCTGACACCTCCACCCCGCTCTACGCGGTCTCCCGGAGCGGGTGCGAGGTCAGTGGTGTCACCCACGTCACCCCTACGGATCTCCTGGAGGCCTGGCGGTAGGCGGTGCGGCGCGGGGCGGCGCACCGCCTGGTCGGCGTCAGGACAGGCGGAACTGCAGGTCGATGTCCCAGTTGTTGAGGTCGGGTTCCTCCAGCGGGTTGGTCCTGTAGAGCTCCAGGCGGCAGCCCCAGTGCTCCGTGCCGTCCTTCTCCGTCATGTCAAGGGTCAGGCCCTGCTCCTCGACCCTCGTGAGCACGGACTCGATGACGCCGAACAACTGGTCGGGGTGGCCGTGGTGGGACTCGGTGACGTAGCGGCCGGCGGGGAGCACGGCGGCGAAGAGGTCGCCCTCGCCCTCCACCGGCACGGCCACCGGCACCCCCGCCTGCACCACCAGCCGGTCGGCGGCCATGTCGATCTCCTCGTACCGGAAGAACGGGGCGTCGGCGGGGTGGTGGCCGCGTTCGGCGAGCCAGGCGATGATGCCGGCGATGCGGTCGCCCACCACGCCGAACGTGGTCATGGTGATGGTTGCGCGCACCCCGACGTACGGACGCTCGGGAAGTTCGATGATCTGTGGCATGTGTCCTCCTTCACCCATCAGTACGGAGGACGTCCCCGAAACTCATCGGCAGCCCGAAGAACGGGAACAACCCCGGATCCAGGTACGTCGTCTCCCCCGTGATCACGCCGCCCTCGACCTCCAGCACGATCAGCGCGAACGCCTCCCCCTTGACGTACTGCCCGAAAGCCGGGCAGCCGTTGGCCCGCGTACGAACGAGACGCGAACCGGCGCAGTACGGGTCGCCGGCTGCGGCGGCCAGCACCGTGCGGATGTCCTGCCGCCCGCGCAGCCACCACGTGAACGGCGGCATCGACGACGTGGCGTCCTCGTGCAGCAACGACACGAGCGCGTCCACGTCGTAGCGCTCGAACGCCGACACGTAACGGGCCAGCAGTCCTTCGTCCACCTCGGAGTCGGCCGCCCGGGTGGCGGGCAGGGCGGCCCGGGCGCGTTGCAGGGCGCTGTTGACGGAGGCGACGCTGGTGCCCAGCAGGACGGCCGTCTCGGCGGCGCTCCACCTCAGCACGTCGCGCAGGATGAGCACGGCGCGCTGCCGGGGCGGCAGGTGCTGCAGGGCCGCCACGAACGCCAGCCGTACCGTCTCCCGGGTCACCGCCACGTCGGCGGGATCGAGCACGCGCACGTCGGGCACCGGCCAGACCCACCGGTCTCCCGGCAGCGGGTCGCCCAGGGCGGCGCCGGGCACGGCGGCGGGCGTCAGGTCCATGGCCCTGGCGCGGCGCTGGGGACCGCGCAACATGTCGAGGCAGACGTTCGTGGCCAGGTGGAACAGCCACGCCCGGAGCGGCCCCTTGGCCGGGTCGTACGTCCGCCACGCCCTGACGAACGTCTCCTGCACCGCGTCCTCGGCCTCGAAGCCGGAGCCGAGCATGCGGTAGCAGTAGCCGGTCAGCTCGACCCGATGCCGTTCGAGGAGCGGGGCAAGGTCCTGCGCGGTCACGGATGCACCTCGATCTCGGCGACACGGTGTCTCAGCCAACCTATGGCGATTTTTCACGACGTGGGGTATTTTTCGAGATCGAAGCGACCGAACGTTCGGTAGGGCGCCATGTCAACCCAGCTCACCACCCGCGACACCGGCGAACGCATCAGGACGGCGGCGGTCCTGCTGTTCGCCCGCCGGGGCTACGCCGCCACGAGCATCAGAGACCTCGCCAAAGCCGTCAACATGACCAACGCCGGCATCTACCACCACGTCTCCAGCAAGGAAGCCCTGCTGGCCGACCTCATGCGCGTCGCCCAGCAAGGGCTGATCGACGCGACCGAGCGCATGCTGGCCCCGTACGCCCGCCCCGCCGACCGCCTCGCCCTGCTGATCGGTTCGCTCACCGCCATCCACGCCCGCAACCCCATGACCACCCGCGTCATGGACGGCGAGCTGCGGTCGCTGACCCCCGGCTCCGCCGCCCGCGACGAGATCATCGCCCTGCGCGACGCGTACGAGGACCACTGGCGGCGCGCCCTGGCCGACGGCGTGGCCGAGGGCGCCTTCCGCCTCGCCGACCAGAGGCTGACCCGCCTGGCCCTGATGTCCATGTGCACCGGCACCAGCGAGTGGTACCGCCCCGACGGGGACGCCACGCTGGAGCAGGTGTGCGCCGAGTTCGTCGCGATCGGGCTGGCCGCCGTCCGCGCCCCCGCCGACGCCGCCGTTCCCACCGCCGATTTCTCCCAGCTGCCCGACTTCCCATGGGAGCCGCCGGATGTACGCAACGATCCCCGACCTGATGAGGCACGCCGCTAGGACGTACGGCGACCGCGAGTTCCTCCGCTTCCCCGCCCATGGATCCGTCACCTTCGCCGAGGCCGACGCGCGCTCCGACCGGCTGGCCGGCGCCCTGGCCGACAAGGGCGTGCGGCCCGGCGACCGGGTGGCGATCATGATGGACAACGTGCCCGGCTGGCCGCTGACGTGGCTCGGCGTGCTCAAGGCGGGCGCGGTCGCGGTGCCGGTGAACGTCCGTTACCGCGCCGCCGACCTGGAGCACGTCCTGCGCGACTCGGGCGCCGTCGCGACCGTCACCACCGCCGAGCACGCCCCGCACGTCCCCGGTACGGTGCACCTCTTCGACGCCCTGACAGACGGGTCCTCCCCGACCGTTCACATCAATCCCGACGATGTCGCGAATTTTCAGTACACGTCGGGGACGACGGGCTTCCCCAAAGCCTGCATGCTCACCCACGACTACTGGCTCCGCTGCGCCCGGATCGTCGCCGACCAGGTCGGCCTGCGCGACGACGACGTGATCATGATGGCGCAGGCGTACTCGTACATGGACCCGCAGTGGGTCACCGTGCTCGCGCTGGTCGGCGGCATCCCGCTCGTGGTGCTCCCCCGCTTCTCCGCCTCGGGCTTCTGGCCCGCCGCCCGGGAGCACGGGGCGACGCTCACGTACGTGCTGGGCACGATGCCCCTGCTCATGCACAAACAGCCGCCCGGCCCGCACGACCGCGACCACCGCATGCGGCTCGTGCTCTGCTCCGGCATCCAGCCCGACCTGCACCGCACGTTCGAGGAGCGCTGGGGCTGCCCCTGGCGCGAGCTGTACGGCTCCACGGAGAGCGGCCCCGACCTGGTGATGCCCGTCGAGGCCGCGGACACCGTCGGAACGGGCGCGATGGGCCTCGCCCCGCCGGGCAAGGAGGTGATCCTCGACGAGGACACCGGCGAGATCCTGGTCAGGGGCGTCCCCATGATGAAGGGCTACTGGAACCACCCCGAGGCGACCGCCCGCGCCTTCGCCGGCGGCTGGTACCACACCGGCGACCTCGGCGTCCGCGACGTTCGGGGCTACATCCGCCACGCCGGGCGGATCAAGGACATGGTCCGCAGGGGCGGCGAGAACATCTCGTGCGCCGAGGTCGAGAACGTCCTCGCCGAGCACCCGGCGATCCTGTCGGCCGCGCTCGTGCCCATCCCCGACGACCTGTTCGGCGAGCTGCCGAAGGCGTTCCTCCAGCTCCGCCCGGGGTTCCCGCCGACCGAGGAGACCGCCGCGAGCGTGGTCGAGCACGCCAGGGAACGCCTGGCCCGCTTCAAGATCCCGGCGTACGTCGAGTTCGTCGAGGAGTTCTCGCTCACCCCGTCGGCCCGCATCGAGAAACGCCACCTGCTCCGGCCGGAGCGCGACCAGCGCGCCGCCCCCGCCATCCAGGTCGACAAGGAGACCCGATGATCGACGTGACCGTACGCGACGAGGTGGCCCTGATCACCCTCGCCCGCCCGGACAAGCTCAACGCCCTCACCGCCGGCATGCGCAAGGACCTCGCGGCGGCCGTACGGGAACACGGCTCCGGCACGAGAGGGATCGTGGTGACCGGCGCCGGCCGGGCGTTCTGCGCCGGCGAGGACCTGCACCAGGCCGTCGGCCGGTCGCTGGTCGAGGAGGTGGAGCTCTTCCACGACATGACCAGGGCCGTACTGGAGACGCGCGTCCCGGTCGTGGCGGCGGTCAACGGCCTGTGCGTCGGCGGCGCCGCCGAGTGGACGCTCTGCTTCGACGCCCGCCTCGGCACCCCGGCCGCCGAGTACTTCTTCCCCGAGAACCACATCGGCCTGTCGGTCTCGAACGCGGCCAGTCACCTGCTCCCCCGCCTGGTCGGCGCGCGGGCGCTGCGGCTGGTGCTCGACTCGACCCGCATGAACGCCGCCGACGCGCTCTCCCTCGGCCTGCTGGACGAGATCGTCGCGCCCGAGGCGCTGGTGGAGACGGCGATCGCCCGCGTCCGCCGGTGGACCGAGCCCGGCACGGCCACCTCCGTCCACCTCGCCCTGCTCCGCCCCGCGCTGGAGGAGGTCGAACGGGCCTTCGCGGCGGAGACGGAGGCGGCCCGGCAGGTGGAGGCGTCCGGCATCGCCCAGGCCGGCATGGCGGGCTTCGTCAACCGCCGCCGGCCGTGAGACCCCCCGGCGCGCGGAGTGCCGGCCGGGATCGCCTGACGGCGCTAGCCGAAGGCGACGACCCCGACGAACAACACGACCGTGGCCGCCACGAAGACGATCGAGTCCCACGACCACGTCGCCCGGACCGGCGCCGCGGTCTCGTCGCGGAGCCGGGCCTTCTCGGCGCGCTCGCGGATCTGGTCGCCCACCCAGTCGGCGTGGGTCCGGCCCGCGAACGCCTCGGCCGCCGCCTGCTCGGCCTTCGGCAGCGTCGGCTCGGTCTGGAACCGTCCCCGCCGCTCCGGGACCATGCCACGGCGCTGCGCCTTGGCCCGCTCGCGGGCGCTGCTCATCGGCGTCCAGAGCCGCAGCACCTGCTCGTCGCCGTGGCGGACGGCGATGGCGTGCGAGACGCTCACGTCGTCGATGGCGGCCCACGGCACGAACGTGTTGCGGAACGGGTTGCGCCCCAGCAGCCCCTCCTCGGTGAACACTGTGGCGGGGCGCAGCGCTATCGCGTACACGAGGGACGTCAGCACCGCCAGCACGGCCAGCGCCACGAGCGACGGCTTGCCGGTGTAGCGGGCGATCAGGTCCCAGACGTTGAGCGCGACGAACGCCAGCCACACCCAGCCCAGCACGAACGCGGTCTTGGAACGGAAGATCTGCTTCATGGCTGCCACTTGAGCTGGGCGAACCCAGGCTTGATCACGCCGTTGATCAGCGCCAGCCGCTCGTCGAAGGGGAGGAAGGCCGACTTCATGGCGTTGACCGTGAACCACTGCAGGTCGTCCCAGCCGTAGCCGAAGGCCTCGACCAGCTTGTGGAACTCCAGCGACACGCTGGTCGAGCTCATCAGCCGGTTGTCGGTGTTGACCGTGACCCGGAAGTGCAGCCGCCGCAGCAGCCCGATCGGGTGCTCGGCGATCGACGCGGCGGCTCCGGTCTGCAGGTTGGAGGTCGGGCACATCTCCAGCGGGATGCGCTTGTCGCGGACGTAGGCCGCCAGCCGCCCCAGCTTGGCCGTGCCGTCCTCGGACACGGAGATGTCGTCGATGATGCGCACGCCGTGGCCGAGCCGGTCGGCGCCGCACCACTGGATGGCCTGCCAGATCGACGGCAGCCCGAACGCCTCGCCGGCGTGGATGGTGAAGTGGGCGTTCTCGCGCTGCAGGTATTCGAAGGCGTCGAGGTGGCGGGTGGGCGGGTAGCCGGCCTCGGCGCCGGCGATGTCGAAGCCCACGACGCCGCCGTCGCGGTAGCGCACGGCGAGCTCGGCGATCTCGCGGGAGCGGGCCTGGTGGCGCATGGCGGTCAGCAGCGTGCCGACGCGGATGCCGCGCCCGCGCGAGCCCTGCTCGAACCCCTCCAGCACGGCCTCCACCACCTGGTCGAGGCTGAGCCCCGCCGTGGTGTGCTGCTCGGGCGCGAAACGCACCTCGGCGTAGACGACGCCGTCGGCGGCGAGGTCTTCGGCGCACTCGGCGGCCACGCGGACGAGGGACTCGCGGCTCTGCATGACGCCGACCGTGTGCGCGAACGTCTCGAGATAGCGCTCGAGCGAGCCGGAGTCGGACGCCTCCTCGAACCACCGGCGCAGGTTGTCGGGATCGCGGGTGGGCAGCCGCTCGTAGCCGGACTCCCTGGCCAGCTCGGCGATCGTCTCGGCGCGCAGCCCGCCGTCGAGGTGATCGTGGAGCAGCACCTTGGGAGCCCGCCGGATCTCGTCAAGCGTGAGACTCATCTGGCCATGATATGAGCACCGCCGCGCTCAGTCGCGTCCCGCGGCCTCCGGCGAGAACGCGGGCAGGCACACGGCGATGTACTCGGCGCCTTCGGGGCCGACGCTGTAGCGGACCTTCTCCCCCGGCGACGTCACCACCGACTGGCCTGCCTCGACCCGGGTGACGCCCTCGTCGTGCTCCACGACGACCGTGCCGCGCAGCACCACGGTGTATTCGGTGAACGACGGCGTCTGCGCGGGCTCCTCCCATCCGGGCGGGGCGGTCATGTGGGCGATGGAGACGGCATCGCCGCCGCCGGCCACCCGGCCCACGTGCTCGTCGATCACCTTGCCGCCGGGGACGGGGATGCGGGCCGGCCCCTCGATCTTTCGCACCATGCGGGTCAGTGTGCCACGTCGATGACGAGCCGGTTCGGCGAGCCCATCTCCTTCACCTCGAACGGGGCCTTCCTGTCGAGCACCAGGGCGATGCCCACGCGGGCCTCGAAGTCGCCGGTCCTGACGACCTCGGTGAGGTTGCCCAGCCGCGCCTGGTAGACCGGGCCGCCCTCCCAGGTGACCCGCCCCTCCTCGTCGTGGGCGTTGGCCGGGAAGAGCGTGAGCAACAGGTACGCGCCGCCGCCCACGTCGATGGGCCGGCCGGAGCCGTCCTGGACGAGCTGGTCCACCCAGCGCGCGGAGTAGCCCGGGATGTCGCCTTCCAGGTCGACCACGAGCCGGTCGTAGGAGCCGTGGGAGGCGTAGCGGACGTCCTTCACGACGGCGGGCTCCGCGCCGGCGCGATCGACCTCGACCTCGGCGGTGCTCGTGGGCGCGTCGGGAGCGGGGCTCGGCGATCCGGTCGTCGTCGCGGGGGCCTGCGGCAGCGCGGTCTGCTGGGCCGGGCCGCAGGCCGTGGTGAACCCCATGAGCAGGGCGAACCCGGTGGCCAGGGCGAGCCGGAGCGGGCGTGGCGGTCGCATGCCCGGTAGATGCCCAGCCCTCGGGCCCGCAAGCGGCGTCACACCCGATCGGTACGGGGCTTCCCTGGAACCGGCGGCGACCTCTAACCTGATCGACCCACAAGGAGTCATATAGGTGAACAAAGACAGCGATTTATCGATTTTCTCGCTAATTACGGGCGGTCGTTCGCCCGTACCGCATACCTGCTGACCGGCGACCCCGACAGCGCCCGCGCTCTCGCGATCGACGCGCTGACCGCCATCGGCCGCCGCTGGTCATCGGTCCGCCGGAACCAGCCGGCGCGCGCCGTGTTGCGCGAGCTGTACCGGCGCTACCTGTCGGCCGGCGCGCCGCCGCCGCAGGCGCCCGAGGCGTACGCGCTGGGCCCGCTGCCGCCCAAGGCCCGCGCCGCGCTCGTCTCCCGCTTCCACGACGGCCTCCCGCCCCAGCAGGCGGCCTTCGTCACAGGACTGCGGAGCGCCCTCCTGGAGCAGGAGGCCCGCCAGGCCCGGGACCACCTGTACGCCACCCACCGGAGCCTCTTCCCCGTCGACCCCC
>NZ_POUD01000111.1 GCF_003236395.1 Nonomuraea aridisoli | reverse complement strand
GGACGGGGGTCGTGGGGCGGCGGCTGGTGCCGCAGCTCGTGGCCCGGGGCCATCAGGTGACGGCGACGACGAGAGGGCCGGGCAGGCTTGACCTGCTGGAGCGGCTCGGCGCCGAGGCGGTCGTCATGGACGGGCTCGACGCGGTGTCGGTCGGCGAGGCGGTGGCCGCCGCCCGGCCCGACGCGATCGTGCACCAGATGACCGCCATCTCCCCGGCCAACGCCGGCGGACGACCCGACTTCAAGCACATGGACCGGTGGTTCGCCATGACCAACCGGCTGCGCACCGAGGGGACGGACCACCTGCTGGCCGCGGCCGAGGCGACCGGCGTCTCCATCTTCGTCGCGCAGAGCTACGCCAACTGGAACGGAATCCGCGAAGGCGGATGGGTGAAGACCGAGGAGGACCCGCTCGACACGCACGCGGGCACATCGCAGTACTCGGTGTCCGCGGCCCTGCGCCACCTCGAGGAAGCGGTCGTCCAGGCGGGCGGCGCGGTCCTGCGGTTCGGCGGGCTCTACGGCCCCGGCGCCACCGACGACCAGGCGGAGCTCGTGCGCAGGCGCAAGTTCCCGCTCGTCGGGGACGGCGCCGGATACGCCTCGTGGCTGCATCTCGACGACGCGGCGAGCGCCACCGTCCTGGCCGTGGAGCTGGGGGCGAAGGGCGTGTTCAACATCGTCGACGACGAGCCTGCCCCGGCCCGCGAATGGCTGCCGTACCTGGCCGGGGTCGTGGGCGGCAAGCCGCCGATGCGGGTCCCGAAATGGCTGGCCCGGATGGTGGCCGGGGAGGTGGCGGTGATGATGATGACCGAGGGCCGCGGCTTCTCCAACGCCAAGGCCAAGCGGGAGCTCGGCTGGCGGCCGCGCTACCCCTCGTGGCGGCAGGGTTTCCGGGAAGGACTGGCGTGAGCAGGGCGGAGGAGTTCCAGGAGCTGCGGCCGCTGCTGTTCTCGATCGGCTACCGGATCCTGGGCGACGCGAGCGAGGCCGAGGACGCGGTCCAGGAGACCTGGCTGCGTTACGAGGCCTCGCCGACCCGGCCGGCGTCGGCCAAGGCGTTCCTGTCGGCCACGGTGACCCGCATCTCGATCGACGTGCTGCGCTCGGCCCGTTCCCGCCGGGAGCAGTCCGCCGGGCCGTGGCTGCCCGAACCGCCGCTCACCGACCCGTACGAGGACCCGGAGCGTTCGGCGGAGCTGGCCGACTCGGTGTCGATGGCGGCCCTGCTGCTGCTCGAACGGCTCAGCCCGCTGGAGCGGGCGGTCTTCGTGCTGCGGGAGGTGTTCGCGTTCGGCTTCCCGGAGATCGCCTCGGCGGTGGGACGCTCTGAGGCGGCCTGCCGCCAGCTCGCCGTGCGGGCCCGCCGCCACATGGACGAGGGCCGCCCCCGGTTCGAGGCCGACCGCGAGGCCCGCGAGAGACTCGCCGAACGCTTCTTCGGCGCCTTCCGGGAGGGCGACGTCGACGGCCTGAGAGAGCTCCTCGCCGCCGACGTCCACCTGATCGGCGACGGCGGCGCCGAGGGCCCGCAGTGGAAGCCCTTCTTCGGCGCCGCGAACGTGGCCAGGGTGCTCGCCGCGATCGCGCCGCCGTTCCTGCGGATCGGCGGCGTGGTGGAGCCGTACGAGCTGGACGGCCGGCCGGGCGCGATCTTCCACGACCACGACGGGAAGATCGTCAACACGCTGTCGCTCGACATCCTCGACGGTCGGATCCAGACGATCCGCGCCGTCACCGACCCGGACAGACTCGCCCGTCTGGGCCCGGTGGCCGACGCCCGAGCCGTGATCCGCGCCGCCGGCCGGTCGCGCGCCGACCCCGGCTCCGCCCGATGATTCCGGCCGGTCAGGACGGCTCGGGTGTCTCGGGGGTGAGCAGCCGGCGGTTGAACGCCTCGGCCACGGCGGCGGCGCGGTCGCTCACGCCGAGCTTGGCGTAGATGTTCAGCAGGTGGCTCTTGACCGTGGCCTCGGTGATGAACAGCCGGGCGGCCGCCTCACGGTTGGTGTTGCCGGCCGCCACGAGTTCGAGGACCTCGAGTTCCCGCCGGCTGAGCAGTTGCGGGGCGGGCGTCTTGACCCGGTTCATCAGCTTCGCCGCCACCGACGGGGACAACACGCTCTCGCCCTTGGCGGCGGCCCGCGCGCCTCGCAGCAGCTCCTCCCGGGGAGAGTCCTTGAGCAGATAGCCGGTCGCGCCCGCCTCGATCGCGGGCAGCACGTGGGAGTCGTTGCCGTACGTGGTCAGGACCAGGACGCGCGCGCCGATGCCGAGCCTGGCCAGCTCGGTGATCGCGGCCAGTCCGTCCATCCCCGGCATGCGCAGGTCCATCAGGATCACGTCGGGCCGGAGCTCCCTGGCCAGCCGCACGGCCGCGGCGCCGTCCGCGGCCTCGCCCACCACCTCGAACCCGGGCGCGGAGGCGAACATGCTGCTCAGCCCGTCCCGCACCACGGGATGGTCGTCCACGATCAGCAGCCTGATCGACGTCATGCGTGGCTCCCGGCCGGCAGGGTGGGGATGCAGGCCGAGATCCCGGTGCCGGCGCCGGGCTCCGACTCGATCCGCAGAATCCCGGACAGCCCTTCGATGCGCTGCCGCATGATGGTCAGGCCGAACCCGCCCTCCGTGCCGGACTCGAACCCCGCGGGATCGAAGCCCGCGCCGTCGTCACGCACGTCCAACGCCACCTCGTTCTCCAGGTACGACAGCGTCACTCCGACCCTGGTCGCGTCCGCGTGCTTGGCCACGTTGGCCAGCGCCTCCTGCGCCGTGCGCAACAACGCGAACTCGGCCTCCGGCGGCATCGGCCGTACCGTGCCGGTCGTCGTCACCTGGACGGCGAGCCCGTGCAGCTTCGACCACCGGCCGGTGACGTCGGCGAGCGCGTCGCTCAGGCGCCCGGTCTCCAGCGGCTCGGGCCGCAGGGCGTCGACCGAGCGCCGGGCCTCGGCCAGGCTGTCCCTGGCCAGCCGCTTCACGGCCTCGAACGGCCGCCGCCACTGCGGCGGCGGCTCGTGCATCTGCTCGGCGGCCTGGAGCTGCGTGATGATCCCGGTGAGCCCCTGCGCCAGGGTGTCGTGGATCTCGCGGGCCATCCGCTGGCGTTCGTCGAGGACGCCCGCCTCCCTGGCCTGGGCGAGCAGCTGGGCGTGCAGTCCGGCGTTCTCGGCGAGCGTCGCCTCCAGCATGCGGTTGGCCCGGCTCAGCTCGGCCAGGGCCTGGACGCGCTGCTCCTCCTCCCGCTCCGCCAGATGGAGGAACCAGGCGGTGCCGCACATCATGACGATGTTCGCGACCAGGACGGCCGCGTAGATCGTCAGGCCGACGGCGGTCGTCTTGGTCACGTCGGACGCCTGCGCGCTGCCGGCCACGACCGCGACGACGGCCACGCCCGGCAGCCGCCACGGCCACGGCAGGATGGTGAAGGCGTAGATGTAGGGAGCCGGGGTGAAGAGCCCGAACGCGGGATTCCGCGCCACCAGGACGGCGTTGATCACCACCAGCCCGACGAAGAACACCCCCATGATCCGCGGCCGTTCCCACCAGGCGGGGCGCAACGTGAACATGAAGAGCATCCACGCCGCCGCCAGCCCGCACAGGCCGAGGTCGACGACCATGGACTCGTCCACCGGCTGCACGATCAGCATGAGGACGACGAGGGCGGCCAGCAGGGTGTACGGCACCACGGTCACCAGCACGACGGGCCGCCGCACCTGCGCCCGGATCCAGCGCCATGGAGTCTGCCCGCTCACGTCCCGCTCCCTCCTCGCCGAGTCTATTCCCAGCGGAACCAGCGGACCGCGACGATCGCGCACACCACCGCATACCCCGCCAGGACCACCATGGGCTGGACCGGCGGGACATGGCCCAGGTACGCGTCCTGGAACACCTGCATGCCCGAGCCGAGCGGCGAGTACTGGCTGACGGCCCGCAGCGGCGGGGGCATCTCCGCGATCGGCACCCAGAGCCCCGCGAGGAACATCATCGGGAAGAACAACACGGTGCCGATCGCCATGGCCGCGTTACGCCCGGGCGCCAGCGCGCTGATCAGCAGGCCCATCGCGAGCAGCGCGGTGGCCGAGAGCAGCCAGCCGACGACGAAGCCCGCGGCGTTCCGCGGCGGCTGGACGCCGAAGCCCAGCCCGGCCACCGCGAGGAACAGGACCACCGCGACAAGCGCGACGGCCAGGTTGGCCACGAGCTGGGCGGCGAGCATGCGGGCCGGGCCGACCGGCGTGGTCCGCATGCGCCGCAGCACGCCGGTCTCGCGGTATCCCGCCAGCGTGGCCGGCAGAGCGGTCATGGCCAGGATGGCCAGGTTGAACAGGATCATGACCGGCACGTAGATGTCGAAGGCGGTCAGACCGCCGTAGATCTCACGGGGCTCCCTCAGTGCGGGAACGCTGCCGAGGATGATCAGCACGATCAGCGGGAAGCCGACGCCCCAGACGGGCGCGCTCTTGTCGCGTACGCAGAGCTTGATCTCGGTTCTCATGAGCCGCCACGTCGCGGAGGGCGCGGTCATGGTCCTTTCCTCTCTGTGTGGGGTCACTTCGGGTCCAGACGCTTTCCGGTCAGCTCGACGAACGCGTCCTCCAGGCTCGCCTGCTCGACGCGCAGCCGTTCGGCCACGATCTGGTTGCGTGCCAGGACGGCGGTGACGGCGTTGAGCACGTTGCCGTTGCCCTTGACGACGACCAGCTCGCCCCGGCGGGTGACGCTGGAGACGTCGGGCAGGCTCGTCAGCATGCGGTCGTCCAGCGGCACGGACGGCCGGAACTGGATCCGCTGCTCGCTGCGGGCCCGTTCGGTCAGGCCGGCCGGGGTGTCCACCATGACGACGCGGCCCGCGTCGATCAGCGCCACCCGGTCGCACAACCGCTCGGCCTCCTCCATGAAGTGGGTGACCAGCACGATCGTGACCCCGCGGGCGCGTACGTCCTCGATCAGGCTCCAGGTGTCACGCCGTGCCTGCGGGTCGAGACCCGTGGTGAGCTCGTCGAGGATCGCCGCCCGCGGGTTGCCGACGAGGGCCAGCGCGATCGAGAGCCGCTGCCGCTGACCGCCGGACAGCTTGGCGTAGGCGGTCTTCGCCTTGTCCGCCAGCCCGAGCCCGTCCATCAGCTCGCGCCAGTCGGCCGGCCGCGGATAGAAGGAGCTGTAGAGCTCCAGCGCCTCGGCGACCCGCAGCCGCTCGGGGATCTGCCCGGCCTGCAGCTGAACGCCGAGCCGCCGCGTCACCTCGGCGCGGTCCCGGAGGGGATCCAGCCCGAACACCCTGATCTCGCCCCGGTCCGGCGCCCGCAGACCCTCGACGCACTCCACGGTCGTCGTCTTGCCGGCGCCGTTCGGGCCGAGGATCCCGAGGATCTCGCCCTCCTGAACGGTCAGCGAGACGTCGTCGACCGCGACGTTGTTCCCATAGCGCTTGTGGAGGTTCCGTACCTCGATCACGGGTGGCATGCGCGTCCTTCCGGGCTCGGCGGCTTACTGCGTCCACCCTCGTACGGCGACCCTCGTCCCCACACCACCCACCGGACGGGATCTGCCGTATCACCTGGCGGAATTCCGCGCCCCGCCGATCGACGCCCGCCATCCACCGATCGGTGGAGAGAGCACAGCGGATTTTCCACGATCGTCATGTGGCCGAAACACCGGACGGTCACCGTGAAGCGACCCCGATGATCACTGGAACCCACGCACCCGGCAGCGCCTCGGGTGCCCTTCAGCGATGGGAGCCCGGCTATTTCCACCAACCACTGGAGCTCGGCGAGCCGGCGAAGTCTGCTGGCCGCCGGTCTGGCCGCAACGTTCGGGGCCGGCGTCGCCGCCCCCGCCCACGCGTCGCCCGGCGACAAGGGCGGCCGGCACGGTCCCAAGCCCGCGAAGTGGGACCATCACCTCAGATCCACCCCGGACAACCTGCACTGGGGCGGCTTCCCGATCGGCTGGGAGCCCGGCCTCACCATGCGGTCGGGTCAGACCGTCCGCGTCGACACCCTCTCCCACCAGGGCTTCACCAACCCGGACATCCACCCGCGCGACTACTTCGGCGCCTTCGGGGTCGAGCCGGACGAGATCCTGCCCGACGGGGTGGCGTTCTGGGAGACACTGCCCGAGCGCGTGGCCACCGGCAGGCGGTACGGCGGGCACGTCCTGACGGGCCCCATCTACGTCGAGGGCGCCGAGCCGGGCGACACCATCGTGGTCGACATCCTCGACATCGACACCCGGGTCCCGTACGGCTTCAACAACACCGCTCCGACCGGCGGCGTCATGGCCACGTTCTACCCGGGTTGGCGCGAGGGCGACGAGGGCCTCGACATCCCCGCCGAGATCCCGCCCGGCCTGCCGGCCGGCGTCTGGCCCGACGTCCGCACCCACCTCTACCGCACCGGCATGCACCGCGGTGAGGAGGTGGTGTTCTTCTCCGACGACATCATCATCCCGACCCAGAAGTTCATGGGGATCATCGCGGTCGCCTCGCCGACGGGCGAGTTCATCGGCAACACCGAGGACGAGCCGCCGCCCGCCGGCGGCGTGCAGAACTCGACGCCTCCGGGCAGGTTCGGCGGCAACATGGACGTCCGCGACCTCTGCGTCGGAACGAAGCTCTACCTGCCGGTCTTCCAGCCCGGCGCGCAGATCTTCATCGGCGACCCGCACAGCTGCCAGGGCGACGGCGAGGTCAGCGGCACCGCCGTCGAGCACTCGCTGGCCGGCACGTTCCGCATCACCGTGATCAAGAACGTGGAGACCGAGCTCCCGTGGGCCGAGACCGACGACCACTGGATGATGATGGGCATCCACTGGGACCTCGACCGCGCCATGCGGATCGCCGTCGAGAAGACCGTGGACTTCCTGGTCACCACCCAGGATCTGACCGTCCCGAAGGCCTACTCGTTCGCCTCGATCGCGGTCAACTACCACAACGCCGAGGTCGTCGACCGCACCCAGGTCGTCACCGGCTACATCCCGAAGGACGTCTTCAAGCGCCGCCGCTGACCCCGCGCCGCGCCCCGGCACCCCACGCCGGGGCGTCCCTTCACCACCGCGCCTCGTATCCTTGACCGGGTCGCCGACCGCGCGGCCGCGAAGGGAACGTCGTGCGTCGCTATTCACGTGTCGTGGTCAAGCTGAGCGGCGAGGCGCTCGCCGGAGACGCCGGCTGGGGCACAGACCCCGCCAGCCTGGCCCAGCTGGCGGATGAGATCCTCTCGGTCCACGAGCTCGGCGTCCAGGTCGCGGTCGTCATCGGCGGCGGCAACTACTTCCGGGGCCGGATGGCCGAGGGCTGGGGCATCGGCCGGGCCGAGGCCGACAACATCGGCATGCTCGGCACGGTGATGAACGCCCTGATGATGCGCGGCGTCCTGACCGCACGCTCGACGACGGACGTGCGCGTCATGACCGCGGTGCCCATGCAGAGCGTGGCGGAGCCGTTCATCCGGCTCCGCGCCGACCGGCACCTCCGCCGTGGGCTGATCGTCCTGCTCGCGGGCGGCATCGGCCAGCCGTACGTCACGACGGACTATCCCGCGGTCCAGCGGGCTCTGGAGCTCGACGCGGACGCGCTGCTGGTGGCCAAGCGCGGCGTCGACGGCGTGTACGACAGCGACCCGAACGTCAACCCCGGCGCGAAGCGATACACCGACCTCACCTACCGGGAAGCACTGGCGGCCGGCGTGAAAGTGATGGACGAGAGCGCCTTCGTGCTCGCCAACGAGCAGCGACTTCTCATGCACGTCTTCGATGTGGCGGCGAAGGGCGTGATGAAGGCGATCTGCGAGGGGGAGGACGTGGGCACGCGGATCACCCACGAATCAGCCGCAATAGCGCCTTAACCCGAAAAAACATGAAAATCGCCGGATAAACGCGGGGCCGATCCGGCCATCGCCTCATGTCGATTAGTGCTAGAAATATCCCTCTATGGGGATCTTTCGCCGCCGGAAGTTATCGCGGCACTCCGCGCACTGGGCCAGGATCCAGGCGGTCAGCGCGAAATGGGGCGGCTCCCACGAGGACATGTTCGCGCACGCCCGCAACGCGGTGGCGCTGGCTCCGCCGGGCGATCCGCTCACGGCCATGCTCCCGTTGGCGCATCTGGAGTACCTGCTCGCCGAGGAGTCCCGGCTGGTGCAGGAGAGCACGTTGATGGCCTACATGAAGTTCACCATGGCCTACTTCTCCGAGACGGTGCTCGGCGAGTTGAAGGAGGCCGAGAGCCGCTGGATGACCGGCAAACGGTCACACGTACGAGACCTCGACGCCCACCACCTCTTCGGCGCGATCTTCATCCAGACCAGGGACACCCACGACCTGGCCGCCCGCCATCTCTCCCTGGTGGGCAACCGGGTCGGAGAGGCCGCGCCGTGGGGTTACCCCGGCGACCCGGCCGAGGAGTTCGGCAAGGCCCTGCAGAAGCTCAAGCTCCCGCTCCCTCGGTGAGGCCCCTCCGCCCGGCCGGTCGCGCCTGCGGTCAGCCGGCCGCCGCCGGGTGATCAAGCCTGTCGAGATGGTCGTAGACGGCCAGCCCGATGTTCTGCACGATCGGGTTGCCGATCCGCTGGGCCTCGTCGAAGCCGCTCGTCGTGGTCACCTCGGTGAGCACGACGACGGCGGTCTCGTGCCCGGGGACGAGGAAATAGCCCACGTCGTGGGTGACGTTGCCGGTCTCCCCGGTCTTGTGGGCGATCGGCCTGCCATTCAGCACCGCGCCGAACTTGGTGTCGACCTCCTGGTGCCGCATCCAGTCCACGATCTGCTCGGTTGACTTGCGCGACAGCAGCCGGCCGGAGTACGTCGCCTTGAGCAGCGCCAGCGTGTCCGCGGCGTCGAGCACGTTCGTCGGGGCGCTGATGAGCGCGCCCGGGAACATCTGCCGGTTGAACTTCATCGTCCGCAGCCCGAGATCGTCCAGCAGCGCCTGCACCGTCGGGATGCCGACGTAGTACAGCAGCACGTTCGTGGCGGTGTTGTCGCTGACGACCACCATCCGGCGCGCGAGCTCCCGCACCGTGGTGTCGAACGGCATCGGCTCGTCCTGGATGGTGCCGCTTCCTCCTACCACCATGTACGGCGAGACCGTCACGGGGGCGTCGAGCGAGACGAGGCCGCGGTCGACCTGCCGCATGAGGGTGGCCAGCAGGGAGAGCTTGATGACGCTGGCGGGGTTGTAGGAGGCGGTGGAGCCGAGGATCGTGCTCCGGCCGTTGGGGCGGCTCAGGTCCGCCAGGCCGACCGAGACCCGGACGCCGCGCGCCGCGGCTTCGTCGACGAGCGGCTGGACGACGCCGGCCAGCTGCTTGAGGTCCGTCTTCCGCGGATCGGCGGTCGCCGGGGAGACGAACAGGGCCGCGCAGACCGCGAGGAGGGTGGCGACGATCGCCGCGCGCCGTAGACGCGGGCCCACCCCTCGGTGGCGAACGTCAGTGTGTCTGGACCTGAGCCGCACGGACACCCTCCTTCGGGCATCTGCTTTGACGGAAGCAGAAAACATGGAAGCGACATGACCAAAAAGCCAAGCTCAGACCCTATGATCACGACATTTCAGCATTTTTGCTGACGTGTAAATGACAGGGTCTTTTGAGGCGCCGTACGGGACAAAACCCCGGCGTCTTCTCACCAAGCCGGCCCCGCCAGAGCCCGTGAGCAGCCCACTTCCGAGCACGAGGACGAGCTGCGGGAGTATGCGAAGATGCGCTTTTCGATCAACATCCCGAACTTCGGGGACTTCGCGGACGCCAGGACCGTGGCATCGGTGGCCGTGGCGGCCGAACGTGCGGGCTGGGACGCGTTGTTCGTCTGGGACCATCTCGTGCATCGCAAGCAGGTCCGCCGTACCTTCGGCGATCCGTGGATGTTGCTGACCGCCGCCGCGCTGGCCACCTCGCGGATCCGGCTCGGCACGCTGATCACCCCGGTCGCCCGCCGCCGCCCTCAGCAACTGGCCCGCCAGGTGGCCACCCTCGACGCGCTCAGCGGCGGGAGGGTGATCTTCGGGGCGGGTCTGGGCGCGCCGATCGACGACGAGTTCGGCAGCTTCGGGGAGCCGACCGACCCGGTGGTGATCGCCGAGCGCCTGGACGAGGGGCTGGACCTGCTACGGAGCTACTGGTCGGGCGAGCCGGTGAACCACGAGGGCCGCCACTTCCAGGTGCGTGACGTGACCCTGCTGCCCGCCACGGTGCAGCGCCCCCACCCGCCGGTCTGGATCGCGGGATACTGGCCCCGCCGACGTCCGATGCGCCGGGCCGCCCGCTGGGACGGCGCGGTGCCGCTGTTCGCCTCCGCCACGCACGGCGAGGCCCCGCCCGCGGAGGAGGTCCGCGACCTCACCGCCTTCGTCCACCAGCACCGTGACGCCGGCCGGGACACCCCGTTCGACATCGTCGTCGGCGGGGTGAGCCCCGCCGAGCCCGCCAGGGCACGCGACCTGATCGGCCCCCTGGCCGACGCCGGCGCGACCTGGTGGGACGAACGCCGGCACATCCGCGGCGATGACCTCGACAAGCTCGCCCCGGTCCTCCGCCGCATCGAGCAAGGCCCACCGGCCCTGTAGGCCCTCCTTCAACCTGGGCGCTCTCATCGGCGGGCGCCCACCCGCCATCGGCCCCTGCTCATCGAAACTGTGCTCATCGAAACTGTGCTCATCGAAGCCTGCTCATCGAAAGCGGTGTCACATTCCCCCACCGACCCCGGCGGCACGATGTGCGATTCCCACCTTCCGGCTCCCGTGACGCCCGCCCTAGCCTTGCCGATGAGAGCGCTCCGGACGCTCCGCAGAAACCTTGGCATCACGCTTTCTCCGTTTTTACCGCCATTCACGTTAATTGGGGCACATATCCCCTCATGTACGCACATAAAGCGTCACATGAGCTGGGGCTGCTACCAAAGCTTAATAAATCACCCACTCCTCCGTAAGGAGTCATCATGTCCACCGCGAGCACCACCGTCCCAGGGACGAACCCGACCGCGCTTCCGAGCACGATGCGCGCGGCCCGCCTGCACGGATACGGCCGGCCGCTGGTCCTCGAAGAGGTGCCGGTCCCCGACATCGGCCCCGACGAGGTGCTCGTCAAGGTCGGGGCCGCCGGCATGTGCCGCACCGATGTGCAGCTGGTGGACGGCTACTTCCGCAGCTACGCGCCGTCCACGTTCCCGGTCACGCTGGGCCACGAGATCGCCGGTGAGATCGCCCGGGTCGGGGCGACGGCGCAGAGCGCCGGTCACCGCGAAGGCGATCGGGTGGTCGTCGTGGGCGGGTGGGGCGACGGCACCTGCCGCCACTGCCACCGCGGCGACACCCAGATCTGCCCGCACGGCTCGTGGCCGGGATTCGGCCCTTACGGCGGCTACGCCGAATACGTTCCCGTCCCCTCCGCGTACCTCATCAAGGTGGACACGAAGTACGACATCACGGCCGAGCAACTGGCGCCCCTGACCGACGCGGGCCTGACCCCGTACCGCGGCGTCAAGAAGCTCCGCGACGCCGGCGCCCTCGGGCCCGGCCGCGTCGTGGGCGTGATGGGCGTGGGAGCCCTGGGCACGTACGCCGTGCAGTACGCCAAGCTGCTCGGCGGCGGCGCCACCGTCGTCGCGTTCGGCCGCAACCCCGAAAAGCTCGACCTCGCGAGGAAGCTCGGCGCCGACCACGCCGTCAACATCGGCGGCCGGTCCCTCGACGAGGTCAGGGCAGAACTCCGCGAGGCCACCGGCCAGGACGAGATCGACGCGGGCATCGACTGCGCCGGCGCCGAGGAGCTGATCAAGCTGGGATTCGGGCTGCTCACCATCGCCGGGCACTACGCGTCGGTCGGCCTCGTCGGGGACCGGATCGACATCCCGCTGTTCCCGCTCGTGGCGCGCGAGTACACCTACCACGGGTCGTTCTGGGGCAACTACAACGACCTGAGCGAGGTCGTCGCGCTCGCCGAGCAGGGCAAGGTGCAGCACACCGTCCACCCGATCCGGTTCGAGGACGTGAACGACGCGATCGACCGCATCCGGACCGGCGAGATCGTCGGCCGCGCCGTCATCACGTACTGAGCCACGGGGCCACCCGGCAGAAGGAGCACAGGCATGTCCGACGAAGCCAACCGCAGGACGGTGCGCGCCGCCTTCGAGGCCTGGCAGGACGGAACGGGCGCGATCACCGACCTCTTCGCTCCCGACATGGTGTGGCGGATCGAGGGCCGTTCCGCCGCCGCCAAGGAGTACGGCAGCCGGCAACGGTTCGTCGAGGAGGTCCTCGCGCCGTTCGGAGCCCGGTTCGCGGACGGGGAGCGGTTCCGCCCCGTGCGCATCCGGTCGGTCCACGCGGACGGCGACACCGTGATCGTGGTCTGGGACGGCAGCGGGGTCGCCAATGACGGCGTCCGTTACGACAACACCTATGCCTGGGTGATGAGGCTGCGCGACGGCCAGGTGGTCGACGGCACCGCGTTCTTCGACAGCATCGCGTTCAACGACCTCTGGGAGCGCGTGACGCCGGGCTGACGGCCTCAGATGCGGTCGGCGAGCCACCGCAGCTGCAGCGCCAGGTGCAGCTCCAGAGCCCGGTCGGGCGACTGCCAGTCGTCCCCGAGCAGGGCGGCGACGCGGGCCAGGCGCTTGACCACGGTGTTGGGGTGCACATAGAGCGCGCGGGCCGTGCCGGCCAGGTTGCCGCCCTCGCGGAAGTACGTGTGCACCGTGTCGACGAGCGCCGTTCCGTGGGCGGCGTCGTGCTCGCTCAGTGGCCCGATGGTGGCGTGCAGGAACGTCGCGAGCTCGTCGCTCCGCCCGGGGTCGACGATGATGCCGTAGAGGCCGAGCGCGTGGGCGCTGACCGCGGCGTCGGCCCGCCCGAGCGAGTGCAGCAGAGCCGCGGAGCGCTCCGCCAGGCGCAGCTGGGCATCGGGCGGGACCGACGCTCGCGGCTCGGCCGCGCAGACGATCAACTCGCCGCCCAGCTCGCGCTTCAGGCGCTCGTGGACGAACCGAGCGAGTTCTCCGGCGTCCGTCCCCGGCAGGAACGCTCCCGCGCCCGCGCCGTGCTCGCCGCCGAGGCCGTCCCGTGAGCGCGCGAGTGCCGACATGGCCCACGCCAGGTCGGCCGGACGTCCCGACTCCCTCCGTACGAACACCGCGACGAACGAACCGCCGAGGTCGAACCCGCGCGCCTGCGCCAGCAGGTGCTGATGGTCGCGGAGCGTCCCTCCCGTGGCCAGCTCGCTGAAGAGCCGGCCGTGCACGCGTTCTTCCGCCTCGACGATCGCGCGCTGACGGAACACGAGCAGGCTGAGGATGTGGGCCGTACTCTCCAGGTTGCGCAGGTCCGGAGCGCTGAGCGGCGTCTCCGTCTCCAGCACCAGCGCTCCGAGCCGCGCCCCACCGGCTCCGAGAGCCGTCACGTAGCCGCCGTCCGTCGCGACCGCGTGACCGTTGCGCTGGCTCTCGGCGACCGCCTCCCTCAGCTCCCGCGCGTCGGGCCGCAGCACGCGCACGCCGCCTTCGAACACCGCGGAGATCTCCCGCGTGACCTCCTCGACGTCGGCGCCTTCGAGCACGAGCCGCGTCAGCCGATCATGGAGTTCGGCCGCGCGCCGGATCGTCTCCGCGTCCTCCTCCGCCACGCGCCGCGCGGCGTCCAGCTCGCCGAACAGGCGGGCGTTCTCGAGCGCGACGGCCGCGTGGTCGGCGAAAGCGCCCAGCAGCACGCTCTCCTCCGCGCTCGGGGGACGTTCGAACCGATTGGCCGCGTAGAGGATCCCGACCACCTCGCCACGGATCTTCAACGGCACGCCGAGCACGGAGACGAGCTGGTCCTCGGCCAGCGCGGCGTCCAGCCTCGGGTCGTGCACGATCGTGTCGCTGCCGGCGTAACACCGGATCCACAGCGGGCTGCCGGTCTTCGCTATCTTCGCCGCCATCCCGGTGCCGGGCCGGGTGTGGACCTGCTTGAAGACGGGCGAGGTGAGCCCGACGCTCGCGCGTACCGTGAAACCGCCGTCGTCCTCGCGGACGGCGATGTAGCTGGCGTCGGCGCTGGGCACGAGCTCCTGCGCCCGCTCGGCGATCGACTGCAGGACCTCGTCGATCGCCCGGACCGTGGTCAGCTCGCGGGCCGTGGCGTACAGGCCGCTGAGCTCCCGCTGCCGCCGGCGCAGGTGGGCCAGCACGTTGAACACGTCCATGCCCGCGTCCACGGCGTCGCCCAGGCCCGCCGCCGCCAGGACCTTCTCCACCTCACGAGCGTCCACGGACGTGGCGAGCGCCCGCAGAGCATCAGCGACGGTCACGCCCCCAGAAGTCGCCACACCGTCACCCTAACCCCACCAACCTGCCACGATCTCCCCACATCGGGCCGCTCACCACTCACCGCCCCATCACGAGACGCTCAGTACTCAGCTCCCCATAGCCCCAGCACCCGCTCGGCCGTCTCCTCGACGCTCAGCCCGGTGGTGTCCAGCCACAGATCCACCCCGGTCACCGCCTCCTGCTCCCGATGAAGCAGCTCGAACTCGTCCCAGGTGAGGTGAATCGGCCGCCCCAGCGCACGCGCGCGAGCACGCCCGTACGCCACATGCAGATGCACCACGACAAGACCGTCCAGCGCCCCCCGATACACGGCGAGCGTCTCCTCGTTCACCACATCCGCGATGACGACATCCATCTCCGCCGCGACGAAGTTCTTCGCCAGACTGCCGGCGTTGACCGCACTGAGCCGACGCTGCCGCCGCCCCTCGGCACCCTCCCAGGGCGCGGCCGCCCCCGCGACCACAAGCTGCCGCACATCGTCCACGTCGATGAAGGCACACCGATCCCGCATCCCCGCCAGCCGACGCCCCAAGGTGCTCTTCCCCGCCGCCGGCGGCCCGGACAACACCAGAACCCGCTTCACAACGTCTCCCCCTCGGCTTCAGGGATGCGGCCCCACTCCCCCATCGCCCACTCACGGGTGAGGAAAACCGGCCGACTGAGCACGACGTCCCCCGCCCGAACAATCGATGGCGCGCAATCAAGGGCAGCGGGATGCACGTCACCGACATGGCGGCTGACAGCGCAGGCGTGGTTGCCCCCACCTTCGACCCGTCCAGAAACGTTCTGACGACGCAACGACTGGACCACAACCTGGCTCACCTCCGAGCAACGAAGCTGCCACTGGCCTCAAGCGTGGATTCTGCGGGGCTCCTGCCGAGTGGGACCGGGCTGCTAGGCGTCTTCACCGAAGGAGACCAAAGCCGAATAGTCGAGTTGGGAGACAGCACTCGCTGGCGCGAGGTGGGCCGATTATCTTCCCGAGTCTTCCGCTCAAGTGCCGAACTGCCCGGGAACAGGCCCCAGAACCCCATGTGGATAACGGGTGGCCTCATCTGGTCGGCATCATCGCAAGGCATCGCAGCCTACGACCCTCACGCAGCCAGATTGCGGTCAGCGCCAAGGACGGTCGCGTTCGCGGGCGAATGCCCATCCGAGATGACGCCGGTAATCGCCGGAAACCAACTGCTGCTGTGGGGCGGACGCGGCTGCGACGGCGCCGTTCGCAAGAACGACGCGATAGGGCTGACCGTGCAACTGCCCACGCCCTGATCACCACAGGCCCAACGGTCCCCAACCGGAGAATCCGGCCAAGGCGTGCGGTCAACCTGAGGAAGGCTGGAGTAAGGCCATGGCGGAGGTGTCCCGGACGGGCCGCAGCCTCGCCCGGCCCGGCGGCTCCGGGCCAGGCGAGGCGCATTGATCAAATTTCGGTACAGGCCGGAACTAGTCTTGCGACTCCGGGATCGTCACAGGCGGGCAGCGCGGGTCGAGCCGTACCTTCGCCAGATCCCGGCCGACGATCGTCCAGGCGTCGAAGGAGCCGGGCTCGAACTGCAGCTGCGGATTGGTGTGCCACTCGTCGCCCAGCCCGGTCGCGAGCAGCTTGGCCTCCGATCCGAGCTCGTAGGCGTTGCCGCCGCCGAAATAGGTGGAGGTGAACACCCGGTCCCTGTGGACCTGCAGTTCGCCGTGTCCCGACAGCAAGCCCTGGTGCTTGATGGTCCCGGTGGCGGGGTCCAGGGCGATCCAGGCGCCCAGCACGCGCTTGTACACCGCGTACAGCAGCCCTCCGTGGACCTTGAGGTCCTGGAAGGTGCGGTGGTCCGGAAGCGGATCGAGCTGCCACACCACCTTGCGCTGCTTCAGGTCGAAGGCGGCGATCGAAGCCGTCGTCCTGGTCGGCGGCGTGCCGCCTCCTCCGAGCACGTCGCCGCCGAGGTAGACGATGCCGCGCTCGGCGTCGACGCTCAGGCTCATCAGACTCTGGTCGGGGATGACATTCGGGTAGACGTCCATCTTCCCCGTGTCGGGGTCGAGCACCGTCAGGGCGCCCTGCAGCTTCGCGCCGGTCGGGGCGGAGGCCACCAGGATGGTGTCGGTGACGGGGTCGTGCTCGATGTCCCACGGCCGCGACTGGTCATGCCCGATGTAGCCGAGGCCGCGTACCTCGTCCGTGTGCATGTCGATGGAGATGATCTGGCCGCTCGGATACAGCGCGGCGTAGATCTTGTTCCCCCGCTGCACCATGGCCTTCGGCTCGCCGACCACGCGGATTCTGCGCTCCTTGCCGGTCCGCAGGTCACGCACCTCCACGGCGAAGTGGCCGCCGATGTACAGGGCCCGGTTCGGCACCAGCAGCATGCTCTGGGTCCGCTCGGCGCCGGCCGGGAAGCCCGCGTCGATGAGGTCGACGAACTCGGAGGTCTTGCTCGGCAGGTCCAGCCACCACATGCCGCCGCTGCCGGCGAAGCCGATGAGCCGCTGCCCGTCCAGCTTCAGTGCCCGGGTCTCTTCGCCCGGCGAAGGCGGATCAGCGACCTTGGTCACCGCGTCCTGCCCGGTGCGGTAGCTGTAGACGGCGCCGTCGGGGCGCGAGGTGAGGTAGACCGTGCCGTCGGGGGCCACCTCGAACGCGTCGATGACGCCCACCCCGGCCTCGAACTGCCGCCGGTCCGTGCCGTCCTTGCGCACGTCGATCAGCGTGCTCCCGCTCGCCGCGAGCACCCGGTCGCCATAGAGTGCGACCGTGCCGACGGCCTGGGGTCCCTGGGCCAGCTCCCTGACCGCGCCGCTGACCCGGTCGACGGCCATCAGCTTGGCCTTCTCCAGCAGTCCCACGTAAGCCGTGGTCTCGTCGACGGCGACCGCCCTGGCGTAGTGCTCGCCCTGGACCAGCACACCGTACCTGCGGACTGCGCCCGTCGAGGGGACGTACTCCCAGAGCCGACCGTCGGAGGAGGTGCCGAGGTAGAGGGTGCCGTCCGGCGCGGCGGCCATGCTCCAGACGAAGCCGCCGTTCGCGCCGAAGGAGTGCAGGTGCGCCACCTGGCCCGTGTCCAGGTCGTAGCTGTAGAGGTCGGGTACGGGGTAGGTGCCGATGTACAGCTTGCCGCCGGCGACGGCGGTGGCCCAGCCGCCTTCCGGCTCGCCCGCCTTGGGACCGTCCGGCAGTGTCGCGGTACGCGTCACCTTTCGGGTGGCCAGGTCGATCTCGGCCACGACTGGAGGCTTCGGGCCGCGGGAGACCACGTAAGCGTGCCCCTCGTGGACGGCGGCGCCGACGATCGCGCCGGTGACGGAGGCCGGCCCGTACGTCGTGACGGCCGGGGTGCCGCAGCTCGGTGCGGCCGCCCCCTGTGCGGCCGCCGGTGTCGACAGGGCCGGTATCGATAAGGCGGACAGGACCATGAGCAGCGCAAGACAGGTTCGCGGCACGGCCGCACCTCCAGGATGTTCAAAGCTGCTTGATTTTGGTCCAGACCGTAATGTTACGAGCGTGACACGTCAACGCTGGACGCCCGACGTGCGGCGCTCGGAGGTGGGCCACAGGGGCGTGCGCAACGCGCGCATCGACAAGCCCGAGACGGGATCCACTGAGAACTGGGACTTCCGCAGCCGGTCGCGGTCAAGCCACCGACCAAGACGGCCGAGCCGCTCAACACCCTCGAAGCTCCTGATCGGCGCCCGCCGTGGCGAAACGGGAGGCCACCTCCAGCTCACAACGCTTCGCCACATAAAGTGAGAAGAGCCACTTAGGTGTACTTGGAGCGTACGTGTTGCACGAGAAACTGTCGTTGATCTACGACAACGTCCTGAGCCGCAACCCAGGGGAGATCGAGTTCCACCAGGCGGTGCGCGAGGTGCTTGAGAGCATCGGCCCGGTTCTCGGCAAGCACCCCGAGTACGCCGACTCCAAGATCATCGAACGTATCTGCGAGCCCGAGCGGCAGATCATCTTCCGGGTGCCGTGGATGGACGACCGGGGCGAGGTGCAGATCAACCGCGGCTTCCGGGTGGAGTTCAACAGCGCGCTGGGGCCGTACAAGGGCGGGTTGCGCTTCCACCCGTCGGTCTACCTGGGCATCGTGAAGTTCCTGGGCTTCGAGCAGATCTTCAAGAACGGTCTTACGGGCCTGCCCATCGGCGGCGGCAAGGGCGGATCGGACTTCGACCCGAAGGGCCGCTCCGACCGTGAGGTGATGACCTTCTGCCAGAGCTTCATGACCGAGCTCTACCGGCACATCGGCGAGTACACCGACGTGCCGGCCGGCGACATCGGCGTCGGCGGCCGGGAGATCGGCTATCTGTTCGGCCAGTACAAGCGCATTACGAACCGCTACGAGTCCGGCGTGATCACCGGCAAGGGCCTGGTGTACGGCGGCGCCCAGGTCCGCACGGAGGCCACCGGGTACGGGTGCGCGTTCTTCGTCGAGGACATGCTGAAGGCGCGGGGCACGTCGTTCGACGGCAAGCGGGTCGTGGTGTCCGGCTCCGGCAACGTGGCCGTCTATGCCATCGAGAAGGTCGAGCAGCTCGGCGGCGTGGTCGTGGCCTGCTCCGACTCCTCCGGCTACGTGGTCGACGAGAAGGGCATCGACCTGGACCTCCTCAAGCAGGTCAAGCAGATCGAACGCGCCCGCCTGGACGTCTACGCGGCGCGTCGCGGCGAGCACGCCGTCTTCGTGCCTGGCCGCAGCGTGTGGGAGGTGCCCTGCGAGGTGGCGATGCCGTCCGCCACCCAGAACGAGATCACCGGCCGCGACGCCGCCTTCCTGGTCGACAACGGTTGCATCGCGGTGGGCGAGGGGGCCAACATGCCGACCACGCCTGAAGGCATCAAGGTGTTCCTGGAGGCGCAGGTCGCCTTCGGGCCGGGCAAGGCGGCCAACGCGGGGGGGTGTGGCGACCAGCGCGCTGGAGATGCAGCAGAACGCCAGCCGTGATTCGTGGACGTTCGATTTCTCCGAACGCCGCCTCCAGGAGATCATGCAGGACATCCACGCTCGTTGCCTGCAGACGGCCGACGAGTACGGCATGCCGGGCAACTACGTGGCCGGCGCCAACATCGACGGTTTCCGCCGAGTGGCCGACGCCATGCTGGCCCTGGGCCTGATCTGACCCAGCCGTCCCGCGACCCTGCACCGCAGTCCGGGCCTCGCCCTCTCAGCATCCGGCGCCGAGTCTGCGTCGACACGCCCGGACGCGGCGCCCGCGCCGAAGCTCACCGCCTGCTACGCCCGGGACGGCATGTCGCGGACGCAGCCACCTGCCCTTCGACCTCGACCGCCCGCCCACCACCATTACGTACTAGAGGCAACGAGATCAGTACGGGATAGTGCGTATGGCATAGAGGGGAGGTGACGTTGTCTGTCGCCCCAACGCCGCCGAGTCCGACAGAGTCGTGCCCGACGTCGAGACGTCCACCGAGGTGCCCATGAGCAACCCGCCGAACACCGAGGACGGGCATGACGGTGCGTTCCCATCGACCACCGGCGAGTTCCTGACCCTTTACGCACTGCTCGTACTGGTCTGGACGACCGGATCGTGGGTGTACAAGGCAAGCGACTGGAGTGATCAAGGGTTCTCCGACGCTTCCCCCGGCCAGATCGTCGGCAGCTTAGCCGGTGGAGCGGTCAGCTACTTCGCCATGATCGTCATTCCGGTGGTCGTATGGCGCGCAGGCCGCATGCTCCCTCGTCGCCACTACCTCAGCGTGAGCCTGGGCCTGTTGATCCTCGGCGTTGCATGTCTGGGATTCGGCACTCTCGTAGAGAACGGTGGTCCTGTCACAACCTGGCCTGAGCGGCTCCTGATTGCCCTGATCGTGCAACCGACCTTGTCCGGCGTTCTCGGACTGGGCCACTACGCCCTGCTCATCCGACGGGAGCGCAAGTGATGTTCCTGTCACCAGACACCAAAAGCTCCGAACGATAATCCGTTCGGGGCGCTATTGCTGTTCAAGGCTGGTGGTCAGGGGCAGTGTCGAACTGCCGACCTTCCGCTTTTCAGGTGTGGCGATCAGGCTGATGGGCCGCCTCGACAAGGTGCCGACGGGTGGCCAAGAGTGCCCTAGGTGTGGTCTTGGTGGCCGACGTTGCCGTCAGGGTTGCCGTCGTCGCTCAGCGAGGAACCACCTGTGCGCGGACGCCTGGAAGATCATCGAAGGCGGCCGAGGCGTCCATTGTGATCACTGTTCTCGCAGTGGCCGCGGCCGTCGCTGCGATCAGCAGATCGTACGCTCCCCGAGATTTACCTTCTCGTCGGACATGCGCCATGAGACGAGCATGGACTCTGGCGACGTCCGTTGTGTACTCCTCGACGGGAATCAACGCCAGGACTTCGTCCACGAAGGCCTGCCGATTCGGTCGTCGGGCCGCATCGGCCATCTCCACACCGACGAGCAGTTCGGCCACAGTGATCGCCGCAATGGCCACGTCATCGGCGTCCTCGATCACGGCGTCCACGGATGCCTTGCCTCGCTCGGCGGCGATGAGCACGCCCGTGTCCAGGATCAGGCGTCGGGCCACGTGCCCCTCATCTCGTCGTCGACCGCCTCACGGGCCGCCGCGACATCAGCCTCGAAGTCGGCGTCCAGCCTCCCCGAGCTTCTGGCCAGAAACGCCTTGACCATACGCCCCGGCGCGGTGGGCGCGGGGCCGATCACGGCGATTTGCTTCCCGCCACGGGTCACCACGATCGTCTCCCCGCGCTCGGCCTCGTCGAGGACGGTCGCGAAGCTGCGAGACGCCTCAGTGGCAGTCATCACCTTCATAAAATCAGATTATCTGATCCACTCTTATCTGGATGACCGTCCGCCGCGTTTGTTGCCGTCAGCGGACACAAAAACGCC
Organism: Nonomuraea aridisoli; assembly: GCF_003236395.1. Classification (GTDB taxonomy): domain Bacteria; phylum Actinomycetota; class Actinomycetes; order Streptosporangiales; family Streptosporangiaceae; genus Nonomuraea; species Nonomuraea aridisoli. Next base: position 5,435 of record NZ_POUD01000111.1, on the reverse strand, counting down.
CCGGAGCGATCTTCGCTACGGGGCATCTTGGCTGTTCAAGGCTGGTGGTCAGGGGCAGGGTCGAACTGCCGACCTTCCGCTTTTCAGGCGGACGCTCGTACCAACTGAGCTACCTGACCCAGAGCGGTCCTGACGGGACTTGAACCCGCGACCTCCACCTTGACAGGGTGGCGAGCACTCCAAACTGCTCTACAGGACCTTGCGTTTCTTGCTGTTTGCGCTCGCTTAGCTTACCAGCTCTTCGGTGGTCTTCGACCATCCGTTTTGCGGGTGCGCTAGGCGCTCGCGGTGCCCCCAACGGGATTCGAACCCGTGCCGCCGCCTTGAAAGGGCGGTGTCCTAGGCCGCTAGACGATGGGGGCTCAGGATTCCCTGTCGCCTTCCGTCGGAGACCTCTGAAGCATAGGGGACGATTGCCCCTGATGCCAAAGCGGCTGACCGGCGGTCGGCGTCGGCGTGCCAGTGACCGGTCCCGTTGGCGACGGGGCGATCGTTGGCTCTGGGGAAATCATACGTTGCGGGTCGGCCTCCACGTGACGGGAGATGTAGACCGACTGCTCGCCCAGCCCGCCCAGCGTGATGTCGTCCCAGGCCTGCAGGCGCCGGGTCTCGCGGTCGAAGTACAGGACGGACGCCTGTACGGGCGTGGGCTGGGCGTGTTCGAGGGCACGCAGGCCGGCGCCGCCCGTGGAGCCCTGGACGAGCATGCGGCTCCCGCTCGGGAGCATGGTCGTCTTCCGCTCGTGGGTGTGTCCGGCGAGGATCATGGGGGCGACCCCGCTGAAGCCCCGTCCGACGTCGGGGTCGTGTACGGCGATGACGTCAGGCTTGCCCGCCTTGCCCAGATGCGCACGGGCGAACCGCGCGAGGACGGACGGGTCAGAGTCGACGGGAACGGATTTGTCCGGCGTGAACCGCGGGTCGCCGAGGCCGTAGATCTTCAGGCCGGCGACGGTCCGGGTCTCGTCGTCGAGGACGATGGCGTTGCGCTGCCGTTCGACCGCCCGCTGGGTGGTCATCGAGTCGTGGTTGCCCCGGACGTACACGTACGGCACCCCGAGACGGCCGATCTCGTCCACGAACTTGTTCTCGGCCCTGGAGCCGTGGTCGGAGATGTCGCCGGTGTCGATGACCATGTCGACGGCGAACTGGTCCTTGAGCGAGCGGATGACGTTCCAGGCGATGGGGTTGATGTGGATGTCGGAGACGTGCAGCACGCGGATGGACTTCGGGTCCGGGTCGTACACCGGCAGGGTCGAGACCGTCTCGTAGAGCTTCGAGACGTTCGTGACGAGTTTGGTGAGCTGCGTCCGGTACGACTCGAACCGCGTGACGATCGACTCGGCGCTGCCCACGAGCGACGGCGCCGCGGCGATCAGGCCCGAGTAGCGCGGCTCCACGAGCGAGTTGGGACGGAACGTCAGGGCCGCCAGCGCTCCCGTCCCGGCAAGCCCCACAGAGGCGGCCAGAAGGCCCAGCAGAGCCACTTTGGGGCGCTTGTAGACCATCAGGACGGCCAGCAGCGCCCCGGCCCCCGCGCACAGCAACGAGCGGACGACGAGCATGCGCACGCCGTCCAGCAGGTCGCCCTCGATCGTGGCGGGCAGGCGGTCGGCCAGCCGCGGGTCCTCCAAGAGGGCGCGGGCGCGTTCCTGATCGATGTTCTCCAGCGTGATGCGCAGCCGCAGCGGCGCGTCATGCGTGTGGAACGTGAGCGTGCCAAGCGGGCTCGCGTCGACCACCGTCTCGCCGTGCCAGGCGGGGCGGAGGGACATGCCCGTCTCGACCGGGCCGACCTCGGCCCGTACGGTGCCGCTGAGGAAGATGCCCAGCCAAGCACCGGCCGCGGCGACGAGGAGCACCGCCAGGACCCTCGCGGCCCGCGACCGAAGGATGGCCTTCGACCTGTGGACGAACTTCATACGGTTTCTTGCCTACCTGACCGACGGGGCAGAATGGCAAGCGTGATCCAGGTATCGCGGGAGAAGTTCGAGGAACTCGTGGCCGAGGCATTGGACACCATTCCCCCTGACCTCACCCGCCTCATGAGCAACGTGGTCGTCACGGTCGTCGATGACCCGCCGGAGCCCAACCTGCTCGGCCTGTACACCGGAGTCCCCCTCACCGAACGCGGCGACTGGTACTCAGCAGTCCTGCCCGACCGCATCGAGATCTACCGCAATGCGATATGTGAGATTTGCGATACGGAAGAGGACGTGATCGAGGAGGTCCGCATCACGGTGGTCCATGAAGTCGGTCACCATTTCGGCATCGACGACGCCCGCCTTCATGAATTGGGCTGGTAACCCTTTGCATTTGGTTGGCTGCTTTGGGTTGCGGTCACCCCTGCCGTTCGGGCACCTTAGGTGACATACCGAACACTCTGAGTCAGGCACAGCGGAGTCCTATGGGGGCCATGCGGGCGCGACGGCCGCCGGGACGGCATCGCCGTGCCGGAACGCCGCGAGTCACATACCGGGAAGTCATCGCCGTCAGGGAGTTCCGGGCCCTCTGGTTCGGCCAGGGCCTGTCGCTCCTCGGCGACCAGCTCGCGCAGGTCGCGCTCGCCGTGCTCGTCTACGACCGCACCGGCTCGCCGCTGGCCACGGCCGCGGTGTACGCGCTGACGTACCTCCCGTCGATCGTCGGCGGGCCGCTGCTCGCGGGGCTGGCCGACCGGTTCGCGCGCCGGGGCGTCATGCTGGCCTGCGACCTGCTGAGGGCCGGGCTGGTGGCGGCGATGGCGGTGCCGGGGTTGCCGTTCTGGGCGCTGTGCGTGCTGGTGTTCTTCGTGGTGCTGCTCAGTGCGCCGTTCTCGGCCGCGCGGGCGGCTCTGCTGCCCGAGATCCTCGACGGCGACGCGTACGTCATGGGCTCGGCCCTGCAGAACATGACGAACCAGGCCGTTCAGATGGTCGGTTTCGCCGCCGGCGGAGCGATGATCGCCGCCATCGGCCCCTACCGGGCGCTCGCCCTCGACGCCGCGACGTTCCTCGGGTCAGCGCTCATCATCGTCTCCGGCGTGCGCCGCCGTCCGGCCCCCGGCCGCGACGGCGCCAAGCCGTCCATGTGGACGATGACCAAGGGCGGGGCCAAGCTGGTGTTCGGTTCCCGCAAGCTGCGCACTTTGGTGCTCTTCGCGTGGCTGTGCGGCTTCTACATCCTGCCGGAGGGCATCGCGGCGCCGTACGCTGACACGTTCTCCGACGAGGCGCTGCCGGTGCCGGTCGTCACCGGGCTGCTCATGGCGGCGATGCCGACCGGGACGGTGATCGGGGCGTTCCTGTTCAGCAGGTTCGTGTCGCCGCCGCGGCGGCTGCAGCTGATGGGGTGGATGGCCATGCTGAGCTGCGCGCCGCTGATCGTGACCGCGCTCCGGCCGCCGCTGGAAGTGGTGCTCGCCGCGTGGGTGCTGTCGGGCATCGGCGGGGCGTACCAGCTCGCCGCGAACGCCGCCTTCGTGCAGTCCGTGCCGGCCGAGCGCCGTGGTCAGGCGTTCGGTCTCGTGCAGTCGGGGCTGATGGCCGTACAGGGGATCGGGATCCTCGTCGGAGGGTTCGCGGCGGAGAGACTCGGCCCTGAGCCGGTGGTCGCGCTGGCGGGGGTCGGCGGGGTGACCTGCGCCGCCGTCCTCACCATGATGTGGACCGAGTCTCGCGACAAGACCGCCCGGGTGCGCGCCCAGGCAGCCGCCTGATCACGGCTGAGGCTTCTGCTCGCCGCTCCAGTCCGCGGTCGACTTGCGCTGCTGCTGCTTGCTGATCACGTCCTGGACGATCGAGGTCTCGTGGTGCTCGTCGGGCATGAGCAGCCAGCCGATCGCGTAGATGCCGACACCCAGCCCCCCGAACAGCGTCAGGATCGCCAGCGCGATCCGCACCATGTTGGCGTCGATCCCGACGAACTCGCCGACACCCGAGCACACGCCCGCGACGATCCGGCCTTTGTCGGTCCTGCGGAGTTTCTTGACCTGGTATTCGCTCATGGCTCAAGACTGCCCTTGGGGCCGGTGTTCGCACATCAGGATTACCCCTGGTAGAACCCTGGTAGTCCCCTATGCGAGGAGAGGATCCGCGATGGACGACCTGCTGCGCCTCGACGACCGGCTCAACGCCGACCAGCGGTTGATCCGCGACACGGTCAGGTCCTTCGTCGCCGACCGTGTCCTGCCGCACGTGGGCGACTGGTTCGAGGAGGCCGTCTTCCCCGCGCGCGAGCTCGCGCCCGCGCTCGGCTCGCTGGGCCTGCTCGGGATGCACCTCGAGGGGTACGGCTGCGCCGGCACCGACGCGACCTCGTACGGCGTGGCCTGCCGCGAGCTCGAGGCGGGCGACTCGGGGTTGCGCTCGTTCGTGTCCGTGCAGGGGTCGCTGGCGATGTTCCCGATCTGGAAGTACGGCTCCGACGAGCAGAAAGAGGAGTGGCTGCCCCGGATGGCGGCCGGCGAGGCGATCGGCTGCTTCGGGCTGACCGAGCCCGACCACGGCTCCGACCCGGCCGGCATGCGCACGTACGCGAAGAAGGACGGATCCGACTGGATCCTCAACGGCTCCAAGATGTGGATCACGAACGGCTCCATCGCCGACGTGGCGGTGGTGTGGGCGCAGACCGACGAGGGCGTGCGCGGCTTCGTCGTGCCGACCACGACGCCGGGCTTCTCCGCCCCTGAGATCCACAAGAAGCTGTCCCTGAGGGCCTCAGTCACCTCGTCCCTCTACTTCGACGACGTACGCCTGCCCGCCTCGGCCGCCCTCCCCGGCGTCGTCGGGCTGCGCGGGCCGCTGTCGTGCCTGTCGGAGGCCCGCTTCGGCATCGTCTGGGGCGTCATGGGCGCCGCCCGCGCCTGCCTGGAGGCGGCCGTCGACTACTCCAAGACACGCGTCCAGTTCGACAAGCCGATCGGCGCGTTCCAGCTCACCCAGGAGAAACTCGCCTGGATGTACGTCGGCCTGGCCCAGTCCCAGCTCACCGCCCTCCACCTCGGAGAGCTCAAGGACGCCGGCACGCTGGAGCCCCGCCAGATCAGCTTCGGCAAGCTGGCCAACGTCCGCGCCGCCCTCGACATCGCCCGCCAGGCCCGTACGATCCTCGGCGGCAACGGGATCACGCTGGAGTACCCTGTGATCAGGCACATGAACAACCTGGAGAGTGTGCTGACGTACGAAGGCACGCAGGAAGTCCATACGCTGGTGCTGGGAGAGGCGCTGACCGGGCTGCCGGCTTACCGGTGAGGGAGGCGTCGCGGGCAGGGCGGTAATCTCTGTACCCTTGCTCGTGCGAGGGGCGTTAGCTCAATTGGCAGAGCTGCGGACTTTTAATCCGTAGGTTCCGGGTTCGAGCCCCGGGCGCCCTACCAGCCAAAACCCCGATCGTCAGCACCGGTCCGACCCCTCGTTGATCGCAGGATCGGACCAATGCTGGACCATCCCGCGAAC
>NZ_POUD01000110.1 GCF_003236395.1 Nonomuraea aridisoli | reverse complement strand
GGCCGGGCCGGTGCCGTGGTGGGGGCGGTGGCGCTGGTCCTCTCCGGGGTCGTGGCGTGCGGGACCGAGTCGCGGGCCGTCTGCGGCGTGATCGTCGACTCCACCAGCTACGCCGACCCCGCCACGTCCAGGAACGACGTCACGTCCAAGCTCCCCGCCTTCACCCGAAGCTGCGACTGGATCGCCTTCGCGGCCGTCACCGGCAGCTCCGAGAGCAGCACCTGCCGCCAGGACGCGGTCCCCATCGCCGCCACCCCGGCCGAGAACCCCAACGACAACCCGGTCGTCGAGGAGCGCGTCAGAGAGCATCGCATCACGCAGGTGCTGCCGAGGGCCGTCCAGCTGTTCGACTGCCCGACGGAGGGGGAGGGCTCGGACGTGCTCGGCGCCCTGCGCTATCTGGCCAAGCAGCTCACCGCGCAACGCCAGCCGGACAGGCCCCACCAGATCATCGTCTTCAGCGACCTGATCAACAACCGCGGCGACCTCGACGTCAACCGCCTGGACCTCACCGAGGACGCCCGCCGCCAGAAGATCCGGCAGCTGCGCGAGGCCCGCCTGCTGCCGGACATGACCGGCTACACGGTGGCCGTCCACGGCTTCCTGCGCAAGAGGACGGCGAGCCCCGACCGTTTCCCGCTGCTGGAGGCGTTCTGGCGAGAGGCGTTCGAGACGGCGGGCGCCGCCACGGTGGACCTGCTTTGACCGCTCCCCTCCCTGAAGGGAAGGGGATTCCTGGCTCACGCTGCCTCCTGCCCCAGCGGGGCGGGAGGTCTTACGCGATCATCACCAGCCGGGTTCAGACGCATCGCCCTGACGGCGATTCGTCTATCCCTGCCCTGCTTCGCAGCAGTCCGAATTCCTCACCGGCCTGAAGGCCGGAGCATCCTTCGGAGACATAGGTGAAGCCTCAGGACCGGGAACGGCGGCGCAGCACGATGCGCTCGGCCCAGCTCGCCGCCTCCGGGTCCTTCAGCCCCTCCACCACTCCCCCGAGGTAGGCGGTCGCCAGGCTGTCGAACCCGCTGTCGAGCTGCCGCAGCCGCCCGGCCCGCCGCCGGTCGGCGCCCTGGAGGTACTGGGCGATGCTCTCGGCGTACCCGGCGTCGGCCTGGTAGGCGGCCTGGGCGGCGGCGCACGCCCTGGCCTCGGCGTCGCGTTTGGCGCGCAGCTCGAACAGGCGGCGGTCGTTCGGGTTGTGCATGCGGCGGCCGAGGTCGGCGGCGATGAGCGCGGTGGCGATCAGCAGGGCCAGCAGCAGCACCATCGTGGGCAACTGGCCGACGCCTTCCGAGGTCGGCCCGATCGCCTGCCCGTCCACCACGAGGGGCCGGACGAGGGCGTCCCGGCGCAGCACGGCGACCGCGAGGATGAGCCCGAGCCAGACCAGCGCGACGCCGATGAGCAGCCGGCGGCCCTTGGCCGGGCTGCCGTCCTCCTGCCAGGAGCGGAACGCCCGCCCGTACATGTGCGGCGCGACCAGCATGATGAGGGCGGCGCCGGCGGCGAGCAGGGCGGTCATCGCGACACTGTCGCCCCAGCTCAGGATGACCTGGTAGAGGATGGGCACCTCGACGATCACCAGGAGGGTCAGCAGCAGCGCGGCGGGTGACCAGCGGCGCACGGCCGGCCAGCGGCCGCCCGTGATCGCGATGGAGCTGGGACGGCCGTCGCCGGGCCGCCTGCTGGGCTGCTCCAGCTCTGCGACCCGCCGCCGGCTGTCCTCCAGCGCCTGCCTGGCCTCGCCGAACGTGCGCTGCGACTCCGCCAGGCGGATCTTCTGGCTCTCGAACGCGGCCCGCGCCCGCTGGAGCTCCTGCTCGGTGAGCTCCTCGATCCGGGCCATCTCCTCCAGGCGCTCGTCCTCCAGCTCGTGGAAGCGCGGCACGCTGCCGGTCTGCAGGGTGAGCGTGTCGATCTGGCCCTCGGCGGCGTGGGAGCGGCCGAGCTCGCGTTCCTCGCGCCGGCGGTGCGCCCAGTCGGGCAGGCGGTAGAGGTCTCCGTCGTACGCGACGGCGGGCGCGATCCTGGTGACCTCGTCGCCGGGATCGGTGGGAGTGTCGTGTTCGCGGAAGAAACGCATCTGGCCTCCCGGGTCCTGGTTTCGATGCTAAGCCGGGCAGGCGCGTGCCGGGCGGGCTATGCCGACTCCCTCACCACCAGCCGCGTGGGGAGCACCACCGGGGTCGTGGAGCGGCCTTCCAGCCGCGACAGCAGCAGCCGCGCGAGCGCCAGTGCCTGGTCGGCGACCGGGACGCGGACGGTGGTGAGCGCCGGAGTGGTGGCCGGGGCGGCCTCGCCGTCGCCGAAGCCGACGACCGCGAGGTCCTCCGGCACCCGCAGGCCCGCCTCCCGCGCGGCCCGCAGCGCCCCGACGGCGAGCTGGTCGGTGGCGGCGAGGACGGCGTCGAGTGACGGGTCGTCGCCGAGCAGCCGCCGGGTGGCCGCCGCCCCGGAGCCGATGGTGAGGTCGGCGAAGGCCAGGTGCGGGCGGAGCCCGGCGCGTGCCAGCGCCGCCCGGTGGCCTTCCAGGCGGTCCTGGACGGTGACCAGGTCCATGGGGCCGCAGAGCATGCCGATGCGGCGGCGGCCGGCGGCCAGCAGGTGTTCGGTGGCCGTCGCCGCGCCGCCGGCGTTGTCGACGTCCACGTACGGCACCAGGGACGCGATCGCCGGCTTGCCGAGCAGCACGACCGGCACCCCGGTGCGCGCGAGCCGCTCGGCGAGCGTGTCGGCCCGCTCGGGCGGCAGCAGCACGACGCCGTCGACCTGCCCGGCCTCGACGTGGGCGACGATGCGCCGGTGGCTCTCGGCGGTGTCGGCGAGCATGAGCGTGATGTGCTTGCCCGCGCCCTCCAGCACGCTGGTGACGTACTGGACGACGGCGGCGGTGAGGGCGTCGCCGCCCGGCCGCGGCACGGACAGCACGAGGGCCACCGCGTTCGTCCGGCGGGTGACGAGGCTGCGCGCGGCCGCGTTGGGGACGTAGCCGACCTCGTTGACCGCGCGCAGCACGGCGGCCCGCACCTGCGCGCTCACCGCCGCCTCGCCGTTGACCACGCGCGAGACCGTGGCCCTGGACACCCCGGCGCGGGCGGCCACCGTCTCCAGGGTGGGCCGCTTCGGACGGGTCGGGGGCAGGCCGCCGCGGCGGATGACGTCGCGGTACCACAGCGCGCTGTCCTTGGGCCGCCGCCGCTGGGTGGCGAAGTCGACGTGGTAGAGCCCGAACTTGCGGCGGTAGCCGTCGGCCCATTCGAGGTTGTCGAGCAGCGTCCAGACGAGGTACCCGCGCACCCGCGCGCCGTCGTCGATCGCCGAGCGCACGGCCCGCAGGTGCTCCTCCAGGAAGTGCACGCGGTCGACGTCGTGGATGCCGTCGCCGGTCACCACGTCCACGAAGTCGGCGCCGTTCTCCGTCACCATCAGGTCGAGGTCCGGATACTCGCCGGACAGGCGGCGCAGCAGCCGGGTGAGGCAGTCGGGCACGATGGGCCAGCCCATGGCGGTGACGGCGGTCGGGACCGTGCAGAACAGGACGCCCTCGCTGCCCGGCCAGGCGGGGTCGGCGGGCTCGCTCGGCTGGGCCTGCACGACCAGCGGCGTGTAGTAGTTGACGCCCAGCAGGTCGAGAGGCTGGTTGATGACCTCCAGGTCGCCCTCGCGCACGTGGCCGAGGTCGCCGCAGGCCCGCTCGACGACGGGCAGCAACTCCTCGGGGTAGGCGCCGCGCAGCAGCGGCTCCAGGAACTGCCGGTTGGCCAGGACGTCGATCCTCGCCACGGCCTCGGCGTCCTCCTCGGCGAGCGGCCTGGCCGGGTCGCCCACCTGGGCGGGCGTCATGACGGGCGAGATGTTGAGCACCGTGCCGACCTTGGCGGCCCCGGCGGCGCGCAACGCCCGGGCGCCGAGCCCGTGGGCGAGCAGCAGGTGGTGGGCGCTGCGGAAGGCGTCGGCGGGCGAGGTGCGGCCCGGCGCGTGGCGGCCCGCGCCGTAGCCGAGGAAGGCCGCCACCCACGGCTCGTTCAGGGTGAACCAGGTGTCCACGCGGTCGCCGAGCCGCTCGTGCACGGCCGCGGCGTAGTCGGCGAAGCGGTGGGCGGTGTCGCGGGACGGCCACCCGCCGAGGTCCTCCAGCGCCTGCGGCAGGTCCCAGTGGTAGAGGGTCGCGTACGGCGCGACGCCCGCGCCGAGCAGCTCGTCCACCAGCCGGTCGTAGAAGTCGAGCCCGGCCGGGTTCACCTTCTCGCCGTCGGGGAGGACCCGCGGCCAGCTCACCGAGAACCGGTAGGCGGAGACGCCGAGATCCCGCATCAGCGCCACGTCGTCGCGGTAGCGGTGGTAGTGGTCGCACGCCCCGGCGTGATCGGCGAGGAACGCGTCCCAGATGGAGGGCCCGCGGCCGTCGACGGACGTCGCCCCCTCGATCTGGAAAGCCGACGTCGAAACCCCCCACACGAAACCATCGGGGAAACTCATCCTGGCGCGTACCTTTCCCTCACGTGTCAGCGCGCCCAGTCTCCCGCGTCGCGCGCCCGCCTGGCCACGCTGTATACAGGGCGCGTGGAACTGGACCGGCTCGATCGTGACATCATCGCGGCGCTCGTCGACGACGCCCGCGCCACCTACGCCGAGATCGGCCAGCAGGTGGGGCTGAGCGCTTCGGCCGTCAAGCGGCGGGTCGACCGGCTGCGCGACAGCGGGGCGATCACCGGGTTCAGCGCCCGGGTGGCGCCGCAGGCGCTCGGCTGGACGACGGAGGCGTACGTCGAGCTGTTCTGCCAGGGCAAGACGAAGCCGTCCGACATCGCGCTGGCCGTCTCCCGCTACCCGGAGGTGGTGGCGGCGGCGACGATCACCGGCGAGGCCGACGCGCTGCTGCACATCAGGGCCACCGACGTGGGCCACGTGGAGCGGGTGATCGAGCGCATCGCGGCCGAGTCGTTCGTGGTGCGGACCAAGAGCTCCATCGTGCTGTCGAGGCTGGTCGACACGCCTCCGGGGGCCGTCCCGGACGCGCGCAACGAATCAGCGGTCACGCGCTGAAAGAAGCAACAGACCTGCGCGAACGCGCAATATCACCCTCTTGGCCCGCGTGACGGGGGATTCCTAGGCTGTTTCCTGCATTTCCCCTGCTCAGTTGCGTGATGGAGCCTGCATGCCCAAACACTTCCTCATGTGCCGCCCCGACCACTTCGCGGTCGAGTACGCCATCAATCCGTGGATGCACCCCGAGTCGGGCGCGGACCGCGACCGCGCGGTCCGGCAGTGGGAGAGCCTGAAGGCGGCGTACGAGGAGCTCGGTCACCGGGTGAGCCTGATCGACCCGATCGAGGGGCTGCCCGACATGGTGTTCGCCGCCAACGGCGCCCTGGTGGTGGACGGCCGGGTGTACGGCGCCCGTTTCGCCTTCCCGCAGCGGGCCGCGGAGGGGCCCGCGTACCTGCGCTGGTTCGCCGAGCGCGGCTACCCGGCGCTGGAGCCGGCACACGTCAACGAGGGCGAGGGCGACTTCCTCACCCTCGACGACGTCATCCTGGCCGGCACCGGGTTCCGCACCGACGTCGTCGCCCACCGGGAGGCGCAGGAGTTCCTGGGCCGGCCGGTGATCTCCCTGACGCTGGTCGACCCGCGTTTCTACCACCTGGACACGGCGCTGTTCCCGCTCGACGGGCACAACGTCGCGTACTACCCGGAGGCCTTCTCCCCCGGCAGCCGTGAGGTGCTGCGGCGGATGTTCCCCGACGCGGTGCTCGCGACCGCCGACGACGCCGAGGTGCTCGGACTCAACGCGGTCAGCGACGGCGCGAACGTGGTCGTCAACGCCGAGGCCTCGAACCTCCAGCTGCAGCTCAAGCGGCGTGGCTACGAGGTGATCCCCGTCGACCTGTCGGAGCTGCGCAAGGCGGGCGGGGGTCCCAAGTGCTGCACACTGGAGATCAGGGGGGAGAACTGACATGACCACGAGCGCAGAGCTGATCGATCTGAGCGAGCGCCGCAGCGCGCACAACTACCATCCGCTGCCCGTCGTGATCCACGAGGCGCACGGCGCCTGGGTCACCGACGTCGAGGGCAAGCGGTATCTCGACTGCCTGTCCGGCTACTCCTCGCTCAACTTCGGCCACGGCAACCAGAAGATCATCGACGCCGCGAAGGAGCAGCTCGACCGGCTGACCCTGACCAGCCGGGCCTTCTACCACGACCAGTTCGCGCGCTTCTGCGCCGGGCTCGGCGACCTGACGGGCAAGGACATGGTCCTGCCCATGAACACCGGCGCCGAGGCCGTCGAGACCGCCATCAAGGTGGCGCGCAAGTGGGGCTACGAGGTCAAGGGCGTCGAGCCCGAGCAGGCCAACATCATCGTGATGGAGGGCAATTTCCACGGCCGCACCACCACGATCGTCAGCTTCTCCACCGACCCCGACGCGCACGACAACTTCGGCCCGTACACGCCGGGCTTCCGGATCGTCCCGTACGGCTCCGCCGAGGCGATCCGGCAGGCGATCGACGCCAACACCGTCGCCGTGCTGGTCGAGCCGATCCAGGGCGAGGCGGGCGTGCTGGTGCCGCCGGACGGCTACCTGACCGACGTGCGCGAGCTGTGCACGGCGGAGGGCATCCTGATGATCGCCGACGAGGTCCAGTCGGGCCTCGGGCGGACCGGTCAGACGTTCGCCTGCGACTACGAAAGGGTCGTACCGGACATCTACGTGCTGGGCAAGGCGCTCGGGGGCGGCGTCGTGCCGGTCTCGGCCATCGCGGCCGACCGCGACGTGCTCGGGATCATCCATCCGGGGCAGCACGGGTCCACGTTCGGCGGCAACCCGCTGGCCTGCGCGGTCGCCATCGCCGTCATCGAGCTGCTGAACACCGGCGAATACCAGGCCAGGGCCGCCAAGCTCGGCGAGGTGCTGCACACGCGGCTGCGGGAGCTGATCGGCAAGGGCGTGGTGGAGGTGCGCGGGCGCGGGCTGTGGGCGGGCGTCGACATCGACCCGGACATCGCGACCGGGCGCGAGGTGTCGAAGGCGCTGCTGAAGCGTGGCGTGCTGGCCAAGGACACCCACGGCTCCACGATCCGGCTGGCTCCGCCCATCGTCGTCTCGGAGGAAGACCTGCTCTGGGCGATCGACCAGCTCGCCGACGCCGTCTACGAGTTCAAGAGCAAAAACCTCTAGCTCTTTCACGGTGACCCGGCCCGGCCCCACCCACCGCGCATGGCCGGGCCCCGTCCAGGGAGACGCTCCTCGGGCGCACAGACCGGGCGCCGTCACGGCGCCCGGTCACCATCCGGGTGGCCGGTCAGGCACCTGGTCGCGGGCCGGGCAGGTGCCACACCTGCATCCCCTCGGGCGCCTGCGACCAGGTGAAGCCGTTCTCCTTGAGCTCCGAGGCCAGGGCGGCGGTCGGCGGCCAGTGGTTCGTGGTGACCATCTCGTCCTCACTGATCACCACCTCGCGCCGCCTGACCCGGTACACGAAACGCGTCGTGACGCTCTCCCCCGCGACCTCCAGCACCTGCGCCGCGATCTCGTAGGTGTGCCGCCCGACGTCGTACGAGCCCACCGGCTCCAGCCCGCCGGTCACGGGCGTGGCGCGGTCGCGCCAGTTGAACACCAGCCGCCCGCCCGGCCGCAGCTGCCGGGCCAGCACCCGCCACAGCGCGGGCCGCTCGGCGGCGGGAAAGCTCTGCAGCACCGAGATCATCACGACGGCCTCGACCGGATCGTCCACCTCGGCGTCGAGAGCGCCGCACGGCAGGACGGTCACGCGGCGGCGTGTCTCCGGATCGACCGCCAGCCGCGACAGCAGCACGGAGCGCATGCCGAGCGACGGCTCCAGCGCGTAGATCTCGCCGGGGGCCGAGCGGGCGATGACCTCGGTGATCAGGCCGGTGCCCGCGCCGATCTCGAGGACGCCGTGCCGCACGCCGGCCAGCAGCGGCGGCAGCAGTCTTCGGACGAGGGGCACGTGCCCGTCCTCGTGCAGGAGGTCGTAGAACGGCACCGCGGCGGAGAGGGGATCAGCGTTCACGAAAACTCAGGTTAGATCGGCGGAGTCGATCGGTTCGACCGATTTGCCGTCGGCGGTGTACCAGGTGACGCGGCCCGGCAGGGTGAGCGTGGCGACGGCGTTGTGGAACCAGGGGCCCTTGGTGATCCGCCACCGGAACGGCGGCCGCGGGACCCCCGCCAGGCGCGCGAGCAGGCCGCCCACCAGCGTGGCGATCGCGAACTGGGTGACCACGTTGGCCCAGCGCAGCAAGGGGCCGAGCGGGTTGCGGATCGGCGAGCAGACGATCTGGTGGATCCGGCCGGCGCCGGCCTGGGCCAGGTAGGAGAAGTGCACGTCACCCGAGAGGATCAGCACCGGCCGGCCCACCTCGACCAGCAGCCGGGAGAGGTCGTCGAACGACCTGCGGAAGGCCGCCCAGTGCTCCAGGTCGACGGCCTGCCGGAAGCTCTCCGACCACCGCCGCACCAGCGGCCCCCACCTGCCGTCGCACAGCGCCTCGTTCCAGCTCTGCACGCCGTGCACGCCCTCGGGCAGCAGGAACGGGATCGACGAGCCGATGATGAGCCGTTCGGCCGGGCGTCTGACCTGCTCCTCCAGCCAGGCCCACTCCACCGGGTCGAGCATGCGGCGGTCGCCGGGGGTGAGCTGCCTGGCGCACCGGGTGTCGACCATGATCAGGCGGTCGGGCCCGAGGTCGCGGGCGTAGCTCCAGCGGTTGCTGCTCGGCTCGGCGTCTGCCTTCTCGGCGAACGCGTCGAGCGCCGCGTCCGCGTCGCCCTCACCGGACATGAGCGTCCGCAGCAGCGGGTCCTCGGCCCGCTCGGCCGGCGAGAGGTTGCCGAGATGCTGGTAGACCCAGTACGCCCCGAGCCCGGCGACCACCCGGCGCCGCCACCACGACGTCGCGGCCATCTGCTCGCGCCAGGCCTGCGAGGTGTTCCAGTCGTCGCGGACGTCGTGGTCGTCGAAGATCATCGCGGTCGGCACGGTGGACAGCAGCCAGCGGAGCTCGGGCTCGGTCCACGCCTGGCGGTAGAGCTCGGCGTACTCCTCGAAGTCGGCGATCTCGCCCTGCGGCTCGGTGTCGCGGCGGGCGCGGATGAAGTCGAGCATCTCGGGCGAGGGGTTGTCGGCGTAGACCTGGTCGCCGAGGAGCAGCAGCAGGTCGGGCCATTCCTCGTCGCCCGACTCCGCGAGGTGCCTGCCGTAGGCGCGCAGCACGTCGTGGCCGTGCGTGCGCACGTGGGCGGCGTCGTGCGGGACGCTGGTGCGGCACGAGCCGAACGCCAGCCGGCGCGCCCCTTCCGGCCGCAGCAGCCTGATCCGGCTCGGCGGCCGACCCGCCTGCGGCCATACGCGCTCCCCGTCGAGCGTGACGGAATACGACGCGATATCCTGGGACAACTCAACGAGATCCACGATCGCGTAGTGGTGACCGTGCACGGTGAAGGTAGGCGACCGGTAAGTCCTGCCGTCCGCCTCGACGGCGACCGTGCAGGGATCGGCGGTCTCCACCCAGATCGAGGCGCTGACGGAATCGACGTGACGCAGCAGCGGCCCCACCACGAGTGCGGGCATTCGACCCCCCGATTCGGCGATCCGGCACACTCTCGCCTGCAACACTGCCAGAGTGGCGCGGACGGCGGCGCCTGATCACCGACTTGGATTTCCAGCAACAACTAGCAAGGTCAAACGCCCCGCTCTAGGATGATCGTAACAAGTGCGCCCAAATGGGAAAGGCAATGGCGCTTTTCCCGCCTAAAGGGCGCAAATAACAGGAGGATTCTCTTCCATGAGCATCATGGTGCCGTCAACGACGCCGGCCCTGATCACTCCAGGCCGTCAAGCGCTCGATTCCGCTCTTCACCAGCTCGACCAGGCCGCCGCGCATCTCGGGCTCGACGACGGGCTCCGCACGATGCTGGCCACGCCCCGCCGCTCCCTGACCGTCTCGGTCCCGGTGCGCCGTGAGGACGGCCGGCTCGACGTCGTCCAGGGCTTCCGCGTCCAGCACAACGTCTCACGCGGCCCCGCCAAGGGCGGCCTGCGTTTCCATCCCACGACCGACCTCGACGAGGTCACCGCGCTCGCCATGTGGATGACGTGGAAGTGCGCCCTGGTCGGCATCCCGTACGGCGGCGCCAAGGGTGGCGTGGCCGTCGACCCGGCCGGGCTCACCACCCGCGAGCTGGAGCGGCTCACCCGGCGCTACGTCAGCGAGATCATGCCGCTGATCGGCCCGGAGAAGGACATCCCCGCGCCCGACGTCGGCACCGACGAGCAGACGATGGCGTGGATCATGGACACCTACAGCGTCAGCGCGGGCTACTCGGTGCCCGGCGTGGTCACCGGCAAGCCGACCACGCTCGGCGGCTCGCTCGGCCGCACGGGCGCGACCTCGCGCGGCGTGCAGATCGCGGCGCTGGCCGCCCTCGGCCGCTCGCCGGAGGGCGTCACCGTGGCCGTACAGGGCTTCGGCAAGGTGGGCGCGCTCGCCGCGCAGTACCTGTCCGACGCCGGCTGCAAGGTCGTCGCGGTCTCCGACGTCACCGGCGCCGTCCACGCCGCCGGCGGCCTCGACGTGGCGCGGCTGCGCGCGTACGCGGCCGAGACCGGGGGCGTACGCGGCTTCCACCACGCCGACGCGCTCGACCGCGACGACCTGCTGGAGCTGGACGTCGACGTGCTCGTCCCGGCCGCGATGGAGGGCGCGATCACCGAGGCCAACGCGGCCCGGGTGCGCGCCCGGCTGATCGTCGAAGGCGCCAACGGGCCCACCACGCCCGAGGCCGACGAGATCCTCGCCGCGGCCGGCACCACGGTCGTGCCCGACATCCTCGCCAACGCCGGCGGGGTGATCGTGTCGTACCTGGAGTGGGTGCAGAACATGCAGGCCTACTCGTGGAGCTCGGGCGAGGTCGAGATCAAGCTGCGCGACCTCATGCTGGGCGCGTTCGCCGACGTGCGGTCGCTGGCCGCCGAGCGCGGCCTGACGCTGCGGCAGGCGGCTCACGTCATCGGCGTGGGGCGGGTGGCCGAGGCCCACCAGATGCGCGGCCTCTACCCCTGAGCGCGGGGAGAGCGACTTTAGTAGCACGGGGCTCGCCCAAGGTTCGACGCCGGGGCGGGCCCCGTGGTGCGAGGGTCGTCGCATGAGAGGAATTCTCGGCGTCATCGCCTTCATCGCCATCGCCCAGGGGCTGGGCGGGTTCATCGGCCGCATGTGGTTCGACCGGGAGTGGGGGTTCCTGCACCGGGTGGTGGGTGAGCTGCCGCTGTGGGGCTACCTGGGGGTGGCGGTCGCCGGCGTCGCCGTGGCGGTCGCCGCCGACAGGGCCAAGAAGCGCGAGGGCTGACCGCTCGGCCTCGCAGGCGGCGGGGTCAGACCTTGAGTTCGCTCTCGTCGAGCGCCCGCTGGAGGTCGTCGAGGTCGCGCATGAGCTGGGCGGTGCGCTCGTGCCCGAAGACGCCGGCGATCATCGCCTGCTGCTCGGCCACGGCGCCGTCGACCCGGGCGAGCAGCTCGGCCCCCCGCTCGGAGACGAACACCGCCACCCGCCGCCGGTCGCCCTTCGCCGGCCCCCGATAGACCAGCGCCCGGTCGATGAGCCGGTCGACGGCCTTGGTCAGCGTCGGGTGCGGCATCAGCACCGCCTCGGCCAGCTCCCCCATCGACTCGCCCCGGCCGTCGGCCAAAGCCCGCATGATGCGCCACTGCTCCACGGTGAGGTCTTCGCCGGCCAGCGCCCTGGCGAGCCCCCGGTTGACGCCACGCTCCGCACGGCTGAGCAGGTAGGCGAGTGAGGACCCGAGGCCGGAGACGGTCATGAGGAGGTCCTTTCGTCGGGGGGCTACCAAGGAGGATACTCGTCGGGTGGCGGCGACCGTCGATCCGCTCGAAGCGCGGCTCCTTCCTTCCGACTCCGTGAGAATCGCCCTGGTGGTTCCCGTGTCGGGCGTGCTCGGCCTGATGGGGCCGTGCGCGATCAACTGCGCCCTGCTGGCCGCCGAGGAGGCCAACGCCCGCGGCGGCGTCCTCGGCCGGCCCGTCGAGCTGGTGCTCGTCGACGGCGGCCGGCCCGCCCCCGAGGTGGGGGCCGAGGTCGACGCGCTGGTCCGCACGGGCACGGTCACGGCCGTGGCGGGCGCGCACGCCAGCGACGTGCGCCTGGCGGTGGTGGCCGCGATCGCGGGGCGGGTGCCGTTCGTCTACGCGCCGCCGTACGAGGGCGGGGGGCGCGCGCCCGGCGTCTACTTCCTCGGCGAGACCCCGGGGCGGCAGCTCGCGCCCGGCATCGAGTGGCTGGCCGGCGCGCGGCGGGCGCGCCGCTGGTATCTGCTGGGCAACGACTACATCTGGCCGCGCCTGGTGCACGCCAGCGCCCACCGGCGGCTGCACGCGGCCGGCGCGAGCGTGGTGGGCGAGAGCTTCGTCCGGTACGGCGAGGCCGTGCGGTGGCTGGAGCGGGTGGCCGACGCCCGTCCCGACGCGATCCTGCTCACGCTCATCGGCAGCGACCTGGTGGCGTTCAACCGGGCGTACGCGGCGGCCGGGCTGCGGGCGGCGCGGTTGTGCGGAGCGCTGGAGGAGCACGGCCTGCTGGCCATCGGCGGCGACGCCACCGGCGAGCTGTACGCGTCCATGGGCTACTTCCACGCGCTGCCTACGGAGGCCGGGATCGGCTTCGCGCAGCGGTACACCGCCCGGTTCGGCCCCGACGCCCCCATGCTCAACGCCCACGGCCAGGGCTGCTACGAGGCCGTCGCCGTGCTGGCCGCCCTGTCCGCCCGGGCCGGCTCCCTGGCCGTTCCGGAGCTCGACGCGGTCGCCGACGGCACCGCGATCACCAGCGCGCGGGGCACGCTCACGCTGGTGAACCGCCAGGTGCGCCACCCCGTCCACCTCGGCAGAGCGGACGGATTGCAATTTTTGCCAACGAAAACTTTTCAATAGAAAACTTTTCTTCTAAGGTGCGTATCGCCCCACACGCACTTAGGAGCCCCCATGAGCTCGATCGAAGAGTTCGGCTACCGCCAGGAACTCCAGCGGAGCCTGAGCTTCGCCGACCTGATGATCTACGGCCTGATCTTCATGGTGCCGATCGCCCCCTTCGGCATCTTCGGCAACGTCTTCGCCACGTCGCACGGCATGGTCGCCCTGGCCTACGTGATCGGCCTGGTCGCGATGGCGTTCACCGCGCTGTCGTACGCCCAGATGGCGCGGGCCTTCCCGATGGCCGGCTCGGTCTACACCTACGCGGGCCGCGGGATCGCCGCGCCCGTCGGGTTCATGGCGGGGTGGGCGATCCTGCTCGACTACCTGCTCGTGCCGTCGCTGCTGTACTTGATCGCCAGCGCGGCCATGCACACCTTCATCCCGGTGATCCCGGTCTGGGGCTGGCTGGTGGCGTTCGTGGTGCTCAACACCGTCGTCAACTACCTGGGCATCCAGATGACGGCCAAGATCACCCGGGTCATGCTGGTGGCCGAGCTGGTCGTGCTGGCGATCTTCCTGGTCGTCGGCGTCATCGCGCTCGCCCAGGGCAAGGCGCAGACGGGCGCGCTCACGCCGTTCTTCGACTCCTCGTCGTTCACCTGGAGCGTGGTGTTCGCGGCGGCGTCGGTGGCGGTGCTGTCGTTCCTCGGCTTCGACGGCATCTCCACGCTCGCGGAGGAGAGCCGCGTGGACGCCCGCCGGATCGGCCGCTCGATGGTCGCCGCGCTGGCCCTGGCCGCCGTGCTGTTCGTGGTGCAGACCTGGGTGGCGGCGCTGCTCACCCCGAACAGGGAGCAGCTGATCGCCCAGGGCGACGCGCCCGGCCAGGCGTTCTACACCACCGCCGAGTTCGCCGGGGGCGCGTGGTTGTCGGTGCTCACCGCCGTGGCCACCGCCATCGCCTGGGGCTTCGCCAACTCCCTGGTCGCCCAGGCGGCCACCTCGCGCCTGCTGTTCGCCATGGCCCGCGACCGGCAGCTGCCCGCGTTCCTCGCCAAGGTGCACCCCCGGCACCGGGTGCCGGTCAACGCCACCTTCCTCGTGGCCGGCCTCTCCCTGGTCATCGGCGTCTTCATGAGCACCCGGGAGCAGGGCATCGGCGAGCTGAGCTCGCTGGTCAACTTCGGCGCCCTCGCCGCGTTCCTGGTGCTGCACGTCGCCGTGGTGTGGCACTACATGGTGCGGCGGCGCAGCGCCGACTACTGGGCGCACCTGGTCGCGCCCGCCATCGGCTTCGCCGTCCTGGTGGCCGTCGTGATCAACCAGAACGTCGCGGCCCACTGGGTGGGCGGCCTCTGGCTGGTCGTCGGCCTGATCGTCCTCGCGGCCTCGTACGCGTCCGGCCGCCGTCCCGTCCTACCGTCGGAGGTTCAGTGAACGTCTTCTCGTACCGTCCCTCTCCCGAAGAGCTGAGCTACACCTTCGGCGGCCGCCAGGCGGTCGCCAAGGTGCGGCCGGGCACGATCATGGAGCTGTACACCGAAGACTGCTTCGGCGGACGGGTCCGGACGGTGGACGACCTGCCGTCGCGGGTGTGCGAGTTCCCGTTCCTCAACCCGGTGACCGGGCCGTTCCACGTGGAGGGCGCCGAGCCGGGCGACACGCTGGCCCTGCACTTCGTCAAGATCACCCCGGCCCGCGACTGGGCGGTGTCGACGACGTTCCCGCACTTCGGCGCGCTGACCACCACCCACACCACCGCCATGCTGCACCCGCCGCTGGAGGAGCGCGTCTGGCGCTACGACATCGACCTCGGCAGGAACGTGGCCGTCTACCACGCCCGCAACAGCGACTTCAGCGTGGAGCTGCCGCTCGACCCCATGCACGGCACGGTCGGCGTGGCCCCGGCCGCGAACGAGGCCCGCATGACGATCACCCCCGACGCGCACGGCGGCAACATGGACACCCCCGAGCTGCGCGCCGGCGTCACCGTCTACCTGGGCGTCAACGTCGAGGGCGCGATGTTCTCGATCGGCGACGGCCACGGCCTGCAGGGGCACGGCGAGGTCTGCGGCACCGCCGTGGAGTCGGCCATGAACACCGTGGTCGCGGTCGAGCTCATCAAGGGCGTGGCCACGCCGTGGCCGCGGATGGAGGACGACCTGCACCTGATGTCCACCGGCTCGGCGCGACCGCTGGAGGACGCGTACCGGATCAGCCAGCACGACCTGGTCACCTGGACCTCGGAGCTGACCGGGCTGGACACCCTCGACGCCTACCAGCTCGTCAGCCAGGCCGGGCAGGCGCCGGTCGGGAACGTGTGCGACACCAACTACACGATGGTCGCGAAACTGCCCAAGGCGTACCTGGGCGCCACGACCGTGTACGAGTCGGTGCACGCCCGGTTGCGTGCGGCGGGTTCGGCGTACACAAGTTGAGGTAAACATTCAACCGCGCAGGTCAGAGCACTGATCATGGTCGCCGTAGAGTGTGATCGTGCTCAGGTTGGTGCTGTCTTTGGTCCTGCTCGATCCAGCCGCCGTCGCCGAGGTGTCCCAGGGCAACGTCCCCGTCCCCCGCGTCATCACCCCCGACGGCGACCGCCTGGGCTACGCGCCGGTCCCGCGCCCCTACACCGGGGCGCGGCGGCTGACGGGCGTGCTGCTCGGCAGCGACCCGGCGACCCGCACCGACGTGCTGTGCGGCGGCACGGTGATCAACTCGCGCAGCCGGAGCCTGGTGCTGACCGCGGCTCACTGCCTGTACCACAACGGCCGGATGCTCAAGCGGCTGGCCTTCCTGCCGGCCTACGACCGGGGAAGGCCGCCGCTCGGCGTCTGGCCGGTCGTGCGGGCGTGGGTGCCGGCCCGCTGGCGCACCCGGCAGTACTCCGCCGACCTGCTGCCGTACGACGTGGGCCTGGTCGGCGTCGAACGCGGCAAGCGGCCGCTGGAGGCGGTCACCGGGCGGGGCCTGGAGGCCATGCGCACCACGCGGGGCACCAACCTGCGCGGCCTGGAGCTGCTGGGCTACCCGATGGGCCGCGGCTACCCGGGCACCGCGCTCTACCGGTGCCTGGGCGACACCGTCGAGGCCGTCGCCAAGGGCCCGGGGCTGATGGTCACCCGCAACTGCCACGCCGCCGCCGGCGGCAGCGGCGGCCCCGCGCTGTACGGCGGCGCGGTGGCGGGCATCGTGTCGTCCTCCAGCCCCATGAAGGACGACAAGGGCTACACCGTGCTGACCAGGCTGGGCTCCAGGCCGTTCGAGCGGATGCTCGCCAGGGCCGACCGGGAGATGCGGCTCAGACGGACCGGCTGACGATCTCCTCGCAGAGCGCGTGGCTGGCCAGCGCGTCGCCGGCGTCGACGCGGCGGCCGTCGCGCACGGCGGCGAGGAACTCCAGGCAGATCTGCTCGATGCCGCGCTGCCGGGCGACCGGCACCCAGTCGGGCCGCCGGGTGAGCGTCTCGCCGCCCCGGTGGTCGACGACGTCGCCGAGGTTGACCACGCGCCGCTTGACGCCGTCGCCCATGACCTCGCAGGTCTCCTCGGAGGCGCCGCTCACCCGGTTCATCACGCCGAGGGCGGTGAAGCCGTCGCCCGACAGCTCCAGGACGATGTGCTCGATCAGGCCGTCCTTGACGCGGGTCCTGATCGTGGTGCCGGTGACCTCGCCGGGCACGAGGAACCTCAGGGTGTCGGCCACGTGGATGAAGTCGTCGAAGACCGCCCGGCGCGGCTCGTCGGGCAGGTTGTCGCGGTTCTTCTCCATGACGACGAGGTGGCGGGGCAGGGCCGTGAGGGCGGCGTAGCCGGGCGCGTGACGGCGGTTGAAGCCGACCATCAGCGACCGGCCCTCCGCCCGCGCGAGGCGGACGAGGCGCTCCGACTCGGCCAGGGTGTAGGCGATCGGCTTGTCGACGTAGACGTGGACGCCCGCCGCCAGCAGCGGCTCGACGATCTCGGGATGGGCCTCGGTGGCGGCGTGCACGAACGCCGCGTCGACCCCGGCTTTGATCACGTCGTCCACGCTGGTGGACCGGGCCGCGATCCGGTGCGCGTCGCCCAGCCGGGCCAGGCGCTCGGTGTTACGGGTGCACAGGTGGAGGTCGAGGCCGGGCTGGGCGGCCAGCACCGGCAGGTAGGCCTTCTCCGCGATGTCGCCGAGGCCGATCATGGCTGTCTTCACACGTCGAGCGTAGTCTTCAGCGCCTCGCCGACCGGGGTGGGCGCCACGCCGAACGTGCGCTGGAAGGCCGAGGAGTCGAGCACGTACGGCGCGGTGAACTGGTAGCGGATGTGCCGCATCTCCCCCAGCATGGGCGAGAACAGCCCGGCCGCCCTGAGCGCCGGCCACGGGATCCGCAGGTAACGAGGCGCGGGACGGCCCAGCAGGGCGGCCATCCGGTCCCCCATCTCGCGGAAGGTCAGCGGCTCGGCGGTGGGCACGTGCCAGGGGCGGCCCCAGGCCCGTTCGTCGGAGCCGGCGACGACCAGCGCGTCGGCCACGTCGGGCAGGTACGTCCAGCTGTGCTTGATGTCGCCCGGCCAGATGAGCGGGACGGTCTTGCCCGCCCTGAGCGGCACCAGGAACCGGTCGCCCAGGTAGGACTGGTCGGACGCGCCGGGGCCGTAGTAGTCGGAGCCGCGCACCTCGGTCGCCCTGATCCGGCCGGCCTCGTGCGCGGCCAGCGCCTCCTGCCAGATCCGGGCCCTGACCTGGGCCTTCGGGCTGGTCGAGGCGAGCGGCAGGTCCTCGGTCATGGGCACCGAGACGGGCCCGTACGGGTAGAGGTTGCCGAGGATCACCAGGACGGCCCCGCTCGCCTCGGCGGCGGCCAGGAACGACGCGGCCATCGGCGGCCAGTCGGTGAGCCAGCGGTGATACCGCGGGTTGACGCAGTTGTACAGGACGTCGGCCCCGCGCGTGATCTCGATCATCCGCGCCTGGTCGGCGACGTCGGCGGCCACCTTGACCGCCCCGTCGGGGCCGCTGCCGGAGCGGGTCACGACGGTGACCTCGTGCCCGCGCGCGAGGAGTTTGCGCGCCAGGTGGGCGCCGACCTGACCGGATCCGACGACGACGTGCTTGCCCATGGTTAGACCTCGTTCCAGAAGATGCGGAGGACCGCGTTGACGACGAAGAGTGCCGCGAAGACGGCCGCGGAGGCGGCCGGCCCGGAGGCGTAGAGCGCCAGGGCGCCGCCGCCGAACCAGACGATCTCCAGTGCGGCGCGGGCGACACCGGTGAGGGGGAAGGTGGCGTTCGCGCCGCCGCCCGCCCCGAAGAGCGCCCAGACGGCCACGAACAACGCCGGGCCGCCGAGGCCGGCCAGCAGCTTGACCGCCCAGTTGGGACTCAGGGTGAAGCCCCAGTACGCCACGGACGCGAGCACGCCCAGTTCGAGCAGGAACATCAGCAGGGCGTTGGCGTTCTTGGCGAGGGTGAGCATGGCGGACACTCCGTGACTTGTGTTCTCTTGCGAGAGCAATGCTCTCTCAACGGAGCGGCATTCGTCAAGAGCGGTGCTCTCGTTTCTTTGCAGTGCTCTGGTAGCCTGCTGTGCATGACAGCCAGCCGTACCGCCAGAGAACGTGTCCGGGCCGAGCTCATCAGGGAGATCACCGACATCGCGCGCCGCCAGCTCGCCACCGAGGGCGCCGGCGGCCTGTCGCTGCGGGCCGTGGCCAGGGAGATGGGCATGGTCTCGTCGGCGATCTACCGCTATTTCCCGAGCCGCGACGACCTGCTGACCACACTGATCATCGACGGCTACAACGCCGTCGGCGAGGCCGTCGAGCGCGCCGAGGCCGCCTGCCCGCGCGACGACTTCACCGGCCGGTGGCTGACCGCCTGCCATGCCGTACGCGACTGGGCGGTGGCCCATCCGCACGAGTACGCCCTGCTCTACGGCTCCCCCGTGCCCGGCTACCACGCCCCGCAGGACACGATCGCGGCCCGGATCCGCGACGTGACCGTGCTCGGCCGGATCGTCTCCGACGCCTGGAACGCGGGCGCGCTGCGGGCGTCCGCCGTCGAGCCCCCCGCGGAGCTCGAAGCGGAGGCGGCCGGGCTGCGTGAGCACATGCCCGGGGTCCCCGACGTGATCGTCTGGCAGGCCCTCACCGCGTGGACCTCGTTGTACGGCTGGCTCAGCTTCGAGGTGTTCGGCCAGTTCAACGGCACGCTGGAGGACAGGCACACGGCCTTCGACCACTCGATGCGACTGATGGCCGCGACCATGGGACTTGCTCAGTAGGACTTACTAAGTTTTACTGAACACATGGCACGGAGAACCCCCGAGCTCGGGCGCTTCACGGACGTGGCGTTGCTCGTGCTCATCAGCCTCGCCGAGGGGCAGAAACACGGCTACCGGATGATCAGCGACATCGAGCAGTTCTCGGGCACGT
Organism: Nonomuraea aridisoli; assembly: GCF_003236395.1. GTDB lineage: Bacteria > Actinomycetota > Actinomycetes > Streptosporangiales > Streptosporangiaceae > Nonomuraea > Nonomuraea aridisoli. The sequence goes on along the minus strand of NZ_POUD01000110.1, from coordinate 7,309 downwards.
CGCTGGAGCCCGGGACGCTCTACGGCGCGCTGATGCGGCTGGAGGAGCGCGGCTGGATCGAGCCGGTCGAGACCACCGAGCGGCGCAAGCCGTACCGGATCACCGACGCGGGGCGCGAGTCGCTGCGTGAGCAGCTCGCCACGCTGCGCCGCGTCGAGCAGGCCGGGGCGCGGCGCGCGGGGCTCGCCTGGGGGGCGGCATGATGCGTCTGCTCGCCGCCCTGCTGCTCCAGCTCTATCCGCGGCCGTGGCGGCGCCGCTACGGCGACGAGGTCGCCGACCTGATCGCCGCGCGGCCGGTCCGCGCGCGCACGCTGTTCGACCTGGCGGGGGGCGCCGCCGACGCCTGGCTGCACCGCCGGCGCATCCCCGGGGCCACGCCTCTGCGCGTCCCACCGGCGCTGACGCTGCCCTTCGCCGCGTACACGCTGATCCTGCTCTGGACCCCTGGCGTGAGTCACGCGCCGAGCCTGCGCGGCGTCTCGGCGTCGGCGGCCGGCCACGGCGCGATCGCGCAGCGGCTCGCCGAGACGGCGACGTCGCTGTTCGTCGTGGCGGGCGTGCTCGGCTTGTTGTCCCTGGCTCCCCTGGTGACCACCGCGCTGCCCGCGCTGCGGGGCTCCGGCACGGTCACGCGTGCGGCGGCGCGCCGGGTCCTGCCGGCCGTGCTCGTCGCGACCGCTCTGGTGGGGGTGTTCCACGTCGTGTTCCACCAGCTCGCCCGCTCCCCTGCCGGGCCGCTGGGCGCCGCGATGGCGGGCGGTTTCCTCGTCCCGATCACGCTGGCGCTGGTGCTCCTGGCGCCCATGGTCGCGGCCCGGACTCCCGGGTTCGCGCCCGACGTATGCGCGTGCGGCACCCAGCTCGCCATCGCGGCCATCTGCACCACTCTCGGCTGGCTCGCCGTGGGCGTCCTGCTGGCGCTCGGCCTCGCCGAGGCGTCACAGGGGTTCCTGACGGCGGTGGCGGCCGGCGCGGTGATCAGCATCGGCATGGTGACGCTGACCGCGCGAAGCGTGATGCGCCCTTCAGGAAAGCTTGCCGATCCGGCTTTCGTCAGCTGATCCGTCGGCGGGCGGAGCGGTGCCGGCCCGCCGGTGGTCAGTACTCCAGCCGTAGGCCGTCGTGCGGAGGTGGCCTGGTCGACCAGGCGGTGGCGGCGATGACGTCGCGGGCGATGTCGGTGACGGAGCGTCCGTCGGTGGGGATGCGCACGACGGACGAGGGCGCGTCGGCGTCCAGGTGGCGGGCCATGGTGGCGCTGCGGGTGAGGTGCGCGTCGAGCTGGCTGCCGATCTCGCGTAGGCCGAGGCGGTGGCGGGCGGTCGCGTCGTCGGCGGTCAGGAGCACCGAGGTGATGCGGGGTGTGCCGCCCATGGCGCGGGCGATGAGGTCGGGCTCCAGGATCGAGACGGTGTTGGTGTAGATCAGCCTGCGGTAGCCCAGCGCGGCGTAGTTGCGCCAGATGGCGGCGAGGTTGGCCTCGGTCAGCCTGGCCCGGTGCGGATCGCCGGGCGGGGCGGGGAACGCCTGGTCCAGATTGTCGCCCTCGACGAGACAGTGCGCGACGCGAGCCGCCTGGAGGAGCACGGAGACCTCCCACCCGACCGTGGACTTGCCGACCCCCGAACGTCCTCCGATCAGCAGCGCTTCGAACGGGGCCACGTCCTGCACAGGCGGGTCTCCACGTGGTCTTTCGGGCCGATGGACACCACGGGATCATAACGACGTCGTCCTCCGGCTCGGCAAGGCCAGGACGGCGACGGTCTGCCGGGAAATCCCGTCGACAAGGCGGTCGGTGGCCGCCTAGGTTGCAGGCCATGGCCGATGGTCCTGGCGTGGGTGTGTGCGAGTGCGGCGCGGTCGCCGGGCCGCTGGGCGTGTGCGTGGACTACTTCCACGCGATCCTGGCGGAGGAGCAGAACGATCCTCAGATGTACCGGTGGCACGCGCCGGTGGTCTGCGTTCATCTCCTGCAACATCCTTCGCAGGCGCATGAGAAGCACCGCGACGGTCAGTTCCGGCTGCTGCAGTTCTACCTGGACAAGGGCCTTGACGCGCTGCTCCGCCTGCAGGCCCATCAGGTGGCGCGGAACAACCATCGGGCACGATCGCGCTACGACATGGCGCCGTTGGAGCCGTACGCCCCGCTCCCGCAGGGTGGATCTCCTGGCGGCTTCCGCGCCACGCTCTGCGGGTTGCCGTTCAGGGACGGCAGCTTCGTGGCCGACGGGCATGCGGCGTACGGCGACCGCATCCGCGGCATCGCCGAGGCGACCGTGGAGTCCTGGAGATCCGTCGAGGCCTGAGACGACTCGGCCGCGACACCCCTGGGTCGGGGAGCGCGGTCGAGTGGGTGGTGTGCCGCCTTGTGGGCGCGTACCAAGGGAGCCGGGAACCCGGCAGGTCGTGCCGGGGCCGGCCGGAAGAGCCGTGGGTCAGCGGGTGGCGCGGTTGACGGCCGAGATCACGGCCTTGAGGGCGGCGGTGGTGGCGTTGGCGTCGATGCCGACGCCCCACAGCACCTGCCCGGCGACGTCGCACTCCAGGTAGGAGGCGGCCTTCGCGTCGCTGCCCGCGCTCATCGCGTGCTCCACGTAGTCGAGCACGCGGACGTGGACGCCGATGGACGCGAGCGCGTCGGTGAACGCCGAGATCGGGCCGTTGCCGGCGCCCGAGATCTCGCGGATCTCCCCGTCGAAGCGGACGTCGGCGCTGATGCGGTCGTCCTCGCCCGTGGACTCCGACCGGTGGGCCATGAGGCTGAGCCGGCCCCAGCGGTGGGCCGGGTTGGGCAGGTATTCGTCGCGGAAGATCTCGTACATCTCGGCGGGCGTGACCTCGCCGCCCTCGGTGTCGGTGCGCGCCTGCACGACCTTGGAGAACTCGATCTGCAGCTTGCGCGGCAGGTCGAGCTGGTGGTCGGACTTCATGATGTAGGCGACCCCGCCCTTGCCCGACTGGCTGTTGACCCGGATGACCGCCTCGTAGCTGCGGCCGATGTCCTTCGGGTCGATCGGCAGGTAGGGCACCGCCCAGGTGAAGTCGTCGACCGGCACGCCGGCCGCGGCGGCGTCGCGCTCGAGGTGCTCGAAGCCCTTCTTGATGGCGTCCTGGTGGGAGCCGGAGAAGGCGGTGTAGACCAGCTCGCCGCCCCACGGGTGACGGGGGTGGACGGGCAGCTGGTTGCAGTATTCGGTGATGCGGCGGATCTCGTCGATGTCGCTGAAGTCGATCTCGGGGTCGACGCCCTGGGAGAACAGGTTCATGCCCAGGGTGACCAGGCAGACGTTGCCGGTGCGCTCGCCGTTGCCGAACAGGCAGCCCTCAATGCGGTCGGCGCCCGCCATGTAGCCCAGCTCGGCGGCGGCCACGGCGGTGCCGCGGTCGTTGTGCGGGTGGAGCGACAGGATGATCGAGTCGCGGTGCTTGAGGTTGCGGTGCATCCACTCGATCTGGTCGGCGTAGACGTTGGGCGTGGCCATCTCGACCGTGGCGGGCAGGTTGATGATGACCTTGCGCTCGGGCGTGGGCTGCCACACCTCGTTGACCGCGTCGCACACCTCGACCGCGTATTCCAGCTCGGTGCCGGTGAACGACTCGGGAGAGTACTGGAAGTGCACGTCGACGTCGGTGGCGTCGGCGAGCTTCTTGACCAGCTTGGCGCCCTCGACCGCGATGGCGGTGATGCCGTCCTTGTCCTGGCCGAAGACGACGCGGCGCTGCAGGGTGGAGGTCGAGTTGTACAGGTGGACGATGGCCTGCTGGGCACCCTCGATGGCCTCGAAGGTGCGCTCGATCAGCTCGGGCCTGGCCTGCGTCAGCACCTGGATGACCACGTCACCGGGAATGCGGTCTTCCTCGATGATCTGGCGGACGAAGTCGAAGTCGGTCTGCGAGGCGGCCGGGAAGCCCACCTCGATCTCCTTGTAGCCCATGCGTACCAGCAGCTCGAACATCTTGAGCTTGCGGTGCGGGTCCATCGGGTCGATCAGTGCCTGGTTGCCGTCGCGCAGGTCCACCGCGCACCAGCGGGGCGCCTTGGTGATGACCTTGTCGGGCCAGGTGCGGTCGGTCAGCCGGATCGGCTCGAAGGGTTGATAGCGGTGGATCGGCATGCGGCTCGGCTGCTGAGCGGTCATTTCGGATGCTCCTCGTCGGACTGCTGTGGAAGGCGGCCGACGCGCACGACTCGCTCCGCGGCGAGGGAGCCGGCCTTAAAGGCCCCCGCCGCGGCAGCTAAGAAGGAGACCGCGCAGCATGTCATGCACGTTACCAGACGTCTCGCGATGCGCTGCGCGTGATCTCAGATGATGAGAAGTCAGTCGGCGACCAGCACGCTCAGGCAGGTCACGCACCCTTCGAGTTTCTCGTACTCGGAGATGTCGACCGTGGTCACGGCCAGTCCGCGCTTCTCCAGCGCGGCCGCCGTCCGGGGCGCGGAGGCGGCCAGCAGGACGCGGTCGCCGCCCAGCGGCACCACGTGGGCGCCGGCCTCCTCCTCGGGCACGAGCAGGCCGGGCAGGTCCACGTGGCGCGGGTCGCCGATGAGCGTCCCGTCGGGCAGCGCGGTGACGGCCGACTTCAGGTGCAGCACACCGCTCAGCTCCACGGGCACGACCGTGCGTTCCGGCAGGAGCGCGGCGAGCTGCGTGATGCCCTGGGCGTTGGTGCGGGCGGACCGGCCGACGTAGACGGTGGGGCCGCTCTGCAGCACGTCGCCGCCGTCGAGGGTGCCGGGCCGCGCGATCCTGACCGCCTTCATGCCGAGGTCCCGCACGGCCTGGGCCACGGAGTCCACCTCCGGCCGCCGTTCCACCGCCCCCGGCCTGGTCAGTACGGCGAGCCGTCCCGACACCACGAGCGTGTCCTCCACGAACGGCGCGTCGGGCAGGTCGTCGGCCGAGGGCACGTACACGGGCCGCCAGCCGGCCGCGGCGAGGGCGGCGACGTACGCGTCGTGCTGGGCGGCTGCGCGGCCGGCGTCCACCGGTTCGCGCTGGAGGTGGGTGACGATGCCCTCGGAGATACGGGGTCCGGGTTTCCTTACCAGCGCAATACCAGACATAGGGCGTGTTCTATCACGCCATGAGTAGAGTTCGGGCATGCGGGACGACGAGCTACTCACGAGGATCGGCTCCCTGGTCAGCGAGGAGCACGAGCTGCGCACCCGGCTCTCGGCCGGAGAGGTGACCTCGGACGAGGAACGCGCGCGCATCGAACAGCTGGAGAACGCCCTCGACCAGTGCTGGGACCTGCTCAGGCAGCGGCGTGCCCGGCGCAGGGCGGGCGAGGACCCGGACAACGCCGCTCCCCGCCCTGCCGACGAGGTGGAGAACTACCGCCAGTAGGGAAACCGCCAGCAGGAAAACCGTTCGCGCCGGCCGGCCCGTGTGCGCTTGGCTGGACGGCATGCGGATCGAGCGGATCGCGGCCGGCGGCGGGGACGACCTCGCCGCGGGCCTGCACGCGGCCTACAGCGAAGGCTCCGACGATCCCGGCCCGCCGATCTCGCGGGCCCGCTTCGTCCTCGACGTCTGCGCGGACCGGCCCTCCGACCGGGTCGAGGCGTGGGCGGCGGTGGAGGACGGCGAGGTCGCCGGCGGTTACGGCCTGTCGTTCCCCCTCCTCGACAACCGCCACATGGCATGGCTCTTCCCGCTCGTCGTGCGCCCCGCCCGGCGCGGGCGCGGGCTCGGCACGGCGCTGTTCGAGCACGCGCTCGGCCGCCTGCGGGCCGACGACAGGCGGCTGCTGCTGACCGAGACGCCCGCCGCCGGGGCCGGCGCGGCCTTCGCCCGTGCCCGGGGCATGACGGTCGCCCTCACCGAAGCGCGCCGCACGCTCGACCTGCGCCGCTGCGACTGGGCGAAGCTGGGGCGGATGGTCCCGCAGGCTCCGGGCTACACCCTCGAACGCTGGATCGGCCCGGCCGCCCCCGAGCTCATGCCCGACGTCGCCGCGCTCATGAACGGCATGAACGACGCCCCTCGCGACAGCGGCGTCGACGACTTCCACTTCACCGCCGACCAGATCCGCGCCCGCGACGAGCGCATGGTCGCGGCGGGCCAGACCGCCTACACCGTGATCGCCCGCCGTGACGCCGACGGCGCCCCGGCCGGATACACGCGCATCCTGCTCGACACCGACCACTCCCACGGCTGGGCCGTCCAGACCGACACGACGGTACTGGCGGCGCACCGCGGCCACCGCCTGGGGCTGCTGCTCAAGCTCACCAACCTGTTCTGGCTGCGCGAGCGCGAGCCGGGCGTCGAGCGCATCATCACCTGGAACGCCACCTCCAACGCCCACATGCTCGCCATCAACGAGGCCATGGGCTTCGAGCTCTTCGACGAGTGGTACGAGTGGCGGCTGACGCCGTAGGGCCATGGAGGTCCGGGCGACGGCACGTTAGCCTGATGATCCATGTCCTTGGAGGCGCTGAGAGACGGGGATCCCCGGCGGGTGGGGCCGTACACCCTGCTCGGCCGGCTGGGCGAGGGCGGCATGGGCGTCGTCCACCTGGGGCAGGGCCCCGACGGGGCACGGGTGGCCGTCAAGCTGCTGCACGCGCGGATGGACGCCGACCCCGATTTCCGGCGCCGCTTCGCCCGTGAGGTGGCCGCCGCGCGGCGGGTGGCGCGCTTCTGCACCGCTCCGGTGCTCGACGCCGACGTGCTGGGCGAGGTGGCCTACCTCGTCACCGAGTACGTCGAGGGGCCCAGCCTCGGGCAGGCGGTGCGCGCGTCCGGGCCGCTGAAGGGCTCGGCGCTCGACGGCCTGGCCGCCGCGACGGCCATGGCGTTGCGCGCCATCCACGGGGCCGGGGTGGTGCACCGCGATCTCAAGCCGTCCAACGTGCTGCTGTCGCAGGTGGGGCCCAAGGTCATCGACTTCGGGATCGCGCAGCTCGCCGACGCGGAGACGAGCGGCACGATCGTGGGGACGCCGGCGTACATGTCGCCCGAGCAGGCGATGGGAGGCGAGGTCGGGCCCGCCTCGGACATCTTCTCGTGGGGCGGCACGGTGGCGTTCGCCGCCGCCGGGGCGCCGCCGTTCGGCACGGGGCCGGTCCCGGCGGTGCTGGCGCGCGTCGTGAACGCCCCGCCGGAGCTGAGCGGGCTCTCCGGGCCGCTGCTCGAGCTGGTGGTGGCGGCCCTGGCCAAGGACCCGGCCGACCGGCCGACGGCCCAGGAGCTGATGGACCGGCTGAGCTTCGCCGACCCCTCCGTTCTCACGGCCGCCGCAGGGAACCCGAGCGCCCGTTCCACACCGGAGGCGGACCGAGGCTCACCGAACACCCCACAAAC
>NZ_POUD01000010.1 GCF_003236395.1 Nonomuraea aridisoli | reverse complement strand
CCCCGATCCGGGACGGGTTGTGGGGTGGCGGGAGGCGGGAGTTGGCTGGTCGGTTAGGCTGCGCGCGTGAATTTCGACCTTCTCGTCCACGAAGCCTGGCCCGCTTACGAGCAGCAGTCGCACGACGGGTGGCTGCTGCGATACGCCGGCGGCGTGACCAAGCGGGCCAACTCCGTACTGGCGCTGAACACGCCCGCCGACCTGGACGGTGCCATCAGAGCGGCGGAGGCGTTCTACGGCGAGCGTGGGGCGCGCTGCGTGTTCTCGGTGGGCCCCGGTGCCACGCGCGGGCTGGACGAGGAACTGGAGCGCCGGGGCTACGAGCTGGTGGATCCGACGTGCATCATGGCACGTCCCCCCGAGGCCGGTCCCGAGACCGAGGGCGCGCCCGACAAGGAGGTGCGGATCGAGGACCGGCCGTGGCACGGCTGGCTGGAGACGTGGTGGGCCGTGGACGGCCGATACGACGACGGTGTGAAGGCGGCCGAGCGGGTCTGCACGGGCGTGCCGGCCTGGTACGCGGCGTTCGAGGAGGACGGCGTGGCGCTGGCCGTGGGGCGGGCCGTGCCGCAGGGCGACACGCTGGGCATCTACTGCATGGCCACGCTCCCCGAGGCCCGTCGCCGCGGCCTGGCCCGCATGGTCCTGCGTGCTCTGACACAGCACGCGGGCACCGCATCCGCCTACCTGGTCGTCACCGCCCGCAACGAGGGCGCTCAGGCTCTGTACCGGAGCGAGGGTTTCGAACTCGCCGCCCGCTACCACTACCGCGTCCGCTGACCTCCACGGCCCCGTTGACCTCGTAGGCGTTGAAGGGGACGGGGCTGGGGCTGGACGTAGCGCGGGCGCTGTCGCAAGGCACGCCGGCGACCGGCCTGACCGTCGGCCACGGCGTCGGCCTCGCGCCAGCCTGTTCACGGTGTTGCCCCTGGCCGCCGCGCTGGGGATCTAGCGCATGGCTACGTTGCGAGGCTCGTTGCCGGGATCTGACTCGCGTGGCCCCGTAGACTCCGACCATCCCCACAGGGCCGCCTGGGGCCGAACCCCGGCAACAAGCCTCGGGCAACGAGCCCATACAACACGACCCTTCAGCGCCGCCCGCCCGACGGTCAGGGGCCACATCATCGAGCGCCACCTACCAGGCCGACGAGGCCACGGAGGTCGACGGATGCGGTCAGCGGTAGCGGACGACGAATTCGGAACCGAAATCCGCCACTCCGATACAGAGCCTGAGCACCCTCGTTGCGAGCGGTGACGACCAGGTAGGCGGATGCGGTGCCCGCGCGCGCCGGGACTAACGCGGCATTCCCGCTGGTCCGGGAGCAACGCGGGCACCGCGCTTGAGACCGATGCGGTCTCACCAACGCCACTGCGAAAAACGCTGACGGGCGAGTACCGCGCTTGTCGCAACACGTCCGATTGTCGATGCCGAGGCGAGGCCCAAGCACAAGCCGGCTACGAGTCGGACGACTGGCGGCCGCCAATGGGCCTGACCACCGGCCGAAGGGCCGCCCCGCGGGGCAGTGGAGAGGCCGCTGAAGCGCTGACGTCGCGTGAGAGGCCCCGTTGGCTCAGGAGCCGGTTCATGATCGGGACACGCCCGGGCGGCACCCTCGATCGACCTATGGGAAGGGCCGGGACCAATACCGGAACGGGGGTGGTGTGGTCGGCGGCCGTGTGCGTATGACCCCGTTCCGGAAGGTTGTGAGATGTGTCACCAGCGGAGCCGTGAGGTGCGGTGGGAATGCAGAACGGCGGCCCCGGTGGCCGGGGTCGCCGTTCTGGTTACGCAGATATGTGGTTATCTCACACGACCAACGCTTGGGTCAGCGCTCGTCGTTGGGGGCGGTTGATCGGGTTTCGCTGAGTCGAGCCGACTCGTCCAGGATGTCGGCACCCTTTTCGCGCAGCGCCGCGATGTGCTGACGCCCGTGATGGGCGCAGAACAGCAACTCCCCACCCACAGGCAGGGTCGCGCGAATGTAGGCCTGGGCGCCGCAGCGGTCGCAGCGGTCGAGGGCCGTCAGCGGCTTAACGGGGGCGAGAGCTCCAGTCACGTATCGCCTTTCGGGTCACCCCCGCCGAAGCGAGGATCTGGCGTCAGTCACTTGGAACAACATCTAACCGGACGTGGACGTTCCCAACCGCCCCCTCTCTACGCCCAGAGCAGAATGTGTCCGAAAGTAATGATGATCAGCCGGTTGGTAACGGCAAACGTTCTGCCATGGCAAGCTTGTACGCGCGCGTACGGGAAGAACGGTAAGCTACGCACACGTGTTCGATGACGTGTTCGATGCTTGACACCTGGGGAGCTGGAGTGACGCTAGTGGAGGCGGGTTACACGGCTCGTCACCTCTCGGTGCTTGAGGGGCTCGAGGCCGTCCGCAAGCGCCCGGGGATGTACATCGGGTCCACCGACAGCCGCGGGCTCATGCACTGCCTCTGGGAGATCGTGGACAACGGCGTCGACGAGGCGCTGGCCGGTTACTGCGACCGCATCGAGGTCGAGCTCCACGCCGACGGCTCCATCGAGGTCCGCGACAACGGGCGAGGCATCCCGGTCGACGTCGAGCCCAAGACCGGCCTGGCCGGTGTCGAGCTCGTCTACACCAAGCTGCACGCCGGCGGCAAGTTCGGCGGGGGCTCCTACGGCGCCTCCGGCGGTCTCCACGGTGTGGGCGCCTCGGTGGTCAACGCCCTGTCCTCGCGGCTCGACGTCCAGGTCGATCGTGACGGGCGCGTTCACGAGATCAGCTTCCGGCGCGGCGTGACGGGCGTGTTCGACGGCGAGGGGCCGACGGCCAAGTTCAAGAAGAAGTCCGGCCTGCGGCTCGGCGCCGAGCTCCCCGGAAACGTCACCGGCACCCGCGTGCGCTTCTGGGCCGACAAGCAGATCTTCCTTCCCGACGCCGAGGTCTCCCTCGACGAGATCCACGTACGCCTGCGGCAGACCGCGTTCCTGGTGCCCGGCCTGACCCTGGCGGTCTACGACAGCCGCCACGAGGAGCGCACCGAAGAGGTGTTCCGCTTCGAGGGCGGCATCTCCGAGTTCACCGAGTTCCTGGCCCGCGACGAGCCTCTCTGCGAGGTGCTGCGCCTGCAGGGCGTCGGCCACTTCCACGAGACCGTGCCGGTCCTCGACGACCAGGGCCACATGACCTCCACCGAGGTGCAGCGCGAGCTGAGCGTCGACGTGGCGATCCGCTGGGGCAAGGGCTACGAGTCCACCGTGCGGTCGTTCGTCAACGTCATCGCCACCCCCAAGGGCGGCACCCACCTCACCGGCTTCGAGCGCGGCCTGGTGCGCACGATCAACGAAGTGCTGCGCGAGACCCGCCTGCTGAAGAACGGCGACGACCCCGTCACCAAGGACGACATCTCCGAGGGCCTGACCGGCGTGGTGACGGTCAGGGTGCCGGAGCCGCAGTTCGAGGGCCAGACCAAGGAAGTGCTCGGCACGTCCGCGGCCACCCGCATCGTCTCCCACGTGGTCTCCCGCGAGCTCAAGGAGATCTTCACCAACCCGCCGCGCGGCTACAAGCAGCCGCTGCGGTCCGTGCTGGAGAAGATCGTCGCCGCCGCCAAGGCCCGCATCGCGGCCCGCGAGCACCGCGACAACCAGCGGCGCAAGAGCGCCCTGGAGAACTCCGCGCTCCCCGCGAAGCTGGTCGACTGCCGCAGCGACGACGTCGACCGCAGCGAGCTGTTCATCGTCGAGGGCGACTCGGCTCTCGGCACGGCCAAGCTGGCGCGCGACTCGGAGTTCCAGGCGCTGCTGCCGATCCGCGGCAAGATCCTCAACGTCCAGAAGGCGTCCGTGAGCGACATGCTCAAGAACGCCGAGTGCGCGGCCATCATCCAGGTGGTCGGGGCCGGTTCGGGGCGCTCGTTCGACATCGAGGCGGCCCGCTACGGCAAGGTCATCCTCATGGCCGACGCCGACGTCGACGGGGCCCACATCCGCTGCCTCCTGCTGACCCTCTTCCACCGCTACATGCGGCCCATGGTGGAGGCCGGGCGGGTGTTCGCCGCCGTGCCGCCGCTGCACCGCATCGAGCTGACCAACCCGGGCCGGGGCAAGGAGAAGTACATCTACTGCTACTCCGACGCCGAGCTGCAGAAGGTGCTGCGCGACCTGGAGCGGCGGGGCAAGCGCTGGAAGGACCCGGTGCAGCGCTACAAGGGCCTCGGTGAGATGGACGCCGACCAGCTCGCCGAGACGACGATGGACCCGCGCCACCGCATCCTGCGACGGGTGCGGATCGAGGACGCCGAAGGGGCCGAGCAGATCTTCAACCTGCTGATGGGCAGCGAGGTCGCGCCTCGACGGGAGTTCATCGTCAACAGCGCGGCCGAGGTCGACCGCGACGCCATCGACGCCTGACCGTCCGCGGGAATGCCGTGCCCGCTGCGCGGGCGGACGCGTCACGGGCTGAGTGGTCGGCGCGTGGCGTGTGGTGCGGGCCTCGATGAGCGGGAACTTGCGGCACACGTTCTCCGGAATGTTCCGCAGGAGGTTACGTGCGCCAGGCGCCCAGGCATCGGGCCATGAAGCGGAAGGGGATGGCCCGGCCCTTGGTCTGGTCGACGGTGCCGGTCAAGTGCACGTCGAGTTCTGGGCAGTGGAAGAGCCAGGTCCCGGTGGCGCCCGAGTGGCCGACGAGTGTGACGGGGCGGTGGGCCGGTGATGTGAGCCGGCCGACTGTGAAGAACATGGTGCCCAGGCCGTACCGGAGGATGGGGATGTTACGCAGGCGGTTGCGCCGTTCGGTGAGCAGTGCCGGAGAGCGGGCGTCGCTGAAGAGTTCGCCGTTCAGCAGCGCTCGCTGGAAGGTGAGGAGGTCGGCGGTGGTGCTGTACAGGTCGTTGCAGGACGCGATCAGCGAGGGCAGGTCCACGCAACGCTGTTTCGCGTAGAGCGACGAGGGCGTCGGAGTCGCCGGGTCCGGTGGGCGATGGCCTGGGAGCCAGGTGTGCGTCAGGCCGAGGGGGTCGAGGATGCGTTCGGTCAGGAGGTCGGCGAACGAGCGATCGGTCACCGTCTCCACGATCCGGATGAGCAACTGGAAGCCGGTGTCGGAGTAGCGGGCCTTCTGCCGGGCGGCGGCGAGGCTCTGCGGCGCGAAGTGCGGGCGCTGCTGCTCGCGCGTGGTTCGTACGGTGTCCTCGAACGTCCAGGCCACGTCCAGGCCGGTGGCGAGGCGGTCGTACAGGCTGGGGCCTTCACGGCGCTTCTCGAAGTGGTCGGGCAGGCCGGAGGTGTGACTCGCGAGGTGGCGCACCGTGATCGCGGACGTTCGGTCGATTCCCCCGAGGACGTGGAGTCCGGTGCTCGTCTCCGCCGGCAGATAGCGGGTGATCGGGGCGTCCAGTGAGAGCTCGCCGCGCTCGTGCGCCTGGAGCACCAGCGTGATGATGAACCGCTTGGTGACGCTCGCGATGAAGAACGGCGTGTCGGGACGCAGCGGGTGATCGGCGGGGCCGGAGGCGGCGGACCAACGGTGTTTCCCGTCACCGCTGGTGACGGCGACGTTGGCGTGGTGGATGCCGCGTCGCGCGACGAGGTTCTCCAGTAAGCCCGTCAGCCGCGCGTCCACGTCGGCGGGAACGTGATTGTCATGAGCACGAGTCGTGGCGAGCGGCGATGTCACGTGAATGTCCTTGTCTGCGTTCCTGACACGTCGTCAAGCCCCTCCCGGTGTCGCGAGGAGGGCGAGGCTCGACAAGACTATATGTCTACTAGACATGTCTAAAAGGGGCATAGCGCTAGACTCGACCGGTGTCCCATGTGATCCTCGGTCTGCTCCTGATCGCGCCGCAGAGCTTCTACGACCTCATCAAGGCCTTCGAGGCCGGCGTCGCGCTCTTCTACAGCGCCAGCTCCGGCAGCATCAAACGCGCGCTGGACACCCTGCTCACGCGGGAGTTCATCGAGGTCGCCAGCGTCGAAGCCGGACGTAGGGGGCGCAAGGTGTACCGCGTGACCGAGGCCGGCTGTGCGGAGTTCCGCGCGTGGATGACAGGTGAGCCGGCCGGGCCCGACCTGGAGACCGCGGCGCTGTCCAGGCTCTACTTCCTCGGCCTGCTGGAACCGGGCGAACGCGTACCGGTGCTCCGCCGCATCGTGGCGCGCATCGAGACCGACCTCGCCGCGCTCTCGGCCCTCGACAAGCACCTCGACACGCTGGAGATCCCTGAGGAGCACCGCGACCTCGCCGCCCATCAGCGCGCGACGCTCGACTACGGCATCGCCTCACAACGCTTCATGCTCGACTGGTTCCGCGATCACCTCGACCGGTACGAGTCGCCGGACCGCTGACACCGCACGGACACGGTCACGACGGTCATGCGCCGCAGGCGCTCAGGGTGCGCATGGCCTTGGTCTCCAGGCGGGCGAGGTCGTGAAGGAGGGCGGCGGCCTGGTCCAGACAGGCGGTCTCGCCGGTCTCGCCGGCTCGTGCGATCAACGCGGCCACCTCCGTCCACAGGGTGGCGGCCTCGGCGTACAGCGCCTGACCGGCCCGCAGGCCGCCGTCGTCGACCAGTTCGGCGCACTCGCCGAGGAAGTCGCGGTAGAGGTTGCGGAACAGGGCGCCGCCGGTGCCGCCCTTCTCCATGAGCAGGGCGGCCTGGGGCAGCTCCTCGTGCGGCCGGTCGGTGCGGGCCGGCCACGTACGCACCCGCTCGGCGGCCGTCTCGATGCCCCTCCGGCCCAGGTTCGCGATGGGAGGGGCGAGGAACGCGTCGGCGCAGGCCTTGACCGCCGCCAGGATCGTGTCCCGCGACACGACCGGGGGTTCGGGCGCCGTGATGGTGAAGGACCGGTTCCTGGCCGTCATCGGCCCGCGTTCGGCCCTGGCCGCGGCCAGGCTCGTCAGGCTGGTGGACACCGCTCCTCCCTGCTGGGCGGTGTCCACGAGGTAGGCGAGCCGGTCGTCGTAGCCGTACATGGCCACGATGTGGCCGCCGAAGTGGACCTTCGTGGTGAAGTACTCCAGGTGGTGGCAGTCGAGTTGCAGGCCGACCGGGCGCCCGGCGTCGATGGCGGCGACCACGTTCTGCCACGCCCTGCGCGCGGAGGCGGTCTCCTCGACCCGTAACGTCAGCCCCAGCCTCGTGGCCAGGTTCCGGGTGAGCTCGAACGGCTTGACCCGGCCACCGACGAACGGGAACGTCATGCGCTTGCTGTCCCAGTAGACGAAGGACAGACCCGAGCCGAGGCCGAACAGCATCGGCTCGGACAGGTCGAGGCCCTCATGGCGCAGCAGCACCCCCAGGGCCGTCGTCTCGCAGTGCTCCGCACCCCGGGCGTCGACGCCCTCCACCATGGCCATGCCGTTCCCTCCGCTCGTCGACGACGAGCATCTCAGAGATCGGCCGGAACCGAGAGACCGATCTTGGTGGCGAGGGCTTCCAGAAGGGCGACCTGGTGATCTGGATGGACGGGGACCAGGTTGAGGGTGAGGTGCAGTTCGTCGGCTCCGAGGGCGGCGGCGCGGTGGAGGTCGTTCAGCACGGTCTCGGTGAAGGCCGCAGGGGTGACGTGGTCGCCGGGGCCGGCCGGGATCGCGTTGACGATGACGGTGCCGGCACCGCCGGCCTCCCGGTACCACCGCACCTGCTCCCGCGTGTCGTCCCAGTCGACCGCGGTGGTGACGAAGCCGTCCCCGATCACGGCCGCGCGCTCGATCGTGCGGCGGGTGATCGCGCCGAAGTAGAGCGGGATGCGCGCGCCGTACGGCTTGGGCCCGATCCTGGCGAGCGGAATGCGGTAGTGCTCCCCGTGGAACTCCACCGGATCCGGCCCCCAGCAGGCCCGCAGCGCGGCCGTGTGCTCCACGAACCCGGCGCCCCTGCGCCCGGCGGGCACCCCCGCCGCCTCGAACTCCTCCGGGATGTAGTACGGCGCCAGCCGCGTGCCGCCGCCCTGCCCGATGCCGACCTCCAGCCGCCCCTTCGACAGCCGGTCCAGCGTGGCGAGCCGGCGGGCCAGGACGGCGGGGGACTCGAAGATCGAGTTCAGGATGCCCGTGGTGAGGCGGACCCGGCGGGTGTGCGCGGCCGCCCAGGAGAGCACCTCCAGCGAGTCCCAGACGTGGGGCTCGGGCAGGCCGGCGTCGTTGTCCCAGCCCGGACCGGCGGGGATGAGCAGCCGGTCGGAGGTCGACACGGCGTGGAAGCCGAGCCGTTCGGCCGCCGTGGCCACGGCGACGACGGCGTCGGGCCCTGCGTACGGGCCGAAGTGCGGCAGGCTGACGCCGATGCGCGGGACGTTCATGCGTATCCTCCGGAGGGTCGCTGGGCGGCATGCCCAGGCCACGGTGCCTTACGCCAGGTGGTCGGAGCGGCCGGAGGATTCTTGCCGTCCCGTCCCGAGAAACCCCGGAAGGATGTCGAGGACGCCGGGGCGGCTCCGACTCCCTGTCACACGAGACCGAAGGAGACAGACGTGAAGTTCCTGTTGATCATGCATATGAACCCGCAGGTCTGGGACGCGCTCACCGAGGAGCAGCGCGAGGAGGTGATGAACGGCCACGGCGCGTTCATGGAGACGATCCAGAAGTCGGGCGAGATGCTCGGCACGGTGGCGCTGGCCGACCCGTCGCAGAGCGCCGTGGTCCGGGTCCGGCGCGGCATGCCGGCCGTGACCGACGGGCCGTACCTGGAGGCGAAGGAGTACCTCGGCGGCTACTACCTGATCGAGTGCGACAGCAGGGAGCGTGCTCTGGAGCTGGCCGCGCTCATCCCCGACGCGTCCGTGCCGGGCCTCGGCATCGAGGTGCGGCCGGTGGTCTTCGACGGCTGAACGGCCGTGAAGTTCCTGCTGAGCCTCTACCCGGGGGCGGGAACGGGCCATGAGGAGTTCCTGGCCATGGCGGGGCGGACGGGGGAGCTGATCGGCGGGCACGAGCTCGCCGATCCGTCCCTCGCCCTCGTCGTACGGGTCCGCGACGGCGTGCCGGCCGTCACCGAGGGCCCGTACGACGAGAGCGCCGAGCACGTGGCCCGGCACTACCTCGTCGACTGCGAGAGCCGCGACCGCGCGGTGGAGCTGGCCGGCCTGCTCCGCGGCCGCGTCGAGGTGCGGCCGCTCATGGAGCCGGTCGGCCTGGAGATGTGAGCCGTCAGTGCGGCGACGGCGTCAGGCGCCCGGTGTGGACGTCGTAGATGGCCCCCGCCACCGGCATGCCCTGCGGCAGGAACGGCGTCGTCCTGATCCGGGTGAGGTCGTGGCGGAGGGCCTCGTCCTGGTTCAGGATCGTGTGGAAGTCGAGGCTGCGCGTGTCGACGCCGCGTTCGGCGGCCAGCCCGTGCACGTCCGCGTCGCTCACCTTCGCCATGCCGCAGTCGGTGTGCGGCATGAGGAGGACCCGGTCCACGCCGAGCACGTAGACGGCCAGCACCAGCGTGCGCAGCACGTCGTCGGTCACGCGGGCGCCGGCGTTGCGCAGGATCTTGGCGTCGCCCGGCTGCAGACCGAGCAGCCCGAGCGGGTCGATGCGGGAGTCCATGCAGGTCACGACGGCCAGCCCGCGGGCGGCGCGCCCGGTGAGTCCCGAGCTGCCGAACGACGCGGCGAACTTCGCGTTGGCCTCATACAGGTCGTCGAACGCACTCATGTCGCACATAATCCCTCATGTCGCAGAGCAGCCGGTCGCCGGGGTGGCGACTGGCGCGATACGGACTGGACTTGGTAAACGTGCCACGACGCTAGCTCACTATACGTGATGATGTCGTAGCCGTATGTACGTGATCGAAGAAGGTTGTCATGAGTAGGTCCGAATCGCTCGCCGCGTATCTCCGTGCTCAAGCCTGGCGCCGCCTCGACCGCGTGGAGGTCGACGACGACGGCCGCAACGCCAGGTGCGCCTTGGCCCTCCTCGACACCGCCGCCTACGCGGCCGGCCTCCCCGAGGACGATCCGCTCATCCTCATGCTCGCGGAGGCCGGCTGTTTCGGCCCGCTCGGCCACGAGGGCTTCGACCCCGGCGAGGCGGGCGCCAAGCTCATCCGGCACTGGGCGGGCGGCGAGCCGCACGAGCTGCTGCTCGCGCTGCCGCAGGCCATCACCGCCGCCACCTGAGGTCACCGGGGCTCGTTGCCCGGCTTCCACTTGATGCCGCAGCCGAGCGACGGCCGCTGCTCCTCCGGCACCGGCCGGCCCTCCAGGAGGGCGTCGATGGCCGCCCGCAGCGAGGAGCCGGTCACCGGCACGTCGTTGCCCGGCCGTGCCCGGTCGAACTCACCCCGGTAGGCGAGCCGCAGGTCGGCGTCGTACAGGAAGAAGTCGGGCGTGCAGGCCGCCTTGTACGCCTTGGCGACCTCCTGGGTGTCGTCGAGCAGGTAGGGGAAGGTGAATCTGGCCCGCGCGGCCTGCTCCGCGAGGTGTGTGGGGTCGTCGTCCGGGTAGTTCACGCTGTCGTTGCTGCAGATGGCGACGATCGACAGCCTGGCGCCGTAGTCCTCGGCCAGCGCGCCGAGGCCTGCTTCGATGTGCCGTACGTACGGGCAGTGGTTGGACAGGAAGACCACCAGAGTGGCGGGTGAGTCCTTGAGGTCGTCGAGTGACACGCTGCCGCCGTTGATCGCGGTCAGGTCGAAAGCGGGCGCCGGGGTGCCGAGCGGCACCATGGACGAATTGACAGCCATGGCACCCATTGTCTCTGAGAAAGGTCGACTTCGATGGGCGGCATCGCCGAGTTCCGGAGCGTCGTACTGGACTGTCCAGACCCCAGGGGACTGGCGGAGTTCTACTCCCGGCTGCTCGGCTGGCCGATCACCTCGGCGGAGGACGACTGGGTCGTCGTCAGCGACGGAGGGCCGCCGAGGAGGCTGGCGTTCCAGCTCGCCCCCGACCACCGGCCTCCGACCTGGCCGGCCCCCGAACGCCCCCAGCAGATCCATCTCGACCTGAGGGCCGAGGACATGGACGAGGCCGAGGCGCGGGCCCTGAAGATCGGGGCGCGCAAGCACGAGCACCAGCCGAGCGAGGACGACAGCTTCCGCGTGTTCCTCGACCCGGCCGGGCATACGTTCTGCCTGTGCCGGGTTTGACCGGCTGACGGACTCCCGCCCGGTTTCGCCGGCCCGGGTCATGGGGACTGCTCCCCGGGCCGGTCGCCGGGTCGGGACGGGGCCGGCTCCCGCGATGGCACGGGGGCCGGCCCCGGTCAGCCGTCCGTGGGCTCAGTTCAGCCGTCCGTGGGCTCCGTGGGCTCCTGCGCGCCGCCGGGCAGCGCCTCGGGGGTCGAGGCCAGCGCCCCGCCGATCGCGCCGATGGTGTGCGTCAGGCGTACGCCCGAGCCGTCGCGCCGCCCGAGCTCCTCCGGCAGCGGCACCGGCTTGCCGACCGCGGAGACCGCCTTCGCGGGCGCCGGGCCCGCCCAGGCCAGCAGCAGCTCGTCCTCGCCCTTCAGGAAACGCTGAGCGCGCACGCCGCCGGTGGCACGGCCCTTGGCCGGGAAGTCGGCGTAGTCGGACACCTTGCCGCCACCCACCTGGGTGCCGGGCAGCGCCGTGGAGGAGCCGGCGACCGTGACCACGTGGGCCGGACTCTCCGGATCGACCGCGCCGAACCAGATGACCCGTGCCCCGTCGTCGAGGCGGATGCCCGCCATGCCGCCCGCGGGACGGCCCTGGGGGCGTACGAGCGAGGCGGAGAAGCGCAGCAGCTGGGCGTCGGAGGAGATGAAGACCAGGTCGTGGGCCTCCGAGACCAGCTCGACCGCGCCCACGACGGTGTCGCCGTCCTTCAGGGTGATCACTTCGAAGTCGTCGCGGTTGGGCGGGTAATCCGGGACCACCCGTTTGACCACGCCCTGTGCCGTGCCGAGGGCCAGGCCGGGGCCGTCGGGGTCGAGGGAGCCGAGACCGACCACCTTCTCGTCGGGCTCCAGCTGCACGTATTCGGACACCGGGTGACCGCCCGACAACGACGGCGGGCTGGCCGTGGGCGGCAGCGTCGGCAGGTCGACCACCTGGACGCGGATCAGCCGGCCCAGCGACGTGACGACGCCGACCTCGCCGCGTACGGACGTCTTGACGACCGAGACGAGCACGTCGTGCGCCGAGCGCTCGCCCTCGCCGGGCAGCGGCGAGGCGTCGGACGTGCGGGCCAGCAGCCCGGTCGAGGACAGCAGCGCCAGGCACGGGTCGTCGGCCACCTGCAGCGACGCCACCGGCGTGCGGGTCACCCCGGGTGACTCCAGCAGGACGGTGCGGCGCGGCGTTCCGTATTTCTTGGCCACGTCGGCCAGCTCGCCCGAGACCACCTGACGCAGCTTCGTCTCCGACGACAGGATCTCGGTGAGCGCCGCGATCTCGTCGCTCAGCGTCTCCTTCTCGCGGTCGAGCTCCAGCTTGTCGTAGCGGGTCAGGCGGCGCAGCGGCGTGTCGAGGATGTAGGAGGCCTGGATCTCGGTCAGGTCGAACACGTCCATCAACCGCGTGCGCGCCTGCGCCGAGTCGTCGGAGGAACGGATGACCTGGATGACCTCGTCGATGTTGAGCAGCGCGATGATGAGGCCGTCGACCAGGTGGAGCCGCTCCTCGCGCCGGCGCCGCCGGTATTCGGAGCGGCGGCGCACGACCTCGAGCCGGTGGTCGACGTAGACCTGCAGCAGCTCGCGCAGCCCCAGCGTGCGGGGCTCGCCGTCGACCAGGGCGACGTTGTTGATGCCGAACGTCTCCTCCATCGGCGTCAGCCGGTAGAGCTCCTCGAGGACCGCCTCGGGGATGAAGCCGTTCTTGATCTCGATGACCAGCCGCAGGCCCTTGTGCCGGTCGGTGAGGTCCTTGAGGTCGGCGATGCCCTGCAGCTTCTTGCTGGTCACCAGCTCCTTGATCTTGGTGACCACGCGCTCGGGGCCGACGTTGTAGGGCAGCTCGGTGACGACGATGCCCTTGCGGCGCGGGGTGATCTGCTCGACCGTGCAGGTGGCGCGCATCCGGAACGTGCCACGCCCCGTCTCGTACGCGTCCCGCACGCCCTGCAGCCCGATGATCGAGCCGCCCGTCGGCAGGTCGGGACCCGGCACGAACCTCATCAGCTCGTCGAGCGAGGCGTCGGGCTTCTTGATCAGGTGGCGGGCGGCGGCCACGACCTCGGTGAGGTTGTGCGGCGCCATGTTGGTGGCCATGCCGACCGCGATGCCGCTGGCGCCGTTGACCAGCAGGTTGGGGAACGCCGACGGCATGACCGCGGGCTCGGTCTCCTGGCCGTCGTAGTTGGGCTTGAAGTCGACGGTGTCCTCGTCGATCGACTCGACCATGAGCATCGCCGCCGGGGCCAGCCGGGCCTCGGTGTACCGCATCGCGGCGGGCAGGTCGTCGGGGGAGCCGAAGTTGCCGTGCCCGTCGACCAGCGGCAGCCGCATCGAGAACGGCTGCGCCAGCCGCACCAGCGCGTCGTAGATGGCGCTGTCGCCATGCGGGTGCAGCTTGCCCATGACGTCGCCGACGACGCGCGAGGACTTGACGTGGCCGCGGTCGGGGCGCAGGCCCATCTCGCTCATCGAGTACAGGATGCGCCGCTGCACCGGCTTGAGGCCGTCACGAGCGTCGGGCAACGCCCGCTGGTAGATCACCGAGTAGGCGTACTCGAGAAAGCTCGTGCGCATTTCGGAGGAGACGTCGATGTCGACGATCCGCTCCTCGAAGTCCTCGGGCGGGGGTGCAGTCGTGCGTCGGGCCATGTCGAACATTGTGCCGAAGCGCGGGGGTGCCCGCGACACGTTGACCCCGTCACCGCCGTCCGAATACGCCGATGGGCGCAAATCGTCGGGGGAAGCTGGTAACAAGGGAGGCATGATTGACGCCCCCGATGCCGCGATGCTGCGGGAAGAGGCCGAAGAGCGGCTGCGCGCCCTGGCCGGCGAGCACGCCGTGCTCCGCGACGACCAGTGGGCCGCCATCGAGGCCCTCGTGCTCGGCCGCCGCAGGGTCCTCGTCGTGCAGCGCACCGGCTGGGGCAAGTCGGCCGTCTACTTCGTGGCCACCGCGCTCCTGCGCGAGCTCGGCGAGGGCCCCACGGTCATCGTCTCGCCGCTGCTGGCCCTCATGCGCAACCAGATCGCCGCCGCCGAGCGGGCCGGCATCACCGCCGTCACGATCAACTCCGCCAACCCCGAGGCGTGGGAGGAGATCTACGGCCAGGTCGCCGAGGGCATGGTCGACGTGCTGCTGGTCAGCCCGGAGCGGCTCAACAACCCCGACTTCCGCGACAACGTCCTGCCCGAGCTGGCCGAGAGCGCCGGACTCGTGGTGGTCGACGAGGCCCACTGCATCTCCGACTGGGGCCACGACTTCCGGCCCGACTACCGCAGGCTGTCGACGTTGTTCGCCGACCTGCCGCCGGGCATCCCCGTCCTCGCCACCACGGCGACCGCCAACGCGCGCGTCACCCGCGACGTGGCCGAGCAGCTGCGCCTGCCTCCCGAGCTGCGTCCCGACGGCGACGACACGCTCGTGCTGCGCGGGCCGCTGGAGCGCGAGAGCCTCCACCTCAGCGTCGTCCGGCTGCCGAGCGCCGAGCAGCGCCTGGCCTGGCTGGCCCGCACGCTGCGCGAGCTGCCCGGCTCCGGCATCGTCTACACCCTCACCGTCGCCGCCGCCCACGAGATCTCCGGCTACCTGCGCGAGCAGGGCCTCGAGGTGGCCGCCTACTCCGGCCAGACCGAGCCGGCCGAGCGGCTGGCCGCCGAGGACGCGCTGCTCGGCAACCGGATCAAGGCGCTGGTGGCCACGAGCGCGCTCGGCATGGGCTTCGACAAGCCCGACCTCGGCTTCGTGATCCACGTCGGCGCGCCGCAGTCGCCCGTCGCCTACTACCAGCAGGTCGGCCGGGCCGGGCGCGGCGTCGAGCGGGCCGAGGTGATCCTGCTGCCCGGCACCGAAGACCGCGACATCTGGTCCTACTTCGCCTCGCTGGCGTTCCCGCCGGAGCCGATCGTCCGCGCCACGCTGCAGGCCCTCGAAGAGCGCGGCGTCATGTCCACCCCGGCCCTGGAGACCGCCGTCGACCTGAGCCGCAGCCGGCTGGAGATGATGCTCAAGGTCCTCGACGTCGAGGGCGCCGTACGCCGGGTCAAGGGCGGCTGGGAGGCCACCGGCGAGCCGTGGGCGTACGACGCCGAGCGCTACGCCCGCATCGCCGCCGAGCGCCGCGCCGAGCAGGAGGCGATGCTCGCCTACCTCACCACGACCGAGTGCCGCGAGCAGTTCCTGCGCCGCCACCTCGACGACGACGCCGCCACGCCGTGCGGGCGCTGCGACAACTGCACGGGCCGCCACCGCTCCACCGAGATCGGCGAGCGGGACGTCGAGACCGCCCGCGCCCGGCTGAGCAGGCCCGGCGTCGAGATCGAGGCCCGCAGGCAGTGGCCGACCGGGCTGCCCGACCTGAGCGGGCGCATCAAGCCCGAGCTGGGCGCCGAGCCCGGCAGGGCGCTGGGGCGGCTGACCGACATCGGCTGGGGCAACCGGCTGCGCGAGCTGTTCGCCGGCGACGACGGGCCGATGGCCGACGACATGTTCGCGGCCGTGGTGAAGGTGCTGTCCGCGTGGGAGTGGCGGGAGCGTCCCGTCGCCGTGGTCAACGTGCCGTCCGCGTCGAAGCCCAAGCTCGTGCGCTCCTTCGCCGAGCGGCTGGCGCAGGTCGGGCGGCTCGCGTATCTGGGGGAGCTGGGCTACCGGGCCGGCTCGCCGGGTCAGCAGTTCAACAGCGCCAAGCGGGTGCAGGCGATCAGGGGCACGCTCGCCATGCCGAAGGACGTGGGCGCCGCGATCGCGCAGTGCGGCGGGCCGGTGCTGCTGGTGGACGACCGTGTCGACACGGGCTGGACGATGACCCTCGGGGCGGCGCTGGTGCGCCACGCCGGCGCGCCGGCCGTGCTGCCCCTGGCGCTGGCGACGGTCTCCTGACCGGCCGCTAGAACGGCGGGCGGGCGCCCAGGTGCATGATCGCCTTGGTCGCCAGCCGGCAGCCCGAGGCCAGCGACTCGGCCGGCGGCTTGCCCTCCAGCCACTCCGGCAGGAAGCCGGCGCAGAACGCGTCACCCGCGCCCGTGCCGTCGACGATCTTGTCGACCGGATCGGCCGCCACTTGGACGGGCTCGGGACGGCCGTTGCCGTACCACAGCGCGCCCTCGGCGTTCATCTTGATCACGACCTCGGGGAACCACGCGGTGAGCACCTTCGCGGCGGCCTCGGCGTCGTCGCGGCCGGTCAGCACCTTGGCCTGGTCGGTGTTGGCGAACAGCAGCTTGGCGCCGTTGGTCCACTCGAGGAACGGCTCGGCGCCGGTGCGATCCAGCGGCGCGGCCGAGGCGCAGTCGACCGAGATGGACATCCCGCTGCGCCGGGCCATGTCGAGCGCCGCGAGGCCGGCCTCGCGCGAGCCCTCGTTGATCAGGGTGTAGCCCGACAGGTGGAGGTGGGTGCCCTGGGTGAACAGGTCGCGCGGCAGGTCCTCGGGCGACAGGGCCGCGTTGGCGCCGGGGTCGGAGAGCATCGTGCGCTCGCCCTTGTGGGTGACGAGCACCACGCAGGTGCCGGTCGGGCGCTCGGGGTCCATGACGAGACGGGCGTCGACGCCGTAGCCCATCAGCTCCATGTCGCGGTTGCGGCCCGTGATGTCGGCGCCCCTGCGGCCGATGAAGGCCACCTCGGAGCCCTCGACGGCGAGCCACGAGGCGATGTTGGCCCCCGAGCCGCCGCCGTGCATGGTCACGATCGCCGGGGTGTCGCTCGCCCTGGCGAGCGCATAACGGGCGCGAGCGACCGCGTCGGTCATGAGATCGCCCACCACGACGACCCGCGTCATGATGTCACCACCTTGCTGCCTTCAGAACGAGCCTGGCCACGGCAAAACGCCACCGCAAAACTAACAGCTTCCGGCCTGCTCGTGGGGCGGACCCCGGAGACCGGGTGTCAGTCGATGCACAAGCGTTGCCCAACCGCGTCTCTGGTCTTGGCATGTGGGACGGGGGTTACGCTCGACACTGTGGAGGCACAGTATCCGGCCCACTGGGAGGCCGATGTCGTCCTGGCCGACGGCGGCACCGCGCACGTACGGCCGATCAAGCCCGCCGACGCGGACCGGCTG
This sequence comes from Nonomuraea aridisoli, assembly GCF_003236395.1. Lineage (GTDB taxonomy): Bacteria > Actinomycetota > Actinomycetes > Streptosporangiales > Streptosporangiaceae > Nonomuraea > Nonomuraea aridisoli. The sequence continues at coordinate 61,833 of NZ_POUD01000010.1, read as the reverse complement.
CGTTCCTTCTACTCCCGGCTGTCCGACGAGTCGATCTATTTCCGGTTCTTCGGGCCGCGGCCCCGGCTGTCCGACCGAGAGGTCGAGCGCTTCACCAACGTCGACTACGTCGGCCGGGTCGCCCTGATCGCCACGATCGGGGCCGAGATGGTGGCCGTCATCCGCTACGACCGCACCGAGCCCGGCGAGGCCGAGGTGGCCTTCCTGGTCGAGGACGCCCACCAGGGCAGGGGAGTGGCCTCCGTCCTGCTCGAACACCTGGCCGCCACCGCCCGCGAACGCGGCATCGAACGCTTCGTCGCCGACGTCCTGCCCGCCAACATGCGGATGATGGGCGTGTTGCGCCAGGCCGGCTACACCGCGCAGAGCCAGTTCGCCGACGGCGTCGTCCGCATGACGCTCGACCTCACGCCGACCGAGACCTCCGCCGAGGTCATGGCGGCGCGCGAGCACCGGGCCGAGGCCAGGTCCATCGCCCGGCTGCTCACTCCGGGCTCGGTCGCCGTCGTCGGCGTCTCGCGCGAGCCCCGCGGCGTGGGCCAGACGGTGCTGCGCAACCTGCTGGCCGCCGACTTCGCCGGCCCGGTCTACCCGGTGCACCGGGAGGTGCGCGCGGTGGCGGGCGTGCGGGCGTACCCGAGCGTGGGGGCCATCGACGACCAGGTCGACCTGGCCGTGGTGGCCGTGCCCGCCGAGGGCGTGATCGACGTGGTCAAGGAGTGCGCGGAGAAGGGCGTGCACGGCCTGGTCGTGGTCTCCTCCGGCTTCGGCGAGACGGGGGAGGAGGGCCGCGCCCGGCAGGACGAGCTCGCCCGCATCGCCCGTTCCTACGGCCTGCGTGTCGTGGGCCCCAACTGCCTCGGCATCGCCAACACCGACCCGGCCGTCAGGCTCAACGCCACGCTCGCCGCCACTGTGCCGGGCCGCGGCGAGGTCGGCTTCTTCAGCCAGTCGGGCGCCCTCGGCACCGCGCTGCTGCAGCGGGTGGCGCAGCGCGGCATGGGCATCTCGTCGTTCGTCTCCGCGGGCAACCGGGCCGACGTCTCGGGCAACGACCTGCTGCAGTACTGGGAGGAGGACGCCTCGACGGAGGTCATCCTGCTCTACCTGGAGTCGCTGGGAAACCCGCGCAAGTTCACCCGGCTGGCCCGGCGCATCTCCCGCAGCAAGCCGATCGTGGTGGTCAAGAGCGGCGGCACCCCGGCCGGTCACTCGGCCGAGGAGCTGGGGCTGCCCGACTCGGCGATCAGCTCGTTGTTCGCGCAGGCGGGTCTGATCAGGGTCGACGACCTCATCCAGCTGTTCGACGTGGGGCAGCTGCTGGCCTACCAGCCGCTGCCCGCCGGGCCGCGGGTCGCGCTCGTGAGCAACTCCGACGCGCTCGGCCTGCTCGCCGTGCACGCCTGCCGGGCGGCGGGGCTCCAGCCGCGCCCGCCGGTCAATCTGGGGCCGTCGGCGGGTGCGGCCGAGTACGGCGCGTCCCTGGCCGGGCAGCTGGCCTCGTCCGACGTGGACGCGGCCGTCGTGATCTACATGCCGCCGATCCCCGGTGACTCCGACGCCGTGGCGGCCGAGTTGCTGAAGGTCTCCGAGGGCGCCGGCAAACCGGTGCTGGCCACGTTCGAGGGGCATCTGGGCATGCATCCGGCGCTGCGCGTCGGTTCGGGCGCGACGCCCGCGCGCGGCTCCATCCCGTCGTACCCCGCCCCGGAGGAGGCGGTGCGGGCGCTGGCCCACGTCGTGCGGTACGCGCGGTGGCGGGCGCACCCGGCGGTGCCGCCGCCCGAGCTCGACGGCGTCGAGACCCCCCGGGCCAAGGCCCTCGTGCGCGAGGCGCTCGGGGCGGCGGGGGAGGTCGCCGACGTCGCGCCCGGGGAGTTCGCGCAGGCCGGACCGCCGGTCGAGACCGACGCCGCCCAGCTGCTGTCCTGCTACGGGCTGACGGTCTGGCCGGCCGAGGTCGTCCACTCTCCCGACGAGGCGGCGGCCGCGGCCGAGCGCCTGGGCTGGCCCGCCGTGATCAAGGTGGCCGACCCGGGGGCCACGCGCCGGGCCGGCACCGTGCGCCTGGGGCTGGCGGGGCCGGAGACCGTACGCCATGCCTACACCGAGTTCGCCGAGCAGTTCGGGCCGGGCGTGGAGCTGGCCGTGCAGCGCATGGCGCCGCAGCCGGCCGTGCCGACGGTGGTGGGGGTCGTCGACGACGCCGCGTTCGGGCCGGTCGTGTCGTTCGGGCTGGGGGAGGTGACCGCGCGGCTCCTGCTCGACCAGGGCTTCCGCCTCGCGCCGCTGACCGGCGAGGACGCCGCCGCCCTGGTGCGGTCCGTACGCGGGGCGCCGTTGCTGTTCGGCGAGTACGGCTACCCGCCCGTCGCGGTCGGGGCCCTGGAGGAGCTGCTGGTCCGCGTCGGGCGCCTGGCCAACGACCTGCCGGAGCTGGCCAGGCTCGACCTCGACCAGGTGCTCGTGGGGGAGTCGGACGTCATGATCCTCGGGGCGCGGGCCACGCTGCGCACACCGGCGGGGCCGCGTCGTGACGGAGGCCCGCGCCGCCTGTCCTGATCAGCGCTCGGCGAAATCGGCCGAACCATGTGCCCGGCGATGCCCGGGTAAAAGACGTTATAGAGCGTTATATGGGGCGGGTGAGTGCACTGCCCGGCCCTGGCAGGATGGACCCATGAGGGAAACCCGAGTCTCCGCCGCGGGCCTGCGCGAAGCGATCGAGCGCAGCGGCTACTACCCCGACCTCGTCACCGATGCGGTCGAATCCGCCCTGGGCAAGGAGGCCGTGACCGCGTTCGTGGTCCATCACGAGGCGACGTTCGATCCCGCGATGGAGGTCCGCCGGCATGTCACCGTCCTGGTGCTGACGGCGTCGCGCCTGCTGGTCTGCCACACCGACGAGCATCCCGCGGTGGAGGGCGTCTCGGCGTCCCACGCCTCCACCACCACCGAGGCCGTCCGCCTGAGCCGCATCCAGTCGGTGGCCGTCACGCGCGTGGTGCCCGACCCCGCCTCGTACGTCCCCGGAGTCCCTCCCACGGAGGTGACGCTCACGATCGGCTGGGGCGCCATCTCGCACGTCGACCTCGAGCCGGCCACCTGCGGCGACGAAAACTGCGAGGCCGACCACGGCTACACCGGCGCGATCACCGCCGACGATCTGTCGCTGCGGGTCAGCGAGGCCGCCGACGGGCCCGAGGCGGTCACCCACGTCCTGTCCTTCGCCAAGGCGCTTTCCGAGGCCACCGCCCACACCGCCTCCTGACCTCCTTCCCCCGCGGGGCGGCGGCCGCGCTCCGACGCCGGATGAGCGAGCGGCGATTCGTTCGCGCGTTGTTCCCGCATCGGTCGCCGTGACGAGCCCCGGAGTTACGGACCGTCCATAACGTGCATCTTCATCCGCTTAGGACCTTCTTTTTCCGGTTTGCCGGAGCTCGACCGCCGCAGGGTGCTCGGCCTCGCGGGCGGCAGCGCCGCCGCACTGGCGTTCAGCCTCGCCCTGCCCGCCCCCGCCCGGGCCGACGAGCCGGGGGCGATGCCCTACCCGTTCACCAACGGCATCGCGTCCGGCGATCCCCTCGAGACCGCGGTGGTGATCTGGACCCGGGTGGCGCCTGATCCGCTCGCCCCGAACGGGGGCCTGCCGCCGGACGCGCGGGTGCGGGTGGAGTGGCAGGTCTCCGGCGACCCCTCGTTCGCCCGGATCGTCCGCGAGGGCGCGACCGTGACCGGCCCGGACACCTCACACACCGTGCACGTCGACGTCCAGGGCCTCAAGCCCGGCCACCCCTACTTCTACCGGTTCCGCGCGGGCGGGCACATCAGCGAGACCGGCCACACCTGGACCGCGCCGCCGGCTCGGTCGATGCGCCCGCTGACCTTCGCCGTCGCCTCGTGCCAGAACTGGCGCGCCGGCTACTTCCAGACCGTGCGCGACGCCGTCGACCAGGGCGCGGAGCTGATGGTCTTCGTCGGCGACTACATCTACGAGTACCCGGTGCAGCAGCTTCCCGTCGGCCGGCCCATCGACCCGAACCTCCCCGCCGAGGTCGTCCCCACCACGGTGACCCTGGACCAGTACCGGCTGCGCTACGCCCTCTACAAGACCGACCCCGACCTGCTGTACGCGCACCAGGCGATCCCGTGGATCCTCAGCTGGGACGACCACGAGATCAGCAACGACTACGAGTCATGGGGGACGCCAGACCCGGACCGGCGTGCCGCCGCCTACCGGGCGTACTGGGAGTTCATGCCGATCCGCTGGCCGCAGGTCCCGCGAGGCGCCGACGCCCGCCTCTACCGGCGCTTCCGGTTCGGTCGGCTGGCCCAGCTCGACATGCTCGACACCCGGCAGTACCGCGACCCGGTGGCCGGCGGCACCGTGGCCGACGAGGGGCCGCGCCGCGATCCCGGCCTGAGGATGCTGGGGGAGGAGCAGGAGGCCTGGTTCTCGTCCGGTCTGGGCGCCGTTCCGGCCCGGTGGAACATCGTGGCGCAGCAGATCCTCATGACCCGGCTGAACACCGCCGCCGACCCCGAGGCGCCCGCGACCTTCTCGGGCGGCACGTGGGACGGCTACCAGGCCTCTCAGCAGCGGTTCTTCGACACGGTCGGCGCCGCGCGGCAGCGCGAGGCCGTGCGCAACTTCGTGGTGTTCTCCGGCGACGTGCACTGCAGCTACATCTCGGACCTGCCGGCCGACACCCTCGATCCGGCCGCCGGCGTCATCGGCGCCGAGTTCACCAGCACCTCGGTCAGCTCCGCGCAGGACTTCGACCCGGTGGCCAACGAGGCACGACAGATCCGGCGGCGACTCAACCCCACCCTGAAGTGGGCCGACCTCCACTGCGGCTACGTCCTGGCGGACCTGACCGCCGAACGCATGGCGGTCGACGTACGCGTGGTCGACAAGGTGAGCCGCCGGGACGATCCGGTCTTCACCGGTGCGAGCTTCGCGGTCGAGGACCGGGTGCCCGGTCTCTCGGTCGCCTGAGCCGTCCGTGGCCGGGGTGTCGGTGCAGGTGGGCGGCGGTGGTGCGGGGAAGGGGGAGGACTAGACTGTGGGGATGATCGTGCCGGGATACGGTGGCGGGTCGCTGGCGGATCTGCCCGGCTCGCTGCTCGCCGCACTGGGCCTGCGTGAGCCCAACGCGCTCGCCCTGGAGCCCGCCGACCGCGTCTGCCTCTTCCTCGTCGACGGACTCGGCGCCGAATTGTTGCGCGCGCATCCCGGTCATGCGCCCTTCCTGTCGGAGGTGGCCGGCCGTACGCTCACCGCCGGGTTCCCCTCCACCACCGTCACGAGCCTGTCCTCCCTCGGCACCGGCCTGACCCCCGGCGAGCACGGCATGGTCGGCCTGATGCTCGCCGTGCCGGGCACCGGCCACCTGTTCAACTGCCTGCGCTGGACCGCCCCCGACGGCCTCGTCGTCGACCCCGAGCAGTGGCAGCCCGCCGCGACCGTCTACGAGCGCGCCGCCCGGGCCGGGGTCCAGCCCGTCTACGTCGCCCCCGCCGAGTTCGAGGGCACCGGCCTGACCAGGGCCGTCTACCGCGGCGTGCGCCACGCACCCGCCGAGTCCGCCGACGAACGGGTCGCCCGCGCGCACGCCGCCCTGCGCGAGAGCCGCCCCGCCCACGTCACCGTCTACTACGGCGACCTCGACGCCGCCGGCCACATGACCGGCTGGGGCAGTGACGAGTGGCTGGAGCAGCTGTCCATCGTCGACGACATGGCCCGGCGGCTCGCCGAAGGGCTTCCGCCCGGGTCCGCCCTGTACGTCACCGCGGACCACGGCATGGTCAACGCCACCGACAAGATCGACGCCGAGAGCACGCCCGAGCTGATGGAAGGGGTGGCGCTGCTCGGCGGCGAGGCGCGGGCGAGACACGTGTACACCCGTCCGGGAGCCGCCAAGCAGGTGCTGGAGGCCTGGCGCGAGACCCTGCGCGACAAGGCGTGGGTGGTCTCCCGGCAGGAGGCGGTCGACTCGGGCTGGTTCGGCCCGCGCGTGCGCGACGCGTGGCTGGAGCGGATCGGCGACGTCGTGGCCGTGCCGTACGGCGGCGTGGCCGTCACCGCTCCCTCGCGGCACCCGATCGAGGCCCGCTTCATCGGCTACCACGGCTCGCTCACCGCGGCCGAGCAGCACGTCCCACTTCTGGAGGTACGCACGTGACCAGCCCGTTGATCACTCCCGAGCAGCTCGCCGCGCTGGAGGGCGCGACCGTGCTGGACGTGCGGTGGCGGCTCGGCGGGCCGCCCGGGCTGGAGTCGTACCGCGAGGGCCACATCGAGGGCGCCGTCTTCTGTGACCTCGACGCCGATCTCGCGGCCCCTCCGGGCGAGGCCGGGCGGCACCCGCTGCCGGAGGCGCAGTCCTTCCAGAGCGCGATGCGCCGCCTGGGCGTGTCGGACGACCGGCCGGTGGTCGTCTACGACGACGCGGCCTCCACCGCCGCCGCCCGTGCCTGGTGGGTGCTGCGCTACTTCGGCCACCGGGACGTACGCGTGCTCGACGGCGGGCTGCCCGCCTGGATCGCGGCCGGGCGGCCGACCACCAAGGAGGTCCCGCAGCCGGCCGAGGGCGACTTCACGGCGCGGCCGGGCGGCATGCCGGTGCTGACCGCCGACGAGGCGGCGGCGCTGGCCGGCGCGGGCGTGCTGCTCGACGCCCGGGCCGCCGAACGCTACCGGGGCGAGGTCGAGCCGATCGATCCGGTGGCCGGGCACGTGCCCGGGGCCGTCTCCGCTCCCACGACCGACAACGTCGGGCCCGACGGCAGGTTCCTCGCTCCCGAGAGGCTCCGGGCCCGCTTCGCCGGCCTGGGCGTCACCGAAGGGGTGCCGGCGGGCGCGTACTGCGGGTCCGGCGTGACGGCCGCCCACGAGGTGCTCGCGCTGGAGGTGGCCGGTCTGCCCGCCGCCCTCTACGTCGGCTCCTGGTCCAACTGGGTCGCCGACCCGTCGAGACCCGTCGCCACCGGCTGACCGCCGCGGGCGAAGGGACGTCAGTGGAGGGGGAGATCGCCGGCGCCGAAGCAGACGAAGCCGGTCTCCTCCGTCTTGGCCGCCGCGTACGCCAGCGCCGCGTCCGGCGGCTGACCGGCGGCCAGGAGCTCGTGGAAGAGGCCCATGAGCGCCCTCGCCGTCTCGTCGCGGACCGGCACCATTCCGGCGATCACGCACGACGATCCCTTGGCGAGGAACGTGCCGGGCAGGCCCAGCGGTGCGCCCTCCATGGGCGTGCGTGACATCCCGGAGTTGCACGCCGACAACACCACGAGCCCGGCCGAACGCGGCGCCTCCAGCAGGTCGTACGCCATCAGCGAGCCGTCCTCCAGCGTGATGCCCGACACCAGCGGGCTGCGCGCGTGGAACACCCCGTGGGCCGCCAGGTGCAGCACGTCGGCCGTCTCCAGCGCCTCCAGCACCGCCGCGGTCCGCGCGGGCACCCGGCGCCCGCCCCGATGGCAGGCGAGCACGTGCTCCACCTCCGCCTCGGCGTGCGCCAGGGCGGGCCCGGCGGCCGCCACCACGACGGGCGTCCCGTTGGGGCGCGGCAGCTCCCGCGCCCGGACCCAGCCGGAGGCGCTGGCCGCCACGCTCACCGGGCGTTCCCGCAGGCACGGCAGCGCGCCCCACGGCAGCGTGTGCAGCGCGCCGACCGGCACCACCACCAGCGGCCGGTCGCCCAGCAGGCCGGCCAGCGGCCGCAGCAGCAGCCCCTCGACCTCCTCGGCGGCGGCCGCCACGCCGGCCTCGTGCCGGCGGCGCAGCGCGTGGCGGAGCCGGACGATCGCCTCCTTGACCTCGCGCACGTCGGCCAGCCGCCGCAGCAGCGCCCGCTCCCCGCTGATCAGCACGGCCAGCAGCGTGTCCTTGTCGGCGACGTACTCGACCAGGACGCCCTCTCCGAGCTCCGCCCGCACCCGCTCGGGGCCGGCGAGCGCGCACGCGTGGGCGGGCGCGGCCACCGCCCGCCACCGCTCGGCCCACTCGAACACCTCCGCGACGACGCCGCCCTGCACCGCCAGCCCCAGCCCGAACGCCGCCAGCCGCTCCCCCGACCTGGCCGCGTGAGCGCGCACCGACGGGTCGTCGAACGTCTCCACCTGCCCGCTCACCTCGGCCAGCCCCTCGCGCAGCGCGTGGAAGGCCGCAGGGACGTCCTCCTGCAGCGCCGCCTGCAGCGCGAGCGCGTGCTGGCGCACCGGCGCGGGGATCGGGGGAGCAGGCGTCTGCTCGGCGGACAACGAGGTCAGCCGGGTGCCGGCCGGCACCCACCGCTCGCGCCGCTCGGCGTGCCGGGTGAGCCGGGTCAGCTGCGCCGACGCCGTTGGGTGGTCGTCCACGGTGAGCGCCGCCTCGGCCGCCGCCAGCCGCAGCGACGCCGCGTCCGCCGGGTGGGCGCCGTCCTCCAGCGCGTCGGCGCACGCGACCAGCTCGGCCACCAGCTCCGGCGTGACGGGTCCCATGGCCAGCCGGGAGCGCAGCACCACCTCCCTGGTCAGCGGCAGCCACGACGTGCGGTCCTGCGCGGACAGCTCGGCCGCGGCCTGCTCGGCCACCTGTACGGCCCGGTGCGGGTCGCCGGTCAGCAACTCGACCTGCGCCAGCTTCAGGCGGGCCTCGGCCAGCGCGACGTGCGCCCCCGACGCCTCGAGATCGGGCACGGCCAGGTTCAGCATCGCCCTGGCCTCGCCGGGCAGGTGCGCGGCCAGCAGCGCGCCGGCGAAGTCGGCCCGCATCGTGGCCAGCCGCTCGGGGAAGCCGAACAGGGTGTCCTCGGCCTCCTGGTAGTGCTTGAACGCCCCCGCGATGTCGCCCCTGCGCACCGACAGGAAGGGCAGGTTGGCGGCGGACAGGCGGGACAGGTGACGCAGCCCGGCCTCTTCGGCGATCTGCAGGCAGGCGGACAGATCGCGCATGGCGGCGTCCCAGTCGCCCCGGTAGGCGTGGATGAGGCCGCGGTTGAGCAGCCCGCCGGCCAGGAAACGGCGGTCGTCGAGGGTGCCGGGCGCGTTCCGCAGAGCGCGCAGCGCGCGGTCGCAAGCGGCGGTGGCCTCCTGGTGGCGTCCGAGATGGGCGAGGGCGACCGCGCGCTGCGTGTCCAGCTTGGCCCGGTCGAGCGGAGACAGGTAGACCCAGGCCAGCGCCGCCACGCGCAGAGCCTGCAGCGGATGCCCCCGCTCGGTGCGTACGGTGACCAGCGACAGCCGCGCCTGCGCGACCCGCGCGGCAGGGGCGCCCGGAGTGGCGATGGCCCGGCGCAGGTGGTGTTCGGCGCCCTCCAGGTCGCCCAGCTCGCGGGCGGCCAGCGCCATCGCGCGTAACGCCACGACCTCGGCCTCCGTGTGCCCGGCCCGACCGGCGGCCTTCAGGATGACCCGCCCCGCGCGCATCGCGTCCTCGGGATCGACCAGGGAACGCATCATGGCGGTCTCGGCCGCGGCGACGAGCCGGTCGAGGCCGCCCGATGCGTCCGCTGGTGTGCTCATGGTCGCGGCGGGGTCAGGGGCGGATGCGCACCCACGTGGTCTGGACGGGCGCCTGGCCCGGCCGGTGGCACACCACGCTGATCCAGCCGGGGGGCAGCCCGGTGGCCGCGAAATGACCGGTGTGGGCGATGCGCCGGGTGAGAGTGAGGTGAGGCGTCCTGACGTCGACGAGGGCGCCCTCACCCGGATAGGGGGAGATGAGTCCGGCCACGTCGATGAGCCCGTCGCCCTCGCTCACCTCCAGGTCGAAGGTCAGCCCGGCGGCGACGAAGCGCACCAGGTGGGAGCCGTCGTCGTCGCGGACGCCGCGAACGGCCGAGCACTCGGCCGGCCCGGCGGTCACCGAGTGGGGGACCCTGAGGCCGAAGGCGTCACGTGCGGCGGCGGACACATGACCGGGCATCGGGTCGTTCCCGGTGGCCAGCCGCAGCGCCGCCAGGAAATACTCGTCGTTGATCATTGCGCCGTCTCCTGGGTCGAGATCAGAGTGCGCAGTTTGTCGAGACAACGGGCCTTCGTCGGGCCGACGCTGCCGACGGGGAGCCCGAGCCGGAAGGCCACCTGCTGGTTGCCCAGGTCGTTGGCGACGAGCTGCAGCAGGCTGCGGCAGGGCTCTTGCAGGGTGGAGACCGTCTTCCAGAGCAGGCGCCGGTCGTCGGCCTCCAGGACGGCCGCGGCCGGGTCGGCCTCCTCGACGACCTCGACCGCGGAGATCAGCGCACGCTCCTTGCGCAGGAGCTGCAGCGCCTCCCGGCGTACGGTCGTCATGAGCCAGGCGCCCACGCCCGCCGGCTCTCTGATCGTGTGCAGGTGCTGGAGCAGCCGCAGCCAGGCGCCCTGGACGGCGTCCGCCGCGTCGGCGGGCCCGAGACCGCAGGCGCGGGCCACGGCCCACATGCGCGGCCCGAAGCGCGACTCCAGCGCGTCCCAGGCCGACCGGTCGCCCCCCGCCGCGGCCAGGAGCAGCTCCGCTGGTTCGCGTGCGTCGCGCATGCGGCCTCCTTCCGTCCGGCACCAGGAGGCGGTCGCGTCTCCTCGTGATTGTCTGGGGACTGAGCGTAAACTCTACAGATTTCCCCGGACGAGAACTCCGAGATCGGCAATTTGCTCGGCGTCCCGGGCCTCGAGCAGCCGCTCGGCGACCTCGCGGGCGGGCGCCTCCGCCGCCCCGTCGGCGATCGCCGCCGTCACCAGCGCGGTGGCGAACGACGTGCCGCTCCACGTCGCGTACCCGCCGAAGTCCGCCGTGTCGAGATAGCTGCTCGTCAGCCAGTCGCCGGGCGCGCACGCGTCGACCCAGGTGCCGTGGGCGGAGTAGGGCGCCCGCCGCCCCAGGGTCGCGTCCACGGCCGCCACGCCGACGACGTACGGCAGCGCGGCGGGCCAGAACGGCTGGTCGGAGCCGGTGTTGCCGGCGCAGGCCACGGTCACCGTGTCGTCGAGCGCGCGGATGGCGTCGGTCAGCAGGGGCGGCGGCCGGTCGTCGAAGCTGTGGCAGCCGAAGGAGAGGTTGAGCACGTGAGGGGGCCTTTGCCGCATGCGGTGAAGAGCGCGGACGACGGTCGCCTCGTCGGTGAGGCCGTCGCCGTCGAGCACCCGCTCCACGCGCAGCTCGGCGCCGGGGGCCGCGCGCGCCAGCAGGCCCGCGATGAACGTGCCGTGGCCGGCCTGCGAGCCCTCGGTGGCGTCGGCCTGCTCGGGGGCCAGCCGGGCGTACCACTCGCTGCCGGACCACCACGGATGCTTGGCCACTCCGGTGTCGAGCAAGCCGATGACGACGCCGGAGGCCGAGCGGCGGCGCTTGAAGGGGACCGGCTCGGCGGGGAACGGGCGTGAGGCCGGGCCGCCGAAGAACAGCGGCTGGCCGCGCAGCACGTGGTTGGGCGAGGCCCGCAGGCCCTGGTCGCGCAGCTCGGCCGTGACCTCGCACGGGTCGGCGCCGGCCGCGAGGTGCACCACGCAGACGCCGTCGGCCTCCGACACCGCCTGGGTCCAGCGCGCCGCGGCGGACATCGCGCTGCGGTCGATCAGCACCTGACCCGTGCGGATGAACGACGCGCCGACAGATTCCAGTTCCATGAGCCGGTATCTTTCCTCGCTCGGCGGCCTGTCACCCGCCACATCAGCACCAACTTGGTATGGCCCCCCTCTGGTGCCGGATGGCGACCGACGGTAGTCTCTCCCTAGTCACTTGTGATCATCCCGGGGCGAGGCCGTTGGGGAAGGCGCACCTCGTACCGAAACGGGAGGTCCGGTGTCTGCTCGTGGCGTCCTTTACGTCCACTCGGCTCAGCCCGCGCTGTGCCCTCACATCGAATGGGCAGTCGCGGGTGTTCTTGGCGTGCCCGTAGACCTGACGTGGACGCCGCAACCCGCAGCGCCCAACGTGGTCCGCGCGCAGGCGGAATGGGAGGGCCGGCCCGGCATCGCGGCGGCCATCGCGTCGTCCCTCATGGGGTGGCAGCGCCTCAGGTTCGAGATCACCGAGGACGCCTCACCCGGCGTGGACGGCTCGCGCCATGCCTACACGCCGACTCTCGGCGCGTTCACGGCGGTCATCGGCGCCGCCGGCGACATCATGATCCCCGAAGACCGGCTCCGCGCCGCGATGATGATGGCCGCGCAGGGGCGCTGCGTGCTGGAGGAGGAGCTGGACAAGCTCCTCGGCAAGCCGTGGGACGAGGAGCTGGAGCCGTTCCGGTACGCCGGCGACGGCGCTCCCGTCCGCTGGCTGCACGCCGCCGTCTGACCGGAGGAGCCGGCCCCGGGCCGTCGCCGAGGCGCGCGGTCACCCGGCTCCGTCCAGGTGCGCCCAGGACAGCGGAACGGCGAGGGCCCCGCACGACGTCGTGCGGGGCCCTCGCCGTTGGCGGAAGGGTTCTACAGCGGGATGTTGCCGTGGGCGCCGCGGGCCGGGGTGGCCTGGGCGAGGAGCTTGGCGATGGCGCCGCGGGTCTCCTCGGGCTTGATCACCTCGTCGATCACGCCGACGTCCTGGGCCCTGGCCAGGCCGCCGACGAGCTTCTCGTGCTCCTCGGCCAGGCGATGCTCCAGCTCGGCCCGCTCCTCCTCGGGGGCGGCGGCGATGTCGCGCCGCTTGAGGATGCGCACCGCGGCCACCGATCCCATGACCGCGACCTCGGCCGTCGGCCAGGCGAAGACCTTGGTGGCGCCCAGGGCGCGGGAGTTCATCGCGATGTACGCCCCGCCGTACGCCTTGCGGGTCATCAGCGTGACGCGCGGCACGGAGGCCTCGGCGAAGGCGTGCAGCAGCTTGGCGCCGCGCCGCACGACCCCGTCGTGCTCCTGGCCGACACCCGGCAGGTAACCGGGCACGTCCACGATGACAACCAACGGCACCCCGAAAGCGTCACACATACGTACGAACCTGGCGGCCTTCTCGGCGGACGTGGCGTCGAGGCAGCCGCCGAGCCGCATCGGGTTGTTGGCGATCACACCGACCGTCCGGCCGCCGAGGCGGCCCAGCGACGTGACGATGTTGGGCGCCCACTTGGGGTGAAGCTCGATGCCGGGCTCGTCGAGCAGGCCGTTGACCAGAGGCTTGACGTCGTAGGCACGACGCGCGGAGTCGGGCAGCAGTTTGGAGAAGTCGACTTCGTCGATCGCGCCGTTGCGCACCCGGCCCTGGTGGCCGAGGAGCGTGGTGAGCTGGCGCGCCTTGACGTACGCGTCGGTCTCGGTCTTGGTCACGACGTGGACGACACCGCTGCGCTTGCTGTGCGGCTCGGGGCCGCCCAGGGCGGCGCTGTCGACGTTCTCGCCGGTGACGCTGCGCACGACGTCGGGGCCGGTGACGAAGATGCGGCCGGAGTCGGCCAGGATGACCAGGTCGGTGAGGGCGGGCCCGTAGGCGGCGCCGCCGGCGGCCGGGCCGACCACCACGGAGATCTGCGGCACGATGCCGGAGGCCTTGGTCATGGCGGCGAACACCCGTCCGACGCCGTGCAGCGACTCCACGCCCTCGGGGATCCGCGCGCCGCCGGAGTGCCAGATGCCGATGACCGGCACCCGCTCGCGTACGGCCACGTCGTAGGCGTGCACGATGTGCTCGCAACCCTCGCTGCCCATGGCGCCGCCCTGGGAGCGGGCGTCGCTGCAGAAGGCGACGACGGGGACGCCTTCGACGCGGCCCATGGCGGCCAGCACGCCGCTCTTGTCCTGGGGAGTGATCAGTCGTACCGAGCCCTCGTCGAGCAGCGCGGCCAGGCGGACGGCCGGGTCGCGGGGATCGGCGGGCTCCTGATCAGAGCCGTCGGTCACCACCCGGTTGTCGAGCACGGTCATTTAAGCCCCCTTAAAGACGACGGAAACGTTGTGGCCTCCGAAGCCGAACGAGTTGTTGATCGCGGCGATGTCGCCGTCCGGCAGTGCGCGGTGCTTGCCGTAGACGAGGTCGACATCGATGCCGTCGTCGAGGTCGTCGAGGTTGATGGTGGCGGGGACGATCCGCTCCTGCAGGGCCTTGATGGTGAAGACGGACTCGATGCCGCCCGCACCGCCCAGCAGGTGACCCGTCATCGACTTGGTCGAGGTCACCAGCGGATGGGTGCCGATGGCCTTGGCCACCGCCTGCACCTCACCGACGTCGCCCGCGGGCGTCGAGGTGGCGTGCGCGTTGACGTGCTTGACGTCGAGGCCGCTGATGCCGGCGTCGGTGAGCGACTGCGTCATCGCCATGATGATGCCGCGGCCCTCGGGCTCCGGCTGCGTGATGTGGTGGGCGTCGGCGGAGTAGCCCACACCCGCGCAGTACGCGTAGATGCGCGCGCCGCGGGCCTTGGCGTACTCCTCGGACTCCAGCACCACGATGCCCGCGCCCTCGCCGAGGACGAAGCCGTCACGGGCGCGGTCCCACGGCCGGGACGCGGCCGCCGGGTCGTCGTTGCGGGTCGACATGGCCCGCGCGGCGGCGAAGGCCGCCATGTTGAGGCCGTGGATCGCGGCCTCGGTGCCGCCGGCGACCACCACGTCGGCGCGGCCGGCCCTGATCATGTCCATCGCGTGGCCGATGGCCTCCGCTCCGGAGGCGCAGGCCGACACCGTGGCGTGCACGCCGGCCTGGGCCTTCAGGTCGAGCCCGATCCAGGCGGCGGGGCCGTTGGGCATGAGCATCGGCACGGTGAACGGCGAAAGCCGGTTCCAGCCCTTCTCCCGCCAGGTGTCGTACGCGCTCAGCGTCGTCGAGATGCCGCCGATGCCGCTGGAGACCACGACGCCGAGCCGCTCGGGCGCCACCTCGGGGGCGCCGGCGTCCTGCCAGGCCTCCCTGGCGGCGACCAGCGCGAACTGCTCGCTGCGGTCGAGGCGGCGGGACTCGGGCCGCGGCAGCACCTCGGTCGGATCGACCGCCGCCGTCCCCGCGAACTTCACGGGGACGGAGTCGATCCAGTCCGTGGTGAGCGTCTCGACACCCGACTGACCGGCGAGGAGCGCCGTCCAGGACGAGGTGACGTCTCCACCGACGGGCGTCGTCGCGCCTAGCCCGGTAACGACGACACGTACCCGGTTCGCACTCACGTTTCGCGCTCCTTACTGATCAGTTGGGTGTGCTTCGGTCAGCCCTGGATGAAGGTGAGGACGTCCTTGACCGTCTTCAGGTTCTTGAGCTGGTCGTCGGGGATCTCGACGCCGAACTCGTCCTGGGCGGCCACGGCGATCTCGACCATGGACAGGGAGTCGATGTCGAGGTCGTCCACGAAGCTCTTCTCAGGGGTCACCTCGGAGGCCGGAATGCCGGTGATCTCGTTGATGATCTTGCCGAGGCCCGCGAGGATTTCCTGCTCGGTGGCAGCCATGTCGCTAGTTCTCCTTTGGTTTCCTGGTGTCTGTGCGGCAGGGCCGCACAAGCTCATGAAATGGACCGCGACCCCGTCAGGGGATCTCGATCACTTGCCCCGCGTACGTCAGGCCCGCGCCGAAGCCGAGCACGAGAGCGAGACCGCCCGAGCGGACCTCGCCGCGCTCCAGCATGCGCGAGAGCGCGAGCGGGATCGAGGCGGCAGAGGTGTTGCCCGCGTGGACGATGTCACGCGCGACGACGGCCTTGTCGGCGCCCAGCTTGCGGGCGATGGCCTCGACGATGCGCAGGTTTGCCTGGTGGGGCACGAACGCCGACAGCTCGGACGGCTCGACGCCCGCGCGGGCGCAGGCCTCCAGCGCCACGGGGTGCAGGGCGGTGGTGGCCCACCGGAAGACCGTCTGGCCCTCCTGGTGCAGGAAGTCGGCGCGGTCCTTGATCTCGATGGCGTCGAACTTGTCGCCGGAGCTGCCCCACACCACGGGGCCGATGCCGGGCGTCTCGGACGGGCCGACCACCGCGGCTCCGGCGCCGTCGGCGAAGATCACGGCGGTGGACCGGTCGGTCCAGTCGACCCACTGCGACAACTTCTCGGAGCCGATGACGAGCACGTTCCTGGCGGCACCGCCGCGCACGGCGGCGCTGGCGGTGGCGAGCGCGTAGCAGAACCCGGCGCAGGCGGCGTTGACGTCGAACGCGCCCGGCGACTTGATGCCGAGGCGGTGGGCCACGACCGCGGAGGCGTTGGGGATCTGCGTCTCCAGCGTGCAGGTGGCCACGATGACGAGGTCGATGTCCTCGGGGGACAGGCCGCCGGCCGCCAGCGCCTTGCCGCCGGCGATGGTCGCCATGTCCTCGACGGACTCCTCCTGGGCGACCCTGCGCTCCTTGATGCCGACCCGCGACTGGATCCACTCGTCGTTGGTCTCCATGGTCTTGGCCAGGTCGTCGTTGGTCACCACGTGGGCCGGCTGGTAGTGGCCCAGGGCCAGAACCTTCGCGCCGGGGGCGATGTCGGGGATCCTCACTTGATCAGCTCCCTGGCCGCGTCGAGGTCGTCTGGGGTCTTGAGCGCCACCGTCCGCACACCGCGCAGCCCGCGCTTGGCGAGGCCGGTCAGCGTGCCGCCGGGCAGCAGCTCGATCATCGCGGTGACGCCGAGACCGGCCATGGTCTCCATGCAGGAGTCCCACCGGACGGGGTTGCTCACCTGCTTGACGAGCCGGTCGAGGAACTCGGCGCCGCTCCCGACCGCCTGCCCGTCGGCGTTGGACAGCAGCGTGACCCGCGGGTCGGCGGGGGCGACCTGCTGGGCGGCCTCGCGCAGGCTCTCCACGGCCGGGGCCATGTGACGGGTGTGGAACGCGCCCGCCACGGACAGCGGGATGAGCCGGGCACGGGCCGGCGCGTCGTCCTTGAACGCGGCCAACTGCTCGAGCGTGCCGCCGGCCACGATCTGGCCGGCGCCGTTGATGTTGGCGGCCGTCAGGCCGTGGCGCTCGATGGCGGCGAGCACGTCGTCCTCGGCGCCGCCGAGCAC
Organism: Nonomuraea aridisoli; assembly: GCF_003236395.1. Lineage (GTDB taxonomy): Bacteria > Actinomycetota > Actinomycetes > Streptosporangiales > Streptosporangiaceae > Nonomuraea > Nonomuraea aridisoli. The sequence continues at coordinate 44,971 of NZ_POUD01000010.1, read as the reverse complement.
GGCGGTCATGCCGGTCTCGGTCACCGCGGCGGCCTTGGCCATGGCCTGGGCACGGTCGCGGACGAGGGAGAGCGCCTGCTCCGGGGTGAGCACCCCGGCCAGGGCGGCGGCGGCGAACTCGCCGACGCTGTGGCCCGCGAGCACGTCGGGCGTCGCGCCGAGCGCCTCGGCGGAGGCCAGCGCGGCGGCCACGAGCAGCGGCTGGGCGACGGCGGTGTCGCGGATCTCGTCTGCGCCGGCGGTCGTGCCGTAGGCCACCAGATCGAGCCCGACGACCTCGGACCAGGCGCCGAGCCGGTCGGCGAGCCCGGGCAGCTCGAGCCACGGAGTCAGGAAGCCTGGTGTTTGGGCGCCTTGGCCCGGAGCGACGAGTACAAGCACAAAACCCACCATGCCCTGTAGAACTCCGACACGAGGATGGAGATCCGTACGAACTTTGTCCAGGGTCTTTTGTAGGAAGGCCACAGTGGGGATTTCGGCGGCATTACGTTAGAGCGCGCCAGGTTTCGGCGCTCTCCGACAGCCTGCCGAGGATGAGCCCGACCTGAAGCGTGAAGGCCGACCTGCCCTCGGTCGGCTGGTAGCCGGTCAGTTCGGTGATCTTCTTCAGCCGGTAGCGGACGGTGTTGGGGTGGACGAACAGCAGCCGCGCCGTCGCCTCCAGCGAGGTGCCCTGCTCCAGGTACGTCGCCAGCGTGTCGAGCAGCGGCGTGCCGGCCAGCGGCAGGTAGACGTTCTCGATGAGCTGCCGGCGGGCGTCGGCGTCGCCGTCGAGCGCCCGCTCGGCCAGCAGGTCCTCGGCGTGCACCGGCCGCGGCGCGTCCGGCCAGCCGCAGGACGCCTTCAGCCCGGCCAGCGCCGCCCTGGCGGAGCGGGCGGCGGCGTGCAGGTCGGGCACCTCAGGGCCGATGACGACCGGCCCGACGCCGAAGCGGGCGACCACCTGCCGGGCCGCGTCGTCGACGCTGCCGGCGCCGCCCACGATGACGATGAGCCGGTCGGCCTGCACCCCGGCCAGCAGGTCCATGCCGATGCGGCGGCCCTTCTCGCGCAGCCCGTCGATGACCGCCCGCGGGTCGTCGTCGGGGGCGTGGCCGGCGATGACCACGACGGGGGAGGACGTCCAGCCGAGCGCGGCGGCCCAGGAGTGCAGCCCGTCGTCGACTTCGCCGCGGACCAGGGCGTCCACGATCAGCGCCTCCAGCCGGGCGTCCCACGAGCCCCTGGCCTCCGCCTCGCGGGCGTAGACCTGGGCGGCGGCGAAGGCCACGTCGCGGGTGTAGCGCAGCATGGCCTGCTGGAGCTGGTCCTCTCCGCCGGGGGCGGCCAGCTCGTCGGTCTGGGCCTCGACGACCTCGACCACGACCCTGACGATGTCGACGGTCTGCTGGAGCGAGATGGAGCGCTTCAGCTCGCGCGGAGCCGTGCCGAAGAACTCGATGCTGGGTGTGGGACGGTCCTTGCCCGCGTGCTGGAACCACTCGACGAACGCGGCGATCCCCGCCTGCGCCACCAGCCCCACCCAGGAACGGTCCTCGGCGCTCAGCGCGCGGAACCACGGCAGTTGCTCGTCCATGCGCGCCATCGCCGCGGTGCCGAGCGCGCCCATGGCGCGCTCGAGCCTGCGTGTGGTGTCCTCCCTGGTCCGGTCTGTCACGCCTCTAGAGTGCCAGGTCCAGCAGGATGTCCGGAACGGGCGTTCGCGCCTGTCCGGACCGCCCGCCTGGATGACGGGGCTGTATGACGGGGCTAGATGACGGCGACCGCGGTGATCAGGCCGAGCGCCACGTGCGTCACCGCCAGGACCCGTGCGCCGGGCTGCAGCTCGGGCTCCTTGACCAGCTCGCGTACGGAGATGCCGACGACCTTGTCGAACAGCAGCATCGCGACCGTCTGCACCACGATGCCGACGAGGCCGAACACGGCCGTGCCCGCCAGGCCCTCCGCCAGCCGGCCGCCGGAGGCCCAGATGGAGGCGGCCACGATGAGCCCGACGGCGGCCAGCGCCGAGGAGGCGAGCAGGGTGGCGTTCGGGTTGCGCTCCTGGCGGATGATCTCGCTGAGCTTGCCGGGCGTGGCCCAGTCGATCACGTAGAAACCGACGATCATCAGGATCACGCCGACGGCGGCGTAGGCGGCGATGGCGCCCGCGCCGCGGGCGAGGGTTTCGAGAAGGGTCACGTCAGTTCCTATCACGTGGTGCGGTGGGAAAGGGGGGTCAGGCAGCGATGCGGTGCGGGACGAACGAGGAGGTGTCGTCGGTGATCAGGCCGGTCGTCTCCCTGATGCCGAGGCCGGCCGCCTCGTCGGCGACCACCCAGGCGCCGAGCACCGGCCGCTGCCCCTCGAAGACGGGCAGGGCCTCGAAGCCCTGGAAGACGTAGCCCTCGCGGCCGTAGATCCCCGTCGTCTCCTGCGTGCCCTCGGGGGTGACGATGCGCATGGAGGCGCCCTCCCGGCCGAGCAGCGGCTTGGCGATGTACGAGGTCAGCTCGCGCGGGCCGTCGAGATAGGCGGGCAGCAGGTTGGGGTGGCCGGGGTTGAGCTCCCACAACACGGCCAGCAGCGCCTTGTTCGACAACAGCGCCTTCCACAGCGGCTCGATCCAGGTGGAGTGGCGCACGGCGTGGCGTCCGAAGTCGTCGGACAACATCCACTCCCACGGGTAGAGCTTGAACGCCGAGCGGATCATCCGGCCCTCGACGTCGACGAAGCGGCGGTTGAGCGCGTCCCAGCCGATGTCCTCCATGGCCACGGCGACCGTCTGCAGGCCCGCCTGGTCGGCGGTCTCCTGGAGGTAGGCCACCGTCATGGCCTCCTCGCCGGTCTCGTCGGCGTTGGTGAAGGCGAAGTGGGTGGGGCCGGGCGGCAGCCGCAGCTCGCGCCAGCGGTCGATGAGCCGTTCGTGCACGGAGTTCCACTGGTCGTCGCCGGGGAAGGCGTCCTGCAGCCAGAACCACTGCACGACCGACGTCTCGACCAGCGAGGTCGGCGTGTCGGCGTTGTACTCCAGCAGCTTGGCCGGGCCGGTGCCGTCGTAGCGCAGGTCGAAGCGGCCGTACAGGTGGCCGTCGCGCCGCTCCCACGAGCGCGCGACCTCCTCCCACGCCCACTCGGGGATGGCGAAGTCGGCGAAGCGGCCGGTGGAGACCACGTGGTCGGCGGCCCGCAGGCACATGGCGTGCAGCTCCTCGACCTGCTCCTCCAGCGCCTCGACCTCCTCCAGCGAGAAGACGTAGTGGACGGACTCGTCCCAGTAGGGCCTGCTCAGGCCCGCCGGGTGGGCGGCCCGGTGGTAGGCCAGGCCGTGGCTCTCGATCCTCTTCTCCCAGTCGTCCCTGGGAGGGTGGTGCTCGCGCCGCACGTCAGCTCCCGCCGCTCCAGCTGCGGCCGAAGCCGCCGCGCTGGATCTCCTTGCCGCCCCGGCTGCTGATGTTCACGTCGGAGGGGCGCAGGGTGGTGCCGCCCCGGACCGTGTTGCCGACCCGCCGTCCGCCGTAGTACCACATGTACGCCCCCCGGGACCCGCCGTAGTAGGCGCTGCCGTGGCCGTCGTCGTCATCGCAGTAGTCGTCGTCCACGACCTGGTACGAGCCCGCGGGCAGGGGCGAGGCGGTGGGACTCGGCGAGGGGGAGGCGTCGGCCTGCTCGTCGGAGTCGTTGCCCGGCGTGGCCCCGTAGTAGTCGCTCATGGCCTGCTCGGCGGCCGCGGAGTCGTCGTCGACGTACAGGACGCAGTCGGCGACGACGTCCTCGTCGTCGGAGACGGCCGCGCAGTATCCGACCACCATCACGGACAGCACCCCGAGGACGACCAGCGGGACGACCTTCGAGGACTTGCGCGGCGGCACCGTGGGCGGCTGCGGCGGTTCTGCCATCAAACTCCTGCTTTCCTGGGCCGCTCAGCCTAGCGGCGGCCCGTCTCCCCGTTCAACATGTGTTGGATTCGCGCGGTCATGGACGCCCCGGGCGTGGCCGCCTGGGTATGACGGAACGCATGGAACCGGTTGACGCGCTGCGTGAGATCGCCTTCCTGCTCGAACGCGCCGGCGAGCCGACGTATCGTGTGCGGGCCTTCCGCCGCGCCGCGTCCGTCGTCGCCGACCTCCCCCGTGACGAACTCGTACGACTCTCACGCGGCGGCGGGCTCGCCGATCTCCCCGGCATCGGCAAGGTGACCACACTCGTCATCAACGAGAGTCTCGACGGCCAGGTTCCTACGTATCTGCGGAGAATGCGGGCAACCGCCGAGATCGAGCTCGACACGGAGACGGCCGCGCTGCGCACGGCGCTGAAAGGCGACCTGCACAGCCACTCCGACTGGTCCGACGGCGGCTCGCCGATCGAGGAGATGGCCGAGGCCGCCATCGCGCTCGGCCACGACTACGTGGCGCTGACCGACCACTCGCCGCGCCTGACCGTGGCCAAGGGCCTGTCGGCCGAGCGGCTGGAACGGCAGCTCGACGTCGTGGCCGAGCTGAACGGGCGGCTCGCGCCGTTCCGGGTGCTCACCGGGATCGAGGTGGACGTCAACCCCGACGGCTCGCTCGACCAGGACCCCGCGCTGCTCGAACGGCTCGACGTGGTGGTGGCCAGCGTGCACTCCAAACTGCGCATGGACGGAGAAGAGATGACCCGCCGCATGGTCACCGCGGTGGCCGACCCGCTGGTGGACGTGCTCGGCCACTGCACCGGGCGCGTGGTGCGGGCGGGCGGGAAGCGGGGGGTGAAGCGGCCGGAGTCGGAGTTCGACGCGGAGCTGGTCTTCGAGGCGTGCCGGCGGTTCGGGGTGGCGGTCGAGATCAACTCCCGTCCCGACCGGCTCGACCCGCCGAAGCGGCTGATGCGGCTGGCGTACGAGATGGGGTGCGTGTTCGCGATCGACTCCGACGCGCACGCGCCCGGCCAGCTCGACTGGCAGCGGTTCGGCTGCGAGCGCGCCGCCCGGTGCGGCATCGAGGCCGGGCGGATCGTCAACACCTGGCCCCTCGACCGGCTTCTGGACTGGACGCGCGCCGCGTGAGAACTTTACGGAACGTGAAAAAGACGCGCCCCCGCCCGGGGTCGCCGGAGCGTGAGACCCCTGTGTCCACGGGGTTATGCGAGTGTCGAGGCCTCGGCCGGCGCGCCGCGATTGTCGGTCCCGCCGCGTAGCGTCACCGCTGTGAATCGTACGGACCGGCTCTACGCACTCGTCGAAGACCTGCGCGCCATCGCGCCCCGCCACCGCTCGGCCCGCGAGCTGGCCGAGCGGTTCGAGGTCAGCGTGCGCACGATCGAGCGCGACATCACCGCGCTGCAGGAGTCGGGCGTGCCGATCTACGCCGAGCCGGGGCGCAAGGGCGGCTACGCCATCGACAAGAAGATGTCGCTGCCCCCGCTCAACTTCACCCCCGCCGAGGCCGTGGCCATCGCGGTGGCCCTGAGCCGGGCCGGCGACCAGCCGTTCGGCCGCCAGGCGCGCAGCGCGTTACGCAAGGTCGTGGCGGCCATGCCGGGTTCGGAGGGCGAGCTGGCGCGCGAGCTGGCCCGCCGCGTGCAGCTCATGCAGCCCGAGTCCGAGCCGGGCGGCGACGTCCGGCCGCTCGGCGCCGAGGGCGTCTCGCGGGCGATCGAGGAGGCGCTGCTGCGCCGGCGGGTGCTGCGGCTCGACTACGCCGACGCCAAGGGCGCGCTGACCTCGCGCGACGTCGAGCCGGGGGTGTTCCTGGGCGGGCGCGGCGGGTTCTGGTATCTCGTCGCGTGGTGCCGGCTGCGCGACGACGTGCGCGTCTTCCGCCTCGACCGCATCGCCGCGGCCACCGTCACCCCCGAGCGCTGCCCCGACCGGCCGCTCGAAGGCTTCGCGACCGAGGTGCCGGAAATGGTGGTGCACGGCACGGTTCTCGATTAGACGCTCGATAAGTCGTTCCGAAACACCGACATAGGGTTGTCGCTTACGTGAGAGATCGTCGTCTTGTTCGAAAGAAGCGAGGGAGACGACGATGGACAACACGGTGACGTGGTTCGAGGTCGCGTCCGACGACCCCGAGGGCGCCCAGCGGTTCTACGGCGGCCTGTTCGGCTGGACGTTCGAGCGTGACGAGGGCCCGATCGACTACCGGCTGATCGGCCGTCCGGACGCCGGGCATCCGATGGGCGGTCTCTACAACACCGAGGGCGCGTTTCCCAGTCACGCGATCTTCCATGTGCAGGTGGCCGACGTGGAGGAGACCTGCGCCAGGAGCGAGGCGCTGGGCGGCAAGGTGCTCACCAAGGTGATCGACGACGGTGCCGGCACCGACTTCGCCTACCTGCGCGACACCTCCGGCAGCGTCTTCGGCGTCTTCCACCGCAGGTGACCGCCCGGCCCGGGCACCGCCTTCCCCGCGACACCCCGGGCCCGAGCGGTTCACCCCTTCGCCCTGGACACGCCGCCGATCGCCGAGCGGCGGCGCGTCCAGGGCCTCATCAGAACGCGGTCGTCGCCAGCCAGCGGTCCAGCAGGTCGCGGTCGCCGAAGACCTCCGCCGTGTCGGGGGAGCGGCGGCCGTAGAGCACGAGCAGCAGGTCGGCGACCGGGCCGCGCACGGCCACGTCGCCCTTGGCGTGGCCGCGTTCCCACGTGATCTTCCCGGCGGGGCCCTGCGTGATGGTCCACTCGCCGTCGGCGTCGGTGGCGTGGAGGTGGATCGTGGCCCCCTCCACCCCCAGCTCCGCCAGCGGCCGGGTGACCCAGGCCGCGTACGGCAGGTTGTGCAGGTACTCCTCGATGCCGTCGGCCGCCGTCGCGGCGTCGATCTCCGGCTCGATGCCGAGCGCGAGCTCGGCGTCGGCCCGGTGCACGACCAGCTCGAAGAGCATCCGGCGCGGCCACCACGACGCCCGCCGGTCCGGCCCCCACGTCCACACCTGGGTCGCCGGGTCGGTGGCGCGCAGCGTGTCGAGCAGCTCGGCGGCCCCGGCCCTCAGCCAGTCCGCGTCACCGCTCGCGCCCTCGGGCAGCCCGCCGGCCACCTGCTTCGACCAGATGCGCTCCTGCACCCGGTCGCGCAGCACGTGCGCGGCCCAGCGGTGGGTCTGCCCGACATGGGTGACCAGCTCGGCGAGCGTCCATCCCGGGCACGTCGGCACCGGGACGGACAGATCACCGGCCAGCGCCGCCAGCCGCGAGGTCTCCCTGTCGATCTGCGATGAGTAGTCCGTCACACCGCAAAGACTAGGCGGCCGGGCAGGTCGCGCCCTTCTGCGGGAGCCTGCCTTCGATCAGGTAGCCGTCCACGAGCCCCTGGACGCACTTGCTGCCCGACAGGTACGCCCCGTGACCCTCGCCCTCGTAGGTGACCAGCGTGGCGGTCTTGAGCTGGGCCGTCAGCTTGGGCGCCCACTCGTACGGCGTGGCGGGGTCGCCCTTGCCGCCCACCACCACGATCGGCGCCGAGCCGGTGGCGTCGACGTGCCGCGCCTCGTCGCTGCCCTTGGCCGGCCACACCCGGCACAGCCCGCCCGAGCCCTCGCTGCCGAACAGCGGCGAGATCTTCAGCGCGGCCGCCTCGGTGCGGCGCAGCGTCGCGACGTCGGGACGCTCGGCCGTGTCGACGCAGGTGATGGCCGGGAAACTGGTCATCTGGGTGGAGTACTTGCCGTCGGGGGAGCGGCCGGTGTAAGTGTCGGCGAGGTACATCAGCGCCTCGCCGCGGCCCTTGAGCGCCTCGCCGAGGGCCTGCTCCAGGAACGGCCAGGTCAGTTCGGAGTAGAGCGCGGCGGCCACGCCGGTCGAGGCCAGGCCCTGCGTCAGCGCGCGCCCGCCGATCGGCAACGGCCGCTCGGTGAGCTGCGTCATCAGCTTCTCGACGTTGGCGTCCGCGGTGTCCTCGTCCCGGCCCACCTCGCAGGAGCCGCTCTTGACGCACGAGCGCAGGAAGCTCTCGTACGCCTGCTGGAAGCCGCGGGTCTGGGCCAGCGTGCGCTGCTCGAAGGTGACCGTGGGGTCGAGCGGCGCGTCGAGCACCATGCGGCCGACCTTCTTGGGGAACAGGGTGGCGTAGACGCCGCCGAGCTGGGTGCCGTACGACATGCCGACGTAGTTGAGCTTGGCGTCGCCGACGGCGGCGCGGATGCGGTCCATGTCGCGGGCGGCGTTGACGGTGCCGACGTACGGCAGGATCTTGCCGGAGTGCTGCTGGCACAGGGCGGCGAACTCCTTGTTGGCCGCCTCGGCCGCCCGGTGCGTCTCCTCGTCGGGAGGCAGCGTGTCGAGCGAGGTGAACCTGTCCATCTCCGCGGTCCCGCCGCAGCGTACGCCGGAGCTGCGCTCGACGCCGCGCGGGTCGAAACTGACCAGGTCATAACGGGTGCGCAGCGACGTCAGCGCCTTGCCCGCCTGGTCGAGCGTGTCCACGCCGGACGCCCCGGGGCCGCCGAAGTTGAACACCATCGAGCCCAGCCGCTTGCCCGGACCGGTGGCCGGCAGCTTGATCAGCGCGAGCTCCAGCTTCTCCCCGTCGGGCTTGGCATAGTCCAGGGGCACCGCGAGCTTGCCGCACCGCACGGAGGCGTCCTGGCGGGCCGGCGGCTCGCCGTCGGGCCGCTTGATGTCGGTGCACGGCCCCCAAGCGATCGTGCCCGGACCCCCGGGAGGCTGGTCGGCGGACTGCGCGGCCTGCTGGGTGGCAGGCTGGGCCGGCACGCTGGAGCAGCCGGCGGTCAGGAGCAGAGCGGCGGCTAGGACACGACGCATAACGAAAGTTCCCCTCACATCTCTCAGGGGGAGGTAGTGCCCACAATACGTGACGATGCACCAAATCTGGGTGAGGCGGCACGTACCCCTCCTGAACGTGCCGCCTCACCCGCTGCCGACGGCGGAACACGACGGCGCTCCCACGAGCAGATCGCGGGAGCGCCGCCGGCAGAGCGGGCTCAGACGCCCATCGACTGGGTGTCGTTGCTCTCGGCGCCGCCGGCCTCGGTGACGCCGTTCTTCAGGTGGTAGCGGGCGATCGCCTCGCGCAGCACCTCGCCGTCGAGCTCGCCCCGCTTGACCAGGCTGGTCAGCACGGCCAGCGTGATCGAGGCGGCGTCGACGTGGAAGTGACGGCGCAGCGCCGAGCGGGTGTCGGACAGGCCGAACCCGTCGGTGCCCAGCGAGGACCAGTCACCCGGCACCCACTGCGCGATCTGGTCCTGGACGGCCTTCATGTAGTCGCTGACGCCCACGAACGGCCCCTGCGCCTGCGAGAGCGCCTGGGTGACGTAGGGGACGCGGCGCTCGGCGTCGGGGTTGAGCAAGTTGTGCTCGTCGCACGCCAGCGCCTCGCGCCGCAGCTCGGACCACGACGTGGCCGACCAGACGTCGGCCGACACGCCCCAGTCCTCGGCCAGCAGCCGCTGCGCCTCCAGAGCCCACGGACCCGCCACGCCGGAGGCCAGGATGTTGGCCTTCGGACCCCGCGTCTGCGGGCCGTCGGCGAACTTGTACAGGCCCTTGAGCAGGCCGTCCACGTCGATGCCGTCCGGCTGGGCCGGCTGCAGGTAGGGCTCGTTGTAGACGGTCAGGTAGTAGAAGACGTCCTCCGGCTGGTCGCCGTACATGCGCCGCAGGCCGTCCTTGACGATGTGGGCCACCTCGAACGCCCACGACGGGTCGTAGGCGACCACGGCCGGGTTGGTCGAGGCGATGAGCGGCGTGTGGCCGTCCTCGTGCTGCAGGCCCTCGCCGTTCAGCGTGGTGCGGCCCGCGGTGGCGCCGAGCAGGAAGCCGCGGCCCATCTGGTCGCCCATCTGCCACATCTGGTCGGCGGTGCGCTGGAACCCGAACATCGAGTAGAAGATGTAGATCGGGATCATGTGCTCGCCGTGCGTGGCGTAGGCCGTGCCGGCCGCGATGGCCGAGGCCATCGACCCCGACTCGCTGATGCCCTCGTGCAGGATCTGCCCCTGCACGGCCTCCTTGTACGACAGCAGCAGCTCCCTGTCGACGGCCTCGTACGTCTGGCCGTGCGGCGAGTAGATCTTGGCCGTCGGGAACATCGCGTCGAGACCGAACGTGCGGGCCTCGTCGGGGATGATCGGCACGAACCGGTGGCCGATCTCCTTGTCACGCATGAGGTCCTTCAGCAGCCGCACGAACGCCATCGTGGTGGCCACCTGCTGCTTGCCCGAGCCCTTGCGGAAGGTGTTGTAGACCTCGTCGCCGGGCAGCTTGACCGGCTTGGCGCGCACGACCCGCTTGGGCAGCACGCCGCCGAGCGCCGCGCGGCGCTCCTTCATGTACTGGATCTCGGGGTCGTTCTCGCCCGGGTGGAAGTAGGGCGGCAGGTCGCCTTCCAGGGCGGAGTCGGGGATCGGCAGGTAGAGCCGGTCGCGGAACTCCTTCAGCTCGGCCTTGGTGAGCTTCTTCATCTGGTGGGTGGCGTTGCGCGCCTCGAAGTCCTTGCCCAGCGTCCAGCCCTTGATGGTCTGGGCGAGGATGACGGTCGGCTGGCCGACGTGCTCGCGGGCCGCCTTGAACGCCGCGTAGACCTTGCGGTAGTCGTGGCCGCCGCGCGACAGCTTGCGGATGTCGTCGTCGGTGAGGTGCTCGACCATCTTGCGCAGGCGCGGGTCGGAGCCGAAGAAGTTGTCGCGGATGTAGGCGCCCGACTCGACCGAGTAGGTCTGGAACTGCCCGTCGGGCGTGGTGTTCATCTGGTTGACCAGCACGCCGTCGACGTCGGCCGCGAGCAGCGGGTCCCAGTCACGGCCCCAGACGACCTTGATGACGTTCCAGCCGGCGCCGCGGAAGTAGGACTCCAGCTCCTGAATGATCTTGCCGTTGCCGCGTACCGGGCCGTCGAGCCGCTGCAGGTTGCAGTTGATCACGAACGTGAGGTTGTCGAGCTCCTCGCGCGCGGCCAGGCCGATGGCGCCGAGCGACTCGGGCTCGTCCATCTCGCCGTCGCCGAGGAACGCCCACACGTGGCTGCGGCTGGTGTCCTTGATCTGGCGGTTGAGCAGGTAGCGGTTGAACCGCGCCTGGTAGATCGCGCCGATCGGGCCCAGGCCCATGGAGACCGTGGGGAACTCCCAGAAGTCGGGCATGAGCCGCGGGTGCGGGTAGGACGGCAGGCCGCGGAAGCCGTGCGACAGCTCCTGGCGGAACGCGTCGAGCTGGGTCTCGTTGAGTCGGCCCTCGAGGAAGGCGCGGGCGTAGATGCCGGGCGCCGCGTGCCCCTGGAAGAAGACCTGGTCGCCCGACTCGCCGTGCTCCTTGCCGCGGAAGAAGTGGTTGAAGCCCACCTCGTAGAGCGAGGCCGCGGAGGCGTAGGTGGCGATGTGGCCGCCGACGTTGGTGCGGGCGTTGGCCCGGGACACCATGATGGCCGCGTTCCAGCGGATGTAGGCGCGGATGCGGCGTTCGACGTGCTCATCGCCCGGGAACCAGGGCTCGCGCTCCGGCGGGATCGTGTTGATGTAGTCGGTGCTGCGCAGGCCCGGCACGCCGACCTGGTGTTCGCGCGCCCGCTCGAGCAGGCGCAGCATCAGGTAGCGCGCTCTGGTGCGGCCCTCGGTCTTCACGACGTTGTCGAGAGACTCGAGCCACTCGTTGGTCTCGCTGGGGTCGACATCAGGCAGCTGGCTGGGTAGGCCGTCGCTGATGATCGAGAAACGCTGGCGTCCGGAAGCCACTGGGTCTCGCCTTCCGAGATGGACTGATGTCTGGTCTGGGTGCCCTTCCATCCTGGTAGCTAGCCGTAGAAAACGCATCTCTACTGGCTGGTAACCAGAGTGTCCCTGCTGGCAGGGCCATCTTCGATGGCCTAGACCACCGATGGTAGGACGAATCGCCACCAAAGGTTACATCCCGGGACCAATTTAACAAGACAGGAAAACGGGCGAAATTTCGCTCGGATGCCTGTTGCTGGGCCCGGGCCTCATGGGCGTACTCTGTCCCATCCCCCGATCGGGGAAGGTTCATCCGCGACGGCGCGGATGCGAGCCGCGAGTCTAGCCTCCGGTGACCCTGGTGACCCCGCCGAGGGTGATGAGGAGACGTTGCGTAGCCGGCCGGTCTCTCCGCGTCGCCATGGAAGGCGGTCGGCGCGGTGCGCAACAGGGCATCAGCACCGCGTAACGTTTCCATCAATTTTGTCCCTGCCCCTAGAGGTGCGGCAAAAGTTGCGAATGTCGCTTTTCGTCCGGCACTCCGCGTACCAATCTGGAGGTATGAAGGCGACGGTAGGAGACCGGCTCCTGGTGCACGGGAATACCGTTGGCGAAAGGGACCGGACAGGAGTAATCACAGAGGTCATGGGGCCTGACGGCACGCCTCCGTACACCGTGAGGTTCGACGACGGGCACACCGTCCTGGTGTTTCCCGGGCCGGATGCCCTCGTCGTACATACGTAAGATTTCCACGTGAGATCCGAAATCATCAGTGTGGCCACGGGTTCGCGTGAGAGGGTGCACGACATCACGTCCGAATGCGCCGCATTCGTACGTGCGGAAGGAGACGGACTGCTGCACGTTTTCGTGCCGCACGCCACGGCGGGCGTGGCGCTGCTCGAGCTGGGGTCGGGCAGCGACGACGACCTGCTCGCGGCCCTGGGAGACCTGCTGCCGGCCGACGACCGGTGGCGTCACGCCCACGGCTCGCGCGGCCACGGCAGGTCGCACGTGATGCCCGCGTTCATCCCGCCGTACGCCACGATCCCTGTGCTGGACGGGCGAATGGCGTTGGGCACGTGGCAGTCCGTCGCACTCGTGGACCTGAACGTCGACAACCCGCAACGTCAGGTTCGCCTGTCGTTTTTGTCTGATTGATTCTGGCCGAGTACGGCCGTACCCGTGGCGACCGTTGACGACTGAGGGTCACAGCGTGTGGACTGTGCCGAAGCGATAAACCGCATAAGCGGGGCCACTCAAGCAGGAGGGATAAACGTGAGCGCGACCGCGGGTCAGGCGCAGGGCGAGCGCGGCCTGGCCGAACGACTCGGCCTCAAGCCGGGTCAGGTGGTGCAGGAGATCGGTTGGGACGAGGACGTCGACGACGAGCTGCGCGACTCCATCGAGGACCTGACCGGCAACGAGCTGCTGGACGAGGACAGTGACGACGTCGTCGACGTGGTGCTGCTGTGGTGGCGCGACGGCGACGGGGACCTGTTCGACGCTCTGACCAACGCCATGCGATCACTCGCCGACGGCGGCCAGATCTGGCTGCTCACTCCCAAGGCCGGGCGCGAGGGCCACGTGGAGCCGAGCGACATCGGGGAGGATGCGGCGACCGCCGGTCTCTCACAGACCAGCACCATCTCCGCCGCACCCGATTGGTCCGGAACACGGCTGGTCACACCGAAGGGCCGCCGGTAGGAGAGTCCGAACGCCTGCCGTAGGGCAGGATGGAGACCGTGAACGCGCATCCTGCCGAGGTCGGCGTCCCGGCTCCGGATTTCGAGCTACAGGACCAGCACGGCACCCCGGTGAGACTGTCCCGGTTCCGGGGGCGGAAGGTCGTGCTGGTCTTCTACCCGCTGGCGTTCACCGGGGTCTGTCACGCTGAGCTGGCCGCCCTGCGCGACCATCCGATCGGGGACGCGCAGGTGCTGACGGTCTCCGTCGACTCGGTGTTCACCCACCGCGCGTGGGCCGATCGCGAGGGCTACCGGTTCCCGATGCTCTCCGACTTCTGGCCGCACGGACAGGTTGCCCGGGCGTACGGTGTCTTCGATGAAGAGAAGGGGTTCGCCCTACGGGGGACCTTCATCATCGACGGCGAGGGGGTGATCCGGTGGTCGGTGGTCAACCCGGTCAGCTCCGCGCGCGACATCGCCGACTACGTCAAGGCACTCGCCGCCATTTCTTGACTCTCTCGGAGGAAGCGATGCCCTGCTACCGCTGCGGGGCCCGGCAGACGGACCCGGTGCGCGGGGCGAGCCCGTGGCAGCGCGGGGTGCGCCAAGAGTCGCAGGTGCTGATCTGCCCGGACTGCCAACGGCTGCACGACCTCGACCTCGACACCTGTGCCACCTGCGCGTCCACGGCGCTGATCTGCCGGTTGGGCGAGGTGGAGTGCCGGTCCTGCGGGGCCGTGCGGCTGGCCCGCACGACGCTCGGCAAGCCCGCCGGCGCGGCGCCGCCCGGTCTGTCGGCCGAGGTGGAGGCGGCCCTCAACCGCGTCCTGGGGCGCGCCTGAGCCTCTGGGGCTCTCCGGCTGGGTGTGCAGCGCCGTGCGCTCCTCTCAGGCGGTCTGGGGGCTTTGTGATGGTGTCGTACGCTGGCCCGACTGCGGCTTCGGTGGACAACCCATCGCCTTTCCGGACATTTGATGAGCTGCGATATCGTCTCCTTCCGTGTCCGCAAATTCGTTCGTCGTCGCGCTCGACGTCGGTGGCACGTCCATGAAGGGCGGCCTGGTCAGCGATTCCGGTGCGGTGCTGCTGAGCGAGCGGCGGCCCACGCCACGGGCGGACGGCCCGGACGCGGTCGTGGCCGCCATCTCCACCTTCATCAGCGACCTGGCCGCCTCGGGCGACGGCGCCCCGGCCGGCGTCGGCCTGGCCGTGCCCGGGCTGGTGTCGGAGCACTCGGCCATCTACGCGACGAACCTCGGCTGGCGCGACGTCCCCGCCACCGCCTTCACCACCCTCGACGTCCCGGTCATGCTCGGACACGACGTCCGCACCGGTGGGCTGGCGGAGAGCATCCTCGGCGCCGGACGCGGGCTTTCCGACTTCCTCTTCCTCCCCATCGGCACGGGCATCGCCGGCGCTCTGATCATCCGCGGCGAACCGTACGGCGGCTCGTCCGGCTGGGCCGGCGAGATCGGGCACACCCCCGTGTTCCCGGACGGCGAACAGTGCGCGTGCGGCCAGTTCGGCTGCCTGGAGACGTACGCGTCGGCGGCCTCGGTCGGCCGGCGCTACAGCCAGCGGGCGGGCGTCGAGGGCGTCCGGGCCGAGCAGGTGGTCTCCTCCGACGACCCGATCGCCATCGAGGTCTGGGACGAGGCCGTGGAGGCCCTGTCGCTGGCCCTGGCCACGTACACGCTGCTGCTCGACCCCACCGTGATCGTCCTCGGCGGCGGACTGGCCGAGGCGGGCCCCGCCCTTTTCGACCCCGTACGCACCCGGCTCGTCAAGCGCCTGGCCTTCCGCGAGGCGCCCCCGCTGATCCCGGCGGCGCTCGGGGTCGACGCGGGCATGCTGGGAGCGGCCCTGCTGGGCTGGCGCGCAGCGGGCCGCCCCGAGCTGGGGCCGGGCTGGGCCGTGGATGTGCGATCGGAGCCCTTGGTGTCGTAAGGTGTAGTGCCGATCAGGGGCGGTTAGCTCAGCGGTAGAGCACTCGCCTTACAAGCGAGGGGTCACTGGTTCGAACCCAGTACCGCCCACCAGCAGAAAGAGCCCCGTCTCCGATCATGGAAACGGGGTTTCGTACCATTAGCCGGTCCCAGGGATCTCTTTCAAAGAGCCTTTAGGTGTTTCTGGTGATCTTCGCGTTCATTGCGTCGACCATCCTCCGGTCGGCCTCCGCCGCGCTGCGCTGATGGATCAGTGTCTTGGCGACTTGCCAGGAAGTGTCTGAGTACAGGTGACGTCGGTGTCACTGATCCGATAGACAGACGCCCGAACGTGCGACCGCGATGTCTCGGGAGGTCCAGTGCAAAACCTGGGGGGCTGCTTAGCCGCCGTAGTGATTGTCCCGTTGATCGGGCTCTTCTTTCTGATCATGATTCCGGTGTGGCGGGACGATGCACGCCTCGACGACTTCCACGCGCGAGTGCTGGCCTATCCGGTACCACCGGAGACCCGCGTCAAGGGCGACAGCGACGCCACTTTCGGTAAGAACTCCGGCGGGAGCGGAGACTACTGCGCGTACAGCGTCCGACTGGTTCTTGAGACCAGGTTGTCGCAGAAGGAGATCCATGCCCATTACGGCAGGGCAGCCATCGCGGGCCCTGACAACAGAAGTCGGGCACAGGTCGATCTGCGCTTCAGCGAGGACAGTGGGAACGGCGGAGACGTCACCGTGGAGTTCCACGACATCACCCCCAGCGACTGGGACTGGCGCTGCACATAGACCACCGCGTGATCACGTAACGGGGTAGGCGGCTTTCAGTTCGTGATGATCGGCTGGAAGGAGCACCCCACCACCAGCAGAGGGCCGGCCAAGGGCATGCTGGACAGCCGTGCCACGCAGCCGCTCGTGGTGCTTGTCGCGGTCGTAGCCCGTCGGCGGGACGATGCCGGGGCGTTGCCGTGGGCGGGCGCGCTTGCCGCGCAGCGCCCTGACCAGTACCGGTATGGCGTCACGACACCTGGTATTGGCAGTCCATGGGCCATGCAGGGCACTGCCTGTCCGCCGGCGATGCGACGAAGGTGGAGGTGTTGCATGCCATCGACACCGGAACGACGCCGGCCGGACCGGGCCTCAGTCGTATCAGGCACTGCCTCGGCAGGCACCTGTTGCATATGATCCATCTCTTGGCGGCGGAAGGAATGCCGCTGCCCGGCAGAAAGCGGCTGAGGAGAGCAGTTTGAAGACGTTCCCCCACGAACCAGCTCCGCCGCACGGCATGGCCGCACGCGCGCTGGCTCCCGACCTGGCCCGTGGCGTCATGCTGCTGGCCATAGCCTTGGCGCACGCGCCGCTGTTCGTGGTCACGGTCAACCGCGGCTCCGCCGTGGCCAACGAGATCGCCGGCTTCTTCTACCTGATCTTCGTCCACAACCACGCGCGGCCGATGTTCGCCTTCCTGTTCGGCTACGCGCTGGTGCAGCTGATGGATCGGCAGTTACGGCGCGGCTCCGACTGGGTGAGCATCCGCAAGCTGCAGCGCCGCCGGGGATGGTGGCTGGTCGTGATCGGCTTCGTCCACGTGGCGGTGCTGGTGCCGATCGACATCCTCGCGGTGTACGGCGTGGCCGCCGTGCTGCTCGCCGGCCTGCTGCGAGCCAAGGACACCCTCCTCGTGTGGGCGACGGGCATCAGCCTGGCGGTGTCCACTTTCGTGGTCGGGTTCCCCATGTGGCGGGCGATGTCACACCACGTCGCCGCCTACACCCTGGGCACCATCGCCGTCGGCGACAAGGACTTCGGGGAGATGTTCCTCGCCCGGATCCAGAACTGGCCGTACGGCGTGGCCGTGGGCGTCGTCTCGATCATTCCCGGGGTGATCGCCGGCATGTGGGCGGCGCGGCGGCGGCTGTTGGAGCAACCCGCTCAGCACCGGAGGTTCCTGCTCCGCGCCGCGGTGCTCACCACGGTGGTGTCCGTCGCCGGTGGCGTTCCCGCCGCCCTCATCCAGGAAGGGGAGTGGACCCAGCCGTCGGAGGCCGCGGTGTGGATCGCGGCCCTCGCGCAGGCGCTCACCGGATTCGTGGGCGGTATCGGCATGGCCGCGATCATGGCACTGGTCGCGATCGTGGCCGTCCGGCGGCGCAAGCTCCTGACCACGGCCGTCGAAGCGCTCGGCCAGCGCTCCCTGAGCCTGTACCTCTTCCAGTCCGTCGCGTTCGTCGCGGTCTTCCATCCGTACGGGCTCGGTCTTCAGGACGAACTTGGACTTACCGGCGCCTTGGGGGTGGCCGCGGCGACGTGGCTGGTCTCGCTGGTCATCGCTGATCTCATGCGGCGCGGCGGCCACCGCGGCCCGGCGGAGATCCTGCTGCGCCGCCTCGCCTACCGGAGATAGGCGGCCGGCGCTCGTCCTGAGACGACGTCTCATGTGGTGAGCCGGCGGTAGCGGACTCGCGCACCGCGACCAGTCCGGCTCTCCTCGGCCGGACGACTCCCACAGGTCATCGGGCACCCTTCACTCAAGGAACACCCGGCGTCGAAAGGGTGCCTCGATCTGGGGCGTGGCCTGGGCATTAGCCCGGCCGCTGAGGTGGCCTTCCGCATGCGCGACACGTCCGCATCCGTGAGCGGCATGTAGCGCGAACGTTGCCAGGGCATCAGTCGACGGGAGGGACCAAGGTTGCCGGGCTGCGGCGGAAGCGGCCAGGTGAGACGCCATACTCGCGGGTAAACGCTCCGGAGAAGGCGAACTCCGTCGAGTATCCGACCTCGCGGGCGATCGTCGCCAGTGTGACGTCGGTCTCCCGGAGCAGTTGAGCGCCGAGACTCAGCCGCCAGCTGATGAGGTAGGACATCGGAGGGCGGCCTACTTCTTCGGTGAAGCGCCGCGCGAACACGGTGCGGGGCAGCCCGACCATCTCACTCAACCGGGCCACCGTCCACTTGCGCTGCGGGTTCTGGTGGATCTCCCGAAGGGCGGCGGCGATCTCGGGGTCGTCGGTTCGTGGCCACTCGGCCGAGCCGCGTTGCTCGTGCCACTGACGGAAGACGTGGACCAGGATGAGGTCAAGCAGCGCGGGAAGCGTCGCCGCAGTGCCCATGTCTGCCTCGGACGTATCTGTGCTGAGAAGGTCGATCAGGGCACGCGTCTGCGGATAGCGGTCGTAGTCCAGTGACACTGTGATCAGGTCGGGCAGGGTGCGGAGGTACTGCGGGGTGTGGCCGTGCTGGAGCTGGTAGACGCCGCACAGGAACTCGAAGTCGGACGGCTCAGACCTCGGCGGAGTCGTGCGCATCGACATCGACGGCAGGTCGTTCAGCGCACAGGGGACATGGCTGAGGCCATGGGGGGCACCGGAGGTGATGAGCACGGCATCCCCCGGCTTCAGGCCGACCGGCTCCTGGCCTTCGGAGATGAGCCAGCAGGTGCCGCTCAGGACGACATGGAAGCCGGTGCCGTCGAACGCGGAGAAACGAACGCCTTGGAAATCGTACTGTCTGACCACGCGGCTGCCGGGGCTCCCGACCCGAACGGCGCGGACTACCTCGCTCAGTAGGTCCACTCAGTCGAGTGTAGCGACGCCGCAGTTCAAGCTCGTATAAGGGCGTGCGGCTCTAGTATGGTCCGGCGCGGCAGGCGTTGGTTGGATGGTGAGCATGATCGATTACTCACCCGAACACACGACGAGCGAAATCCTGCGTGCCCACGCGGAGAAGGCGGAAGCAGCCGATCGACCCGCTCCGGAGAGCATGAACGCGCTGCGCGATGACGGGATTTTCGCCTTGCGGACCCCCAAGGAGCACGGCGGAACTTGGGCAGATGCGGAAAGCATGGCCCGGTGCTTCACGGAGCTCGGCCGGGCTTGCCCGTCCATGGCCTGGATCGCTGGGACCTGCGTGACCGCGAAGAACATGGCTGCCAATTGTTTCCGGGATCCGTCGGTACGCGAGTCGCTCTTCGCCGACCCGGATGCGCTCTTCTGCGGTTCGGGAGTTCCCGGAGCTCAGGGCAAGCGTGTGTCCGAAGGGGTGCGCGTCAGCGGCCGGTGGCGGAATGTCTCGGGGTGTGAAGACGCGGCTTGGGCCGGCCTTTCCCTCATGGTGGAGGGCACGCTTTCGTTCGCTGTCATACCGGTGGCCGATCTGACGGTCGAGCGGACCTGGCACATGGCCGGCATGCGCGCCACGGGCAGCCACAGCCTGGTTGCTCAGGACGTGCTGGTGCCGGCCGAGTATGTCGCGCCAGCGGCGGGCTTCACCGTGGCAGATGTCACGCTATACGCCATCACGGTGCTGGGCGCAGTGGTGGGAGCTGCCAGGGGCGCACTCGACGCGACCGAGGCGATGTTCGCGTCCGACAGGAAACCCTTCATGACCGCGTACTCCCGCATGGGTGAGTCCTCCGGGGCCCGGCAATGGTTGGCAGAGGCGACCCACCTGGTGAACCGGGCCGAAAGGACCATGCTTACGGTCGCGAGGGCTGTGGACACGGCCGACCTGTCCGCAGCCGAGAGGCCCCGTCTGCAGATGGACCTGGCGGACGCGGGCCGTGACTGCCGGGCTGCGGTTGAGCGCATGCTCGACCTGCATGGCGCGAGCGGATTCAACACCTCCAACGTGCTCCAGCGGCACTGGCGGGATCTCTCCGTCGGCAGCCGTCACCCCCACCTCAATCCGTACCTTGCGGTCGAGTCCTTCGGCGCGACGTTGGTCGACCGCCTCTGAGGCTTAGCTTGATCTTTGATCTTGGTGTTGGTGAGGCAGGTATGGGGCGGTCTCGTGTCGCCTTACCAGCGAGGGGTCACTTGGTTCGAACCCCGTATCGGCCGATCTTCCTCGCCAGCTCCGGAAGCGGTACTGAAGACCGGCCGTCGCCGATCTTCGCCCGCTCGATCAGAGCTCTGCAACTCGTCCGTGATCTGATTGATCATCACGGGCGACGTGCGTGAGGGGGAAGACGCCGTGACCTTCCTCGCTCTCGACCCCTCCCAGGAAACCGGTCGGGGGTTAGCCTGCCGAGTGATGGACGAGCCCCTCGCTCTCGACTTGGACGAGCCTGCTGACAAGGAGCACGTGTCCCGGTGCGCGGCCTGCAAACACCGGCTGCGCACCGAGGCATCGCGCAGTCTGGGCTTGGGCCCGGACTGCGCCTCCAAGCTGGGCATCACCTCGCGCCGACCGGTCCGCATCACCGGTGTGGCGAAGTGGCGCGACTGCGACGGGCAGATCAGCCTGCTGGATGAGGAACACCCAAGTAGCGCGCCGCCGTCCTCGCCCTCGTCGTAGTCGGTTGCAACGCCCCTCTTCGCCGGCAACGACCCAGAGCCTACAAGCGACCATGACCCGCGTGTGGATGACCTGCGGAACCGTTGATCGGGTGGATGGCTGGTGCCCTCGTCTGGTGCCTTGCCGACGCCTCCGCGGTCCGCACCGCTGCTGGTCGACCTGGACCAGCAGATGACGCTCAGGCTGCTCGCCTTGGACGGGCGCGGCTCCCTCAACCGCGCCGAACGTGGCTCGTCCTCCCGGAACCCGCCTCGCCGTCGCCCGCCCACGACGTGAACGGTGGGCGTCATGACCGTTACCTGCCGCCGCCTACTGTTCGAAAGCGTGCCGCGACGTCGCAGCCGAGAGAGCGCACCGCGCTGTGCCAGCGCTTCCCCCGCGCCCATGCACTGACATTTCCTTATTCGCCGGATAATCAGGTGTGACGCGGCACGATGATCGGTACGGTGGGAAACAGCTTCACGAGACCTGGAGAGGTGCGGGTCGAATGGGTGTCGGTTATCTTTTGGGAAGAATCATCCGATGCCCGCTTCACACATCCGCGCCTTTTCCAGAAAGGGTGAGCTGGTCAGGTCTGGTGCCGGCGCGGGTCGAAGTCTCGTCGGTTATCCACTGTTAATGGGGTTGTCGCAGGTTCGAGTCCTGCCCGGAGCCTGGGCTTCGGTAGCTCAGTCGGCAGAGCGCCAAAAATGCCGGCGGGCGTTCCCATATCCGCGCCAGTTCCAGACCTGATGTGTTCGTCAGTCCTGCCAGCGGTACGGGTCGAATCTCTATCGGTTATCGCCTCAGGAGCGGGTGGCGCAGGTTCGAATCCTGCCCACCCGACCAGCGGTTCCGGGTGGTAGCTCAGCGAGGCAGAGCGTCTGTTTAAACGCCGGTGGACATCACCACATCCGTTCCCTTTTCTCATATCCGCCCTCGGGCGGGTCGAAGGTGAAGGAGCGTAGCCATGGCCCGTGACCCTCTCGCGGCGGTGTCGACCATCGCCACCCCGCAGACGCAGCCGATCCCCGGCCGCACCGACCAGGTGAAGAACGCCGCCGGCGGCTACGTGTTCGGCAAGGACCTGTGGCGCAGGCTGGAGGACTTCCTCATCCTCGGCACCACGGGCGGCACGTACTACGTGGGCGAGGACAAGCTGACCGCGGAGAACGCGGGTGTGCTGTTCGAGGCGATCGCGGAGGACGGACCGCGCGTCGTCCGGCTGCTCACCGAGATCTCGACGGCCCGTCCGCCGCGGGCGCCGAAGCAGCGTCCCGCCCTGTTCGCGCTGGCCGCCTGCTACGCGAAGGGCGACGCCGACACCCGCCAGGCCGCGAAGACGGTCCTGGCGAAGGTGGCGCGGACGACCGACCATCTCGCCCAGTTCTTCGGCTACTACAAGAACCTCGGCGGCAAGCCGACCTCTCGCGGTACGGCGCCCACGGTGGGTCGTTCGCTGCGCACCGCTCTCGGCTCCTGGTTCCTCGCCGGCAGCGCCGACGACGTGGCGTTCAAGGCGTGCAAGGCCATGCAGCGCAAGACCCCGCAGGGTGAGGCGTTCGCGCTGCGGGACGTGCTCCGCATCGCCCACCCGGCCGCGGACGACGCTCAGCGCAGGACGCTGTTCGGCTGGATCGCCGGCAACGTCTCCGACGACGAGGCCCGTGACGAGCTGCCCGCGGTGGACCGGTTCCTGACCGCGAAGGCCGTCACCAGCGTGGACGACGCGGTGCGGGTCGTCACTGAGGCACGGGTGCCGTGGGAGTTCCTTCCCGATGCGATGCTGCGCGCGCCCGAGGTGTGGGAAGCCCTGGTCGACACGGTCGGCATGACGGCGCTCATCCGCAACCTGGCCCGCATGACCCGCATCGGCACCCTCAAGCCGATGGCCGACGCCACCACGCGCGCCGTCGCCCGGCTCACCGACCGGGACGCGATCCTCAAGGCCCGCATCCACCCCATGGACGCGTGGCTCGCCATGCGCGTCTACGCCTCCGGGCAGGCGCAGCCGAACCCGCGCGCCGACCGGCAGACGTGGCACCCGGTGCCGGCCGTCCTGGACGCGCTGGAGGAGACGTACGAGCTCGCCTTCGGCACGGTCGAACCGTCCGGGAAGCGGCTGCTCGTCGCCGTGGACTCCTCCGGGTCGATGAGCTGGGGTGGCGGTGTCCATGTCGGCGCATCGCCGATCGGCTCCCCGTACGAGGTCGGCTGCGCCATGGCGGTCATGCTCGCCCGCATCGAGAAGGGCAACGTGCACGTCATCGACGTCGACACGAACGTCCACGCGTCCAAGGTGACGCCGCGCACCAACCTGCGCGAGATCGCCTCCTGGCAGCCCTCCGGCGGCGGCACGGACCTGTCGCTGCCGTTCGCGTGGGCGGCACGCCGGCGGATGAACGTGGACGGCGTCGTCGTGTTCACCGACAACGAGACGTGGGCCGGCCGCGCTCACCCGACGCAGGCGCTCGACGTCTACCGCCGCACCGTCAATCCGCAGGTTCGCGTGGTCGTGGCTGCGATGACCGCGGCGGGCTACTCGATCGCCGCCCCCCGAGACGAGGGAGTGCTGAACGTGGCCGGCATGGACGCGTCGCTTCCGCTCATCGTCAACGGATTCGTCCGCTCCTGAAAACGCGTCGAGCTGACGGGCTGGTGACCGTTCCTGGTGCTGTTATCGGTCTGGGTGCAGCAGGGTTTCGGCAATTTGTTGAACGCGTGCGAGGGTGATGCCGTTTCGCTGCTCGACGGCGAGTGGGTGGTCGGTCGGCTCCAGTTCGATGAGGGGACGTTGGCCGACCGGGCGGATGTGGAGGTTGGTCTTGAGGTTGATCGTCGGCGGGTAGGTCGGCAACGCGGTCGACAGCCAACCGAAGTAGGGCGGTTCGTTCTCCCTGCCGGGGGTTTCCCAGAGCTCGCCGGCGCGGGCGTACTTCTCGGGGCTGAGGGAGACCCAGACGCCCCAGCTGAGCGTCTCGCCGAGATCGGTCACCGGGATCTCGATCGTGCCGCGCATGAAGAACGCCTGGCCCTGGATCACGCACTGATCGGAGCTCAGCTCACTGTCCGGATCGTCGGCCATCTCGGGCGTCCAGTAGACGGGAGCCTCGGTGGAATAGGCCAGCGGCAGACCGTCGTGCCGTTGCCCGCAACATGAACAGGTGAATCCGAGATCGTTCGACACCGGTCAAGGATACTGAGGCGATTCGAACCCACGTGGCGGTCAAGCTGCTGCGCGCGGATGTACCGGGTGTGTGTCCGCCGGGGCACGGGCGGCTGAGGAGGTGTTCCGGCCGGGCGCGGGGGCCGGAACACCATGGAGTCGCCGAGGTCACAGGGCGAGAAAGGACTCGCGTCGAGCCGGAGCGCGGTACTCGGGCTGCGCGAGCAGCGCCGAGATGGTTCTCCACGTGGTGAAGGGCGTTGTCGTACGGTTTGGCTGCGCGGGTCCAGGCGAATGGCTTGAGGC
Source organism: Nonomuraea aridisoli (assembly GCF_003236395.1). GTDB lineage: Bacteria > Actinomycetota > Actinomycetes > Streptosporangiales > Streptosporangiaceae > Nonomuraea > Nonomuraea aridisoli. The sequence continues at coordinate 20,982 of NZ_POUD01000010.1, read as the reverse complement.
TGGTCGTTCTGTCGGGGTGTCCGGGAGCGGCTGCCGCGGCCGAAGGCCGGCTGCGACAGCTGGTTCGTCGGGTCAGATGGCTACGAGGTTCTGGATCTGGAACTGGAAGCCGGTCGGGGTGGGGTCGCCTTGGCGGCGCCAGCCCGACGCGGCGTAGAGGGCGTCGAACTCCGCGAGGTCGCGTTCCTGGCCGGGCAGCATGGCGAGCATGTGCATGTCGGCGAGGGGTTCGAACCCGGGGGTGCCGAGGGGGCCGATGATGTTCTCCACGACCAGCGCGCGGGCGCCCGGGCGTGCCGAGGCGCGGCAGTTGCGGAGGATCTTGACGCAGTCCTCGTCGTCCCAGTCGTGCAGGATCGTCTTGAGCAGGTAGAGGTCGGCGGCGGGGACGCTGTCGAAGAAGTCTCCGGTGACGGCGGTGAAGCGGTCACCGAGCCCGTCCTTGTCGCCCGCTTCCTGGGCGCCCGGTGTGGCGTGCGCCAGGTCGAGGCTGATGCCGCGCAGCTCCGGGTGGGCCGCCAGGAGGCCGCGGACCAGCGCGCCACTGCCCCCGCCGACGTCCACCACGAGCGAGATGCCGGTGGTGTCGATGGCGGTGAGCAGGTCCTCGTTCAACGCGCCGACATTCCTGACATGGCGATCGAGAACAGCTGGCCTTCCTCGGGGTGTCGCCCCAGGTAGGTGAAGAAGTCCGTGCCGAGGACGCTCTCGATCTGGGTGCCGCCCTTCCGGACGGCCTCCGGCATGCGTTCCCAGGCTCGCCAGTGCGACGGACCCGTCCAGGTAAGGGCAAGCTCCCGGACCGTGTTCGGCACCCCTTCGCGCAGCAACTCGCTCATCGGCGTCCCGGTGAACCGGCGGTCGCCGACATGGGACACCAGCCCGAGCGAGGCACACGCGCGCAACAGCCGGTAGGTGGCTCGGGGATCGCTCGACTCCCGTGACGCGATCTCCTCCGCGGTCAGCGCGGCTCCGGCAAGGTGGTCGGGGATCGAAAGCTCGACAGCGGTACGGATGATCTGGCTCACCCAATAACCGCTCAACATGCCCAGCAACGTCACCGCAACCGGGGCTTCAGGGGCTGGATTACCCACGGTCTCCGTCATGGAAAAACGCCGTTCTCCTCAAATCAGACATGGAAAAAGTGCGCCCACGCGAGGGCTGCCGCACCGGCAGCCGCTGAGCGTCGTCCGACATCTTCCATCGGCAAGGTGAGGACGGTTACGGCGGGGGTCCCTGTCGGTCGGGTGACGGTGTGAGCCTCAGACGGCGGTGGACCAGGTTGATGTCGGAGATGCGCACCGTCAGGTTCTCGCCTTTGGCCGGCAACCGCCGGTCGGGGAAGTCCGAGACGTGGACGAGTCCCTCGACGCCGTCGGCCACCCTGACGAAGACCCCGAAGGGAACGACCTTGGTCACCAAACCGGTGACCACCATGCCGAGGCGCGTCCTCGCGACCTCCAGCAGCGGGTCGTCCTGGAGGGCCTTCAGCGACAGGATCACCTGGGCACGTTCGAGGTCCACCATGAGGACCTGGCCGACGACCTCCTGCCCGATCCGGACGATCTCCGAGGGATGGTCGAAGCGCCGCCGCGACAACTCGGCCACGCTCACGAAGCCTTCCGCGCCGTCGAGATCGACGAACACCCCGAACCGCTCCACGGAGCACACCCGTCCCCGGCGAACCTGGCCCTGCTCGAACGTGCGCAGCGGATCCAGGTCAGCCATCGAGCGCCGCCCGGTTGCGGAGTGCCATGCCCGTGACGGGGCGCATGGCGCGGCGTTCGCAGTACGGCCGCAGCGGCGGGTCGCACAGCAGGTCGACGGAGTAGAAGCGGCCGGCGGCGGTCAGGACGCGGTCCAGCAGCTCGCCGCCGATCGGCGCGGGCCGGCCCACGAAGAAGCCGTGCAGCCGGCCGGCCGTGATCGTGCTCATGTCGTCGGTGTACCGGATCATGTCCAGCAGTATCCGACGGCAGGAGGCGGCGGGGGTCAGGAGGCGGCGGGCCGGTACGGGGAGTCGATGAAGACGAGGGCGTCGCCGACGGCGCGTTCCGCCGATCCGCTGGGCCTGTTGACCAGGGCGCCCTGGACCGACATGGCGGTGGAGCCGCCGCCGTCGAGGTTGACGGCGTCGTGCAGGCCGAGGGCGTTCGCCACGGCGGCGGTCTCGTCCATCGTGGTGCCGACGCTGCTGGTCAGGCGGCCGTCGATGGTGGCGAGCACGATCTTCTTGTCCTCGGTCGTGCCGGCGATCGTGCGGGGGTTGCGGTCGAAGAAGCTGCCCGAGCCGGGCGGGACGACGACCTGGCCGTCGGCGATGAGGCGGTAGCGGCCGGTCACGCCGTACAGGCCCTTGCGCATGGGGAGCTTGTCGCCGTGCTCGTCGAGCAGGGTGGAGGTCTCCTTGAGGCAGCCGTCCGCGGCCACCTGGAGCAGGGAGGCGGCCTCCTGGCCGGTGGCCTGCAGGGACGTCTGGTCCTGCGCCAGCGTCGTACCGCGGGTGGTCAGCGTGTCCACCACGCAGCCGCGGTCGTCGAGGACGACCTCGACGCCGGGCCCGGACGGGGTGGCGGCGGCGAACTCGGGGGTGAACTTGGCGACGTCGCCGGGGACGGCGCACTGGGTCTGGTCGGCGAGGGCGGCGCACGCGGAGGGGACCACCGGCGGGTGGTTGACGAACTCGAGCGGCAGCGTGGCGTCGGTCCGCTTGTTCCGTACGCTGCCGGACCAGCTCAGCTTGCCCATGATGACGCGGTTGCTCGTGGCGTCCACCACGAAGTTCGCCTCGGCGGGGTCGGTGATGGGCTCGCTGAGCAGCTTCCCGCCGAACAGGCCGAGGCCGACCTGCTCGCCCGGGTACTGCTGGCTGGCGGTGAAGGTGAAGAACGAGGCGTTCACCCCGGCCAGCGCGCCGGACAGGCGTACGAGGTCGGTGGTCTTCTCGGTGCGGGCCAGGTCGGGGCCGTAGGTGGCCTCGAGGTGGCCGCGGGTCCGGCTGGGGTCGATCGTCAGGACGTTGACCACCCAGGGGCCGCGGGTGGTGGTGTTGATCTGGTCGGCCGGGGCGGGATCGGTGCCGCGGACGATGCGGGTCAGCGTGACGCCGTCGGCCAGCGTCCGGGTGGTGCGGGTCTCCGTCAGGTCGGCGTCGCCCAGCGGGAGGGCGGTGTCGGCGTGGGCGGCCGGGACGAGGGCCAGGCCCAGCAGCGCCGTCGCGGCCATCGTCGTGGCCGCCGCGGCGCGCTTCATCCCGCCCAGGAAGGGGGTGTAGATCATGCCCCGAGCTTGATCGGCTCGGGATAACGGCGACTGGTGTGACGACTGTGCTCGAAGTGACGTACGGGTTAAATCACTGACCGCCGAAGGCGTCAGTAGCGGGAGTTCACGAAGACGAGGGCGTCGCCGACGGCGCGTTCGCGTGATCCGCAGGGCTTGTTGACCAGGTCGCCCTTGACCGACATCGTGGCGGAGCCGCCGCCGTCGAGGTTGATCGCGTCGTGCATGCCGAGCGCCCTGGCGACGGCGGCGGTCTCGGCCAGCGTGGTGCCGACGCTGGTGGCCATCCGGCCGTCGATGGTGACGAGCATGATCCTGCCGTCCTCGGCGACGCCGGCGACGGTGCGGGGGTTGCGGCCGTAGAGGCCGCCGGAACCGGGCGGGACCGCGATCTCGCCGTCCGCCAGGAGCCGGTAGCGGCCGGTCACGCCGAACAGCGCGCCGCCCGCCGGCACCTCGTCGCCGTGCTCGTCCACCAGGGTCGAGGTCTCCTCGAGGCAGCCGTCCGCGGCCACCCGCAGCAGGGCCGCCGCGTCGCGGCCGGTGGCCTGGAGGGACGTCTGGTCGTCCGCCAGCTTCCTGCCGCGGGTCCCGAACGTGTCCACCACGCAGCCCTGGTCGTCCAGGACGACCTCCACACCCGGCCCGGACGGGGTGGCGGCGGCGAACTCGGGGTCGAACCGGGCCACGTCACCCGCCGCCCCGCACGCGGTCTGGTCGCCGAGCTCGGCGCACGAGGCCGGCACCACCGGCGGGTGGTTGAGGTACTCCAGCGGCAGCGTGGCGCCGCTCCGCTCGTTCCGCACGCTGCCCGACCAGCCCAGCCGGCCCACGAGGACGCGGTTGGTGTCGGCGTCCACGACGAAGTCGGCCTCGTCGGGGTTGGTGGTGGGCTCGCTGAGCAGCTTCCCGTCGTACAGGCCGAGACCGACCGGCTCGCCGCGGTATTCGGGGTTGGCGGAGAAGGTGAAGAACGAGGCGTTGATCCCGGCCAGCGCGCCGGAGGAGCGGACGAGGTCGGTGGTCGTCTCCGTCCCGGCCAGGTCGGGGCCGTAGGTGGCCCTGAGGTGGCCGCGCGTCTCGCCGGGGTCGATCGTCAGGACGTTGATCACCCAGGGGCCGCGGTTGGTGGTGTTGATCTCGTCGGTCGACGCGCGGCCGGCGCCCCGGACGATGCGGGTCAGCGTGACGCCGTCGGCCAGCGTCTTGGTGGTGCGGGTCTCCGCCAGACCGGCGGCGCCCAAGGGGACGGCGGCGTCGGCGCTCGCGGCCCGGCCGGTCGGCAGGAGGACCAGGCCCAGCAGGGCCGCCGTGGCGCGGATCAGGAGATCACGCACGGGCGGCGTCCTGTTCCAGCCAGGCGACGATGTGCTCCACGTAGCTGTCCACGCCGGCCAGCGGCCTGCCGCCGAGCTCCAGCACGGCGACCAGATGATCGACGCCGAACGTGTCCTCCCAGACGCGGGCGCGGCGGTAGGTCTCGCCGTCGACGGCCCGGCGCAGGGTGTCCCAGCCGTGCCAGCTCATGAAGGCGGCGTCGATCGCCGGGTCGAACAGGTGGGCGCGGTCCCAGTCGAGCACGCCGACCAGCTTGCCGTGCGCGCCCCACAGCACGTTCCCACCGCAGAGATCGCCGTGGACGAGCGCGTCGGGGACCGGCTCCAGCGCGACGGCGGCCTCGAGCCGGCGGCGGCCCTCGGCCCGCCACTTCGCGGGGAAGCGGGGGACGACCTCGTCGGCCAGGATCCGCGCCCAGTCGTGGTCGCGGGCGGCGGGCAGCGCGGCCCGCAGCTCCGGAGTGACGGGCAGCTCGCGCAGGGCCTGGAGCAGCTCGCCGATCCGCGCGGGGTCGCCCTGCCCCTCGGGCAGGCCGGCGCCGTCGAGCCACGACACGGCGACGGCCGCGCGATTCCCGAACGTCCGCACCGGCGTCAACGGCTGGGGGACGGCGAACGGCAGCCCGGCCGCGCCGATCACCCGCAGCAGCTCCGTACGGCGGGGCAGCTCCTCGGCGCCCCTGGGGCGGCGGCTGACCCGCACGGCCGCGACTCCGGGGAGCAGCACGACGTCGTGCATGCCGCCCTTGGCCAGCCGCGCGGTGCCGAGCGCGGCTCCGGGTACGAGCGCGTCGGCGATCTCCAGCAGGTCGCCGGGGACCTGGTCACTCATACGTCGGGGCCACTCTCTCTGCGAACGTGAACGCGGCCGGCAACGGTCGGTCGCCGCCGGAGCGATGTGAGCCAGGCAGATGATAGATGGTTCGAGAACGTACCGTGACCGTCCGTTGGCGCTCTCGTGGCCCCGCCGCCCGGTGGACGCGTAAGGTCGGGAATGTGGGGGATCACGACATGCCGCGGCTCGCCCGGGCCCGAGCCGCCGCCGGGGCGTTGTTCTTCGACGACGAAGGCCGGGTGATGCTCGTGCGGCCGGTCTACAAGCCGGAGCGCGACATCCCGGGCGGCTGCGTCGAGCCCGGTGAGACGCCCTACGAGGCGTGCGTGCGGGAAGTGCGCGAGGAGCTGGGCATCGAGCCGCCGATCGGCCGGCTGCTCGTGGCCGACTGGGCGCCCCACCCGGACCACGGCGACAAGATCCTCTTCGTGTTCGACGGCGGTGAGCTCGACGCGGAGACGCTCGGACGGATCAGGTTCGCCGACGGAGAGCTGAGCGCCTACGACTTCCACCCGGCCGGCGAGCTGGAGGAGCTGCTGGTCGAGCGGATGGCCCGCCGGGTCAAGGCCGCCGTGGTCGCCCGGGAGCTCGGCGAGACGGTCTACCTGGAGCACGGGCGGGCCGTCGCGTCCGGCTAAATGGATTGCGGGTCAACAGGGTGATCGCTGTAGTTTTGCCGTGTTCCACTCGAATCCCTCATGAACGGACCTCGCCTGTGGCGAAGCTGAACCAGATCCTCGCCGTGGAGAAGGGCGTCAAGGCCGGCGGCCAGCGCGCGATCACCGACGCCTACCACGCCATCCAGAAGGCGCCCCTGCTGTCGGGCCTGTCGCGCACGTACCAGCCGATCGACGACGAGGGCGAGCAGCTTCCGCCGGAGTCCACCCGCGTGCAGGTGAAGGCGGAAGAGGTTCTCGCCGACGTGGCCAAGGCCCTGACCAGGCTGTTCGACGTGACCGCGGCCAAGGACTGGACGAACACGGTCGCCAGGGCCGACGTGGTGGTGGACGGCCAGACCCTGCTGCGCGACGTGCCGGTCACGTACCTGCTGTTCCTGGAGAAGCAGCTCGTCGACCTGCACACGTTCGTGGCGAAGCTGCCGACGCTGGACCCGGCCGAGACGTGGACGTTCGACGACAACGCCGAGACGTGGCGGACCGAGCCGGTCAAGACGACCAGGACGAAGAAGGTCCCGCGCAACCATGTGCTCGCCGAGGCGACCGACAAGCACCCGGCGCAGGTCCAGGTCTTCACCGAGGACGTCGTCGTCGGCTACTGGACGAAGACGGCGTTCTCCGGGGCGCTGCCGGCCCGGCGCGTCAACGAGCTGCTCGCCCGGGTGCGGAAGCTGCAGGACGCGGTGAAGTACGCACGCGAGGAGGCCAACGGCACCGAGGCCGAGGAGCGCGAGATCGGCGCGGCCGTGTTCCGTTACCTTTTCGCCTGATTTCGCCTAGCATGAGACTCCCCGTTCGAGCGACGGGGTGCGCGATAGCGCGAAGCTGAAGCTCAGGCTGAAGCTGACGAACGGTGACAGTGGAGGTTCGAATCCTCCCCCGGGCACACGCGCCCGGGTGGCCCAACCGGAAGAGGCAGCCGATCAGACTCAGATTCTCGCTCTAGCCTCAGCATCGACCGTCGAGCGCCAGATCGACCGAGGGCGGGCTGTGATCGTTGAGATGCCGGTTCGAATCCGGCCCGGGGCTCTGCGTGCCCCGGTGGCTCAATGGCAGAGCACACGTCGTCAGGACTGACCTGCCCTCTTAAACGCCGCTGGCGCCATACATGGCGGCACCTTTCAGGCCCCCCGGCTTGGGTAGTCCGGGGGGCCGCTGCCGTCTGGAGGGTTACCTGACTTCGTAGGCCCGGATCACCGTCGAGGTGACCTCGTTGCCGGAGGCGTCCACGGCGTGGCCGCGCAGGGAGACGAAGCCCGGGGCGGAGGGGTTCTTGACGCGGGCGGTCCACGTGCCGGCGTGCCGGGTGAGCGGGGCCTTCTGCCAGGTGGCGCCGTCGTCGTAGGAGAACTCGGCCTCCACCGCGCGGACGTCGCCGGCGGGGCCCTGACTTGTGAGCGTGAGCGGGACGTGCAGGCTCCGGTGCGGCTCGGCGGTGTTGTCCACGCTCAGCTCCGGAGCGAAGCCGACGGCGGTGAGCGGCGGGGTGACGCTCCCGTCGGTGTGCTCGGAGGTGAACTCCAGCACCGTCTCGCGCCGCGTCGACAACCGCAACGCCGGGGACGTCACGCCGTACTCGACGCGGTACCGGCCCGGCGACGGGTCGACGTCGATGCCGACCAGCGCGTCGTCGCGCTCCTCGACCAGCTCGCCGTCACGCAGGAGCGCGAGGTGCCGGCCGCCGTAGTCGACGTCGGCCGAGCCGACGTGGCCCGCGCCGTCCGCGTACCCGCCGAGCCGGAGCACCAGCTCGTCGCCCCGCCGCTCCACGGTCGGGTACGGGGGCAGCGCCGGCGTCATCGGCAGGCCGAACACGGCGCCGTTCCAGCGCTCGGTGGACGTGCTGCCGGCCGGGTAGGCGGTCGCCTCCTGGGCGAGCCGGGTCAGCACGGTGGGCCAGCTCTCCGTCTCCAGGCCCTCGGTGAAGGACGACTGCCAGGAGACGTCGCCCGCGAAGTACTCCGTGCGCGTCGAGGGCAGCGCGACCGGCGGCAGGTCATATCCGGTCGGGTACGACACGCCGGGGACGACCGGGGTGTTGTTCCGCCATCCCAGGGCGCCGGGGACGTTGGCCGCGTACTCGGTCTCGACCTTCGCCACGTCCCTGCCGGTCACGTGGCGGGTGAAACCGGTGGTGTACGACCCGGCGAGGCGCCAGCCGGACTGGTAGACGTACGGGGTGCCGGTGAAGCCGCCCTGGCCGTCCGGCTCGGCGAACAACGCGCTCACCACGGTGGACAGCTCCGGCGTCGCCTGCGACGACTGGTCGGCGGTGCGGTCATCACCGTGGCGACGAAGTAGGTGCCGTACGGGACCCGGAACGTGCCCTCCGGCTCCATCAGGTAGAACGCGTCGTAGTCGGCGTGGTCGGCGATCATGGTGATCGACTGCGCGGCCGGCGCGCCCGTGCGGTCGAGCGTGCTCACCTTCAGGTCCGCGCTCGGCTGCTCGCGGAAGACGCTGAACGGCGTCCGCACGCTGACGCCCTCGGCGCTCGCCACCAGGTTGCCGGAGAAGACGCCGTACGCGCCGCCGGCGGCGCCGACCGAGGTGCGCAGCTCGACGGAGGACTCCCCGCGGGCGGGCACGGTCACGGACTCGGCGCTCAGGGCGAACAGCCCGGACGGCGCCGCGGTGTCCATGGCCAGCTTCAGCGTGACCGGGGCGTCGGAGGTGTTGCGGTACGTCACGGCGCGCACGAGGGTCTCGTCGCTCTGCGGGTACTTCTGGAAGCCGACGTTGACCGTGGCCGGCGCGGCGCTGACCGGCTGCTTCAGCGCGCGCACGATGTCGAGCTCACCGGCGCCCTGGTCGAACACGCCGAAGTCCGGGTTCGGCCGGGCGGCGCCCACGAGCGCCGACTTGCGCTGCTGGGCCGTCCAGTCCGGGTGCGCCTGGGTGAGGATGGCCGCGGCGCCCGCCACGTGGGGGGTGGCCATCGACGTGCCGGTGAAGGAGACGTACGGGTCGCCGGGGGAGCCGGCCTCGCCGGCAGAGCTGCGGGCGGCGACGATGTCGGTGCCCGGGGCGGTGATCTCCGGCTTGACGCCGTAGTCGTCGAGGCGCGGGCCGCGGCTGGAGTAGCTGTCGACCACACCGGTCTTGTCGACCGCGCCGACCGCGAGCGCCGCGTCGGCGGAGGTCGGCGAGCCGATCGACTGCTCGGCGCCGACGTTGCCGGCCGCGACGACGAAGAGGGTGCCGTACTCGGCGCTGAGGTCGTCGACGGCGGCCTCCAGCGGGTCGACGCCGGGGGTGTCGTCGGCGCCGAGGCTCAGGTTGACCACCTGGGCGCCCCACTGGGCGGCCCACTGCATGCCTTCGAGGATCGACGACTCGGGGCAGGCGCCCCGCCCGAGGTAGTTGAAGCAGACCTTGCCGTCCAGCAGGGTCGCGCCGGGCGCGACGCCCTTGTACTTACCGCCGGAGGCCGCGCCGCTGCCGGCGACGGTCGAGGCGACGTGGGTGCCGTGGCCGTTCAGGTCGTCGTCGCCCTCGTAGTCCGGGACGAAGTTCCGGCTCGCGGCCACCTTGCCGGCGAGGTCGGGGTGGGGCACGCCACGCGCATGGAAGAGCGCGGTCTCGTACGGCGCGCGCCCGACCATGCTGACGGCAGAGGCTGCTACCTCGTTCTCACCGGGCACGGCCTGGACACACCCGAGAACGCCGCGCCGGCCCATGTCGTGTCGGTGCGACGTCATTTCCTCGACCGGCTCAGCCGGGAGGATCTCACCGCCCTCGAACGCATCGCCCGAAAAGTGGAGGGGCCCTAGAGCGGGCGCCCGGGATGACCACCGAGACGCCCTCCTGGTCGAGGATCCAGCGCAGGGCGAACTGGGCCATGGTCACGCCCTCGGGCACCAAGGGGGCCAGGCGGCGGACCGCCTCCAGGCCGGTGGCGAAGTCGACGCCCGAGAACGTCTCGCCGACGTCGAACGCCTCCCCGTGCCGGTTGAACGCGCGGTGGTCGTCGGCGGCGAACGTCGTGTGCTCGTCGTACCGGCCCGACAGCAGGCCGCTGGCCAGCGGGACGCGCGCGATGATGCCGACCCCGGCGGCGCGGGCGGCCGGCAGCACCTGCTCCAGCGGCTTGAGGCGGAACGCGTTCAGGATGATCTGCACGGTCGCCACGCCCGGCCGGGCGATCGCCGTCAGGGCCTCGTCGCACGTCTCCACGCTGACGCCGTACGCCGCGATCTTCTTCTCCGACACCAGGGTGTCGAGCGCGTCGTAGACGGCGTCGGTCGAGTAGACCGGCGTCGGCGGGCAGTGCAGCTGGACCAGGTCGAGGGTGTCCACGTCCAGGTTGCGGCGGGAACGTTCGTTCCAGGCGCGGAAGTTGGACATCACGTAGTTGGCAGGGATCTGCTCCATCCGGCGGCCCATCTTGGTGGCCACGGTGAGCCCGGGGTGCTTCTTGGCGAAGCGGCCGACGATCTGCTCGCTGCGCCCGTCGCCGTACACGTCGGCGGTGTCGACGAAGGTGACGCCCGCGTCCACCGCCGCCTGAAGCGTGGCGAACGCGTCGTCCTCGGAGACCTGACCCCAGTCGGCGCCCAGCTGCCAGGCGCCGAGCCCGACCACGCCGACCTCACGCCCGGTGCGTCCCAGCACGCGGTGTTCCATGGTTGTCAACCTTTCTCACATGCGAAGACGTCAAGCAGCACCAGTGTCCCGGATGAGGGTGAGCGGACCACCCCCGGGTGCCCTCGGGCACCGTCCTGCGGCTCGGGCCGAATCCGGCGCGCGCCGGCAGGCCCCGGGGCGATCGCACACGAAAGCGCACTTCAGCGGACAGTACGCTGTTGGCCATGATTCGTCCTGCCGTGCCTGCCGACGTGCCTCAAATCCTCAGCATGATCCACGAGCTCGCCACGTACGAGAAGGCCGCCCACGAGGTGCGCGTGACCGAGGAGCAGCTGCGCGACACCCTCTTCCGCGACCATCCGGCCGCCTTCGCGCACATGGCCGAGCAGGACGGCGAGACGGTCGGGTTCGCGCTGTGGTTCCTGACCTACTCGACCTGGCGCGGCGTGCACGGCATCTACCTGGAGGACCTGTACGTACGCCCGCAGCACCGCGGCGGCGGCCACGGCGTCGCCCTGATGAAGCGGCTCGCGGAGATCTGCGCCGAACGCGGCTACCAGCGGCTGGAATGGTCGGTCCTCGACTGGAACGAGCCGTCGATCCGGTTCTACGAGAAGCTCGGCGCGGTCGACCAGGACGACTGGCGCAGATACCGGCTGACCGACGAGCCCCTGCTGCGCCTGGCCGGCCGCCGCGACTGACTCCCCGGCGGGCTCGCGCGGACGACCGGCCCCGGACACGCGTCACGCAGGTCACGTACGGTGACGTGGCCTGCGTGACCTGGACGTTAAATGCCGGCGCGGGTCGGGGCGCGGCCCGCTTCGGCCTGTTCGAACATGCCCATGCCGGGCTCTTCGAGGTCGCGGTGCGTCTCCTCCATGCGCAGGGCGAGGCCCATCGCCATGAACGTGGGCGCCCACTCGCCGATGAAGATCCCCCACCGGTCGGCGCGGTCCAGGCCCGCCTGCTCGGTGTTCTTGGACATGAGCCAGGTCGCGAACGACAGTCCGATCGACGCGATGCCGGCCATGTACATGTGGGTGGACTTCACACCCATCTGGTGCAGCTTCTTGATCATGTTCCCCCCTTGCTCTGACACCTGTTACCCGAGGGGACCTGCGCTAACCGATCATTTCCGGCATGTTTCCTGCGTGACGGTTGTGCGGGACTTGTTACCACGGTGAATCACCCGTAACCGACGCACAGCCACGCAGGGTCAGAGTGCGTAACGAGCGCTTCCTAGCTTGGGGATCCCGGACGCCGAGCGTAGGAGAGGTCGATGGCGCGCTGGATCGCCGACTGGCACCCCGATGACCCAGCCTTCTGGGAGAGTTCAGGCAAGCGCGTGGCCCGGCGCAACCTGATCTTCTCTATCCTGGCCGAGCACCTCGGCTTCACCGTGTGGACGTTGTGGAGCATCGTGGCGACCCGGCTGGGATCGTACGAGTTCTCCACCGACCAGCTCTTCTGGCTCGTCGCGCTGCCCAACCTGATCGGTTCGGTGCTGCGGGTGCCGTACACGTTCGGGCCGGCGCGGTTCGGCGGGCGCAACTTCACCGTGGCCAGCGCGCTGCTGCTGCTGATCCCGGCGGTGCTGCTCGGGGTGGCGGTCAACGAGCCGGGGACGCCGTACTGGATGTTCCTGGTGATCGCGGCGCTGGCGGGGGTCGGCGGCGGCAACTTCGCCTCCAGCATGGCGAACATCACCTACTTCTACCCCCGCCACAAGCAGGGCGTCGCGCTGGGGCTGAACGCTGCCGGCGGCAACATCGGCGTCAGCTCCGTCCAGCTCGTCATGCCGCTGGTGATCGGCTCGCTCGGGCTGGCCGCCGCCGGGTGGTTCTGGATCCCGTTCATCGTCGTGGCGGCCGTGTGCGCCTGGGCGTTCATGGACAACCTGACCAGTGCCAAGGCGAACCCGCGCGAGCAGCTCGCGGTGGCGGGCAAGGCCCAGACCTGGATCATGTCGTTCCTCTACATCGGCACGTTCGGCTCGTTCATCGGCTACTCCACCGCGTTCCCGCTGCTGAGCCAGAGCCTCTTCCCGGACGCGCCGTACGCCGCGGTGGCCTTCGCCGGGCCGCTCATCGGGTCGCTGATCCGGCCGGTCGGCGGCTGGCTGGCCGACCGGCTCGGCGGCGCGCCCGTCACGTTGTGGAACTTCGCCGCGATGGGCGGCGGCGTGCTGCTGGTCTGGCTCGCGGCGGGGTCGGGCAACTTCTGGCTGTTCTTCCTGGCCTTCCAGGTCCTGTTCCTCACCTCCGGCATCGGCAACGGCTCGACGTACCGGATGATCCCGGCCATCTTCCAGGCCAAGGCCGTCGCCGAGCGCGGCGAGGGCGAGGAGGCCCTCATGTACGGCAAACGCCAGGCCTCGGCCGCCATCGGCATCATCTCGGCCGTCGGAGCGCTCGGCGGGTTCCTCATCAACCGGGCGTTCGGCATGTCGTTCGCCGCGGCCGGCACCCCCGGCCCGGCCTTCCTCGCCTTCTGCGCCTTCTACGCCTGCTGCTTCGCCCTGACCTGGTGGTGCTACACCCGCAAGGTCGGCGCCAGGGTCGTGGCCAGCCTCGCCTACGCCAGGGTCTGATCGGATGAGCGAGCCGGTGAAGACGCACTGCCCGTACTGCGCCCTGCAGTGTGGCATGGAGATAGGCACAGGGATCGGCCCGGGGAGCGGCACAGGGCTGGTGATCACTCCCAGGACCGACATCCCGGCCAACGCCTCGGGCGCGCTGTGCCAGAAGGGGTGGACGGCGGGCGAGCTGCTCACCAACGGCGAGCGCCTGACCACGCCCCTCCTGCACGGCGAGCCCGTCGCCTGGGACGTCGCGCTGGACTACGTGGCCGACCGGGTCTCCGCACTCCGTGCCGAGCACGGCCCCGACGCCGTGGCCGTGTTCGGCGGCGGCGGGCTGACCAACGAGAAGGCGTACGCGCTGGGCAAGTTCGCCAGGGTCGCGCTCGGCACCAGCCAGATCGACTACAACGGCCGCTTCTGCATGTCCTCGGCCGCCGCCGCCTCGATCAGGGCGTTCGGCATGGACCGCGGCATGCCGTTCCCCATCACGGACCTCGCCGAGGCGGACGTCGTGCTGCTGGCCGGCGGGAACGTCGCCGAGACGATGCCGCCGTTCGTCCGCCACCTGTCGGGGCCGCGGCTGATCGTCGTCGACCCGCGGCGCACCCCGACGGCCAAGATGGCCTGGCTGCACCTGCAGCCCGCGCCCGGCACCGACCTGGCCCTGGCCCTCGGCCTGCTGCACCTCGCCGTCGCCGAGGACCTGGTGGACGAGGCGTACGTCGCCGCCAGGACCACCGGGTTCGAGGAGGTGCGCACGTCGCTGGCCTCCTGGTGGCCCGAGCGGGTCGAGCGGATCACCGGCGTGCCCGTCCACCGGATGCGGCAGGCGGCCCGAGCCCTGGCCGCCGCGGGCAACGCGTACGTCCTGACCGGGCGCGGCGCCGAGCAGCACGCCAAGGGCACCGACACGGTGACCGCGTTCATCAACCTGGCCCTCGCGCTCGGCCTGCCCGGCACCCACGGCTCCGGGTACGGCTGCGTGACCGGGCAGGGCAACGGGCAGGGCGGCCGGGAGCACGGGCAGAAGGCCGACCAGCTCCCCGGCTACCGCAAGATCGACGACCCGGCGGCCCGCGAGCACGTAGCCGGCGTCTGGGGGATCGCGGCCGAGGACATCCCTGGGCCGGGGCGGTCGGCGTACGAGCTGCTCGACGCCCTCGGCACCCCGGAAGGGCCGAAGGCGCTGCTGCTGTTCGGGTCGAACCCGATCGTCTCGGCCCCCGGCTCCGACCGCGTGGCCGCCCGCATCGGCGCCCTCGACCTGCTGGTGGCCTGCGACGTCGTCATGTCGGAGACCGCCGTGCTGGCCGACGTGGTCTTCCCCGTCACCCAGTGGGCCGAGGAGACCGGCACCATGACGAACCTCGAAGGCCGCGTCCTGCTGCGCCGCCGCGCCGTCGCGCCGCCCCCGGGCGTGCGCAGCGACCTGGACGTCATCGCCGGGCTCGCCGAACGGCTCGGCCACCGCTTCGCGACCGACCCCGGCGAGGTCTTCGACGAGCTGCGCCGCGCCGGCGCGGGCGGCCCCGCCGACTACTCCGGCATCACCTACGAGCGGATCGCGGACGAGACCGGCGTCTTCTGGCCGTGCCCGTCGCCGGAGCACCCCGGCACGCCCCGGCCGTTCCTCGACTCCTTCGCCACCCCGGACGGCCGCGCCCGGTTCGTACCGGTGCAGCACCGGCCGGCGGACGAGGAGCCCGACGACGACTACCCCGTCCACCTGAGCACCGGCCGGGTGCTCGCCCACTACCAGAGCGGCGCCCAGACGCGCAGGATCGAGCCGCTCGTCCGGGCCGCGCCCGAGCCGTACATCGAGCTCCATCCGGACCTCGCCGAACACCTCGACATCGCCGCCGGCGACGTCGTGCGCGTCACCAGCAGGAGGGGCGAGACCAAGGCCGTGGCCAGGATCAGCGACGCCATCAGGCGCGACACCGTGTTCATGCCCTTCCACTGGGAGGGCGCCAACCGGCTCACCAACCCGGCACTCGACCCCACGTCGCGGATGCCGGAGTTCAAGGTGTGCGCGGTCAGGGTGGAGAGGTTGTCATGAGACTCGTCGTCGTGGGCAACGGAATGGCCGGATCCCGGCTGGTCAGCGAGGTGCGTGCCCGGGACCCGCACATCAGGATCACCGTGTTCGGCGCGGAGTCGTGCCGGCCGTACAACCGGGTGCTGCTGTCGAACGTGCTGGCCGGCGGCTCCAGGCCCGAGCAGGTGCGCCTCCTCGACGCCTCCTGGTACGACGCCAACCGCGTCACCGCCGTCTTCGGCAGCGCGGTCGCGCACATCGACCGCGAGACCCGGCACGTCGTCACCGAGGACGGCCGGCGCGAGCCGTACGACCTGCTGGTGCTGGCCACCGGCAGCGACGCGATCGTGCCGCCGATCCCGGGCGTGGAGCGGGCCATCCCGTTCCGCACGCTCGACGACTGCGAACGCATCCTGGGGGCGGCGGAGAAGGCCCGTCAGTCCGTGGTCATCGGCGGCGGGCTGCTCGGCGTCGAAGCGGCCCGCGGCCTGGCCGGGCGCGGCCTGCCCGTCACGCTGCTGCACCTGGCCGGACACCTCATGGAACGCCAGCTCGACGTCGAGGCGGGCGAGGTGCTCGGCGAGACGCTGGCCGGGCTCGGCATCCAGACCCGCACCGGCGTCAGCGCCGCCGGCGTGGACGACGACGGCGTCCGGCTCGACACCGGCGAGCTGGTCGAGGCCGACCTCGTCGTGCTGGCCTGCGGGGTGCGCCCCGTCACGAACCTCGCCGCCGAGGCCGGGCTGGAGGTCCGCCGCGGCGTCGTCGTGGACGACGAGCTGCGTACCGACGACCCGTCGATCTTCGCGATCGGGGAGTGCGCCGAGCACGACGGCACCGTCTACGGCCTGGTCGCGCCCGCCTGGGAGCAGGCCGCCGTGGCCGCCGACGTCATCACCGGAGGCAAGGCCCTCTACCGCGGCTCCCGCCTGGTCACCCGCCTGAAGGCCAAGAGCGTCGAACTGGCCGCGATGGGCGAGACCCAGCTCGGTGAGGAGCACGCCGAGGTGGTGCGCTTCAGCCACCGGGCCCGCGGCACCTACCGCAAGCTCGTCATCCGCGACGGCCGCCTGGTCGGCGCGATCCTGCTGGGCGAGAGCGACGCCGTCGGCACGCTCACCCAGCTCTTCGACCGCGGCGCGCCGGTGCCGGGCGACCGCGCCGGGCTGCTGTTCCCCGGGCTCGGGTCGGCGCCGGTGACCGACAGCCCGACGCTGATGCCGGACGCGGCCAAGGTCTGCCACTGCAACAACGTGACCAAGGGCCAGATCAGGGCGTGCTGGGAGGCCGGCGCGCGCGACGTGGCCGGGGTGGCCGCCGCCACCCGGGCCACGACCGGCTGCGGCACCTGCCGCGACGCGGTGGAGGGCATTGTCGGATGGCTCTGCGAGCAGGAGGGAATCTCGGTATGAGGATCGTCGTCGTGGGGTACGGGCCGGCGGCTCACCGGTTCGTCGAGACGCTCGCCGGCAAGGGGTTCGACGGGCGGGTCACCGTCATCGGGGAGGAGCCGCGCCCGGCGTACGACCGGGTGCACCTGACGTCCTACCTGTCGGGCACGAGCGCCGACGAGCTCACGTACGCGGTGCCCGGCGGGATCGTGACGCGGCTCGCCACCCGGGTCACCGCCGTCGACCGGGAGGCCAGGCACGTCGTCACCGCCGACGGCGGGGCCGAGCCGTACGACGTGCTCGTGCTGGCCACCGGGTCGGCGCCGTTCGTGCCGCCGGTGCCGGGGGCCGAGCACGCCTTCGTCTACCGCACCATCGAGGACCTCGACGCCATCCGCGCGGCCGCCAAGGACGCCGTGGAGGGCGTCGTGGTCGGCGGCGGGCTGCTCGGGCTGGAGGCCGCCGACGCGCTGCGGGCGCTCGGGCTCAAGGCGCACATCGTCGAGATGAGCCCCTGGCTGATGCCCCGCCAGGTGGACGAGGGCGGCGGCTCGGTGCTCAAGGGGCACATCGAGTCCCTCGGGCTGGGCGTGCACGCCGGCTCGGGCGTCCAGGAGGTCGTCACCGGCCCGGACGGCCGCGTCGCCGGGCTGCGCAAGCCCGACGGCACGCTGCTGGAGGCGCAGGTCGTGGTCTTCTCCGCGGGCATCAGGCCGCGCGACGAGCTGGCCAGGGCGTGCGGGCTGGACGTGGGCGAGCGGGGCGGCATCGTGGTCGACTCCGCGATGCGCACCTCCGACCCGTCCGTCTACGCAGTCGGCGAGTGCGCGCTGGCCGGCGGCATGGTCTACGGGCTGGTCGGGCCGTGCAACACGATGGCCGAGGTCGCGGCCGATCGGATCATGGGCGGCACGGCGGCCTTCGAGGGCGCCGACATGTCCACGAAGCTCAAGCTGCTCGGCGTCGAGGTGGCGCAGTTCGGGGCGATGGACGGGGCGCTCGACGTCACCTACATGGACCCCGTGGGCGGCGTGTACAAGAAGTTGTTCATCAGCGACGACGCGCGCACGCTGCTCGGCGGCATCTGCGTCGGCGACGCCTCGCCGTACACGGCGCTGCGGCCGTTCGTGGGCAAGGAGCTGCCGGCCGCGCCGTCGGACCTGCTGTTCAGCGGGGCGGGCGCCACCCTCGACCTGCCCGACGAGGCGCAGGTCTGCTCCTGCAACAACGTGTGCGCGGGCGACATCCGCACCGCCATCGCCGACCAGGGCGTCACCGACGTGCCCGGCATCAAGGGCTGCACCCGCGCCGGCACGACCTGCGGCAGCTGCGTGCCGATGCTCAAGCAGCTGCTGGAGAAGTCGGGCGTCGAGGTCAGCAAGGCGTTGTGCGAGCACTTCGCGTACTCGCGGGCCGAGCTGTTCGACATCGTACGGGTGCGCGGCATCACGACGTTCTCCGAGCTCATCGCCGAGCACGGGCAGGGCCGCGGCTGCGACATCTGCAAGCCGGCCGTCGCCTCGATCCTCGCCTCGCTGCACAACGGGCACGTGCTCGACGGCGAGCGCGCCGCCCTCCAGGACACCAACGACGCCTTCCTGGCCAACATCCAGAAGAACGGCACGTACTCGGTCGTGCCGCGCATCCCCGGCGGCGAGATCACGCCCGAGAAGCTCATCGTGATCGGCGAGGTTGCCCGCGACTTCGGCCTCTACACGAAGATCACCGGCGGGCAGCGCATCGACCTGTTCGGCGCCCGGATCGAGCAGCTGCCGGAGATCTGGCGGCGGCTGGTCGAGGCCGGGTTCGAGTCGGGGCACGCCTACGGCAAGGCGCTGCGCACGGTGAAGTCGTGCGTCGGCTCCACCTGGTGCCGCTACGGCGTGCAGGACTCGGTCGGCATGGCCATCGCCCTGGAGCTGCGCTACCGGGGGCTGCGCTCGCCGCACAAGCTCAAGTCGGCCGTCTCCGGCTGCGCCCGCGAGTGCGCCGAGGCCCGCTCGAAGGACTTCGGCATCATCGCCACCGAGCAGGGCTGGAACCTGTACGTCGGCGGCAACGGCGGCTTCAAACCCCGCCACGCCGACCTGCTGGCCAAGGACCTGAGCACCGAGGAGCTGATCAGGACCATCGACCGGTTCCTGATGTTCTACATCCGCACCGCCGACCGGCTGCAGCGCACCGCCGCGTGGCTGGAGTCGCTCGACGGCGGCCTCGACTACCTGCGGGAGGTCATCATGGAGGACTCGCTCGGCATCTGCGCCGACCTCGACGCGCAGATGGAGCACCACGTCGCCACGTACGCCGACGAGTGGCGGGCCACGCTGGACGACCCCGAGAAGCTGGGCAGGTTCGTCAGCTTCGTCAACGCGCCCGGCGTGCCCGACCCGTCGATCGTGTTCGCCAGCGAGCGCGGCCAGATCAAGCCGGTGATGGCCCGATGAGCTGGACCCGGATCTGCGCCTACGACGCGCTGGCGCCCGAGCGGGGGGTCTGCGCCCTCGTGGACGGCGTGCAGGTCGCCGTCTTCCGCACCTACGACGGCGACCTGCACGCGCTCGACAACCTCGACCCGTTCAGTGGCGCGTACGTGCTCTCGCGCGGCATCGTCGGCACCAGGAAGGGCGAGCCGACGGTCGCCTCGCCGCTGCACAAGCAGGTCTTCTCCCTGGTCACCGGGCGATGCCTGGACGAGGAGGGCGTGTCGGTGCCCGTCCACGCCGTACGGGTGAGGGACGGGCTAGTGGAGGTGAACGTGCGGCGACCGGCGGGTTTCTTTGAAGAGCTGCGCGCGGTGGCGGCGGCGGGTTAGGCTCGGGCGCGTCCCTACACCGGGTCCGTCTCCAGCGGGGGATAGACGTGCGGGCCGCGGTGGGCCGCGGGAAGCACGCAACGCCGTCCGGAATCCACGCTTTCGCAGCGTTCGGCGTCTTCGCGGTTGGGGAGTGGCTCGGAGTTCGGCTGGGTTCGCGGCACTGGATGGACGGTATCCCCGCGACCATGATCGCCGGTCTCGGTTGCGCAACGATCGAAGCTCTGAACGGTCTCGCCAATTTCAGTAAGCCGTGATGGTGAGTACTGGCGAGTAAAGGCGTTGTGCGAAGTGCCTAAACCGGGCATTCGTAGCGGACTGGTGCGGGCATCAAGCGGCCATGAGCAAGAACTCTCAGCGCAGGGCACTCCTGCTGGCCGCGATAGTCCCCGCCCTCCTCGTCGCGGGTTGCTCCGCGGGGACCACGCAGGCGATGCAAGGAGCCGCGAGCCCACCCGCGCCCACCGAGATGGAATCGCCCGGCATGTCGCCGGACATGTCGCCGACGGACCAGGCCCCGGCGACGGATCCCCGTACGGCCATCCAGAACTACTTCAACGCCCTGAAGTCCGGAAACGTCGACCAAATCGTCGATTCCTTCTCCGACGACGCGGTCGTCGCCTGGAACGGCGAGCCGACGGCCGAGGGCACCCAGGCCATCCGCCGGCTGTACCAGGAGCAGGCGCAGGGCCAGGAAGGCGCCACGCACACCATCGACGAGGCGCGTACGGCCGGCCAGGAGAACGCCGTCGTCCGCGCGACGAGCAAGCAGGACGACGAGACCCACCGGGAGCTGTTCGTGCTCACTCGGGACGGCGAAGAGTGGAAGATCTCGGAGCTCATGACCAACCAGCAGTCCTGATCGCTCTTTCCGGGGCGGTGCGCCTCGGGCGGCCGGTGGCCGGGACCGGCGCCGGCGGTCGGAAAAAGGCGGGAGAGCGGTTTCTGCTCTCCCGCTTTTCTTTTGCCTGGATATATGGCAGGCGTCAATTATTTGGCGCCGGGAATGCGGGGGTGGATACGGCGCTGGTCGACCAGCGCGAGATAGACGGCGAAAGCGCCTCTGGCCCACATTTCTGCCTGGGAGAGGGACAGCCTGATCTCCTCGCCCTCATGCGAGACGATCAGGTATCCACCGGGCGGCGTCCGCCGCCAGGCGACCACGATGCTCTCGTACACCAGCACATCCAGCATCGCGGTCAGGTGGTCATGTCCGGCGGCGGGCACGGCGCAGGCCTCCTCGCTCCTCGCCGAATTCTCGCCCTCGCCTCCATTGTGCGCGCCACGCCGCCGAACGGCGCGCCATCCGGCCGAACCGGCTGGAACCTCGGGAGCGCCTGCGGTGTAACACCACCGGAGGTGGTCCCATGAGGGCGATTCTGGTCGTGCTGGCCGTTCTGTCAGGGGTGTTCGCCGGTACGGGCTCGGCGGCGGCGTCGGGCGGG